>NZ_WQFL01000020.1:0-15272 GCF_013034175.1 Ruegeria sp. HKCCA5463
CGTCAGGCCGTCTCTCCGACCCGTCAGCACCGCCTCAGCAGCGCCGGTGAAGGGGGTTCTAAGTATAACAAACAAATCCCGCAAGCAGAAAATGACGTCGCAGAGCATTTTTTTGAAAATTTCAATTTAATCAAATAACACCAATATGTTACAATACTGGAGAGCTTACCCTTCCTGTGTCTGTCGGGGCTCTCTCCATCGGATGGCCACGACACAACCGAGAAGACGCAAGATGGCACTACTATATATAGGGAATCGAGCAACACTGAACACAAGGCCGCGCGACTCAAGTCCGTGAATCGACTCGGGACTCTGCCAGAATCTGCATTGAAAACCTCAAAGGCCAGATTTCGAACCGCATCATGCCGGGGCGACCCACATGAGTCCAACCCCACCTTGAGCGCGCCAACATTCTGAACACCTATCTTGAACATCCCACCGGGATGGGTTCTGGTCTCGGACATTCGTTTTCGGCTTCTTCAGCGAGACAGGTATGACGCGTCACCTTACGTTCCCACTGGTCAGAACCGTCGGATTTGACGGTGCGCTTGTCACATTTGCGGACACGATGTCTGAGACAGCGAACCGAGCGGCGCTGGCCTTTCGATCTGAACTGGATCGGCTTCAATGGGAAGAGGTCACGGAGTCTTCTGCCACGCTGGCCTCGGCATATGTCCGGTTCGATACGCAACGGACCACCCACCAACAGATGCTGCACAAGCTTCAGGACCTCGTCGACCAAAAGGACTGGTACAGCACACCACTTCCAACAGGCCGCAGGCTGTGGCGAATTCCGACGGTCTATGGCACTGACCTTGCGCCCCAGCTGGACGATGCCGCTGCTGCTGCCGGTCTCGCGCCGGAAGAAGCGATACGGCGGCTTGGCCAGTCCCGCGTGCGGGTTTTGACGATAGGGTTCGCCCCCGGGCAACCCTACCTTGGGCCATTGCCCCCCGAGTTCAACATTCCGCGGCTGCAAAACCTGACCCCCATGGTCCCCGAAGGCGCTCTGGTTCTTGCAATATCGCAGTTTGTCCTGTTTTCCGGGCCGACGCCAACCGGGTGGCGGCATGTCGGGCAAACGGCATTTCGGTGTTTCCGGCCCGAGACGACCGAGGCATTCGCCCTCAAGCCTGGGGATGAACTGATATTCGAACCCGTTTCCCGCGAAGACCTGGAACATATCAGAGCCCAAAACGAAGATGGCACCGGCGGAGCAACTTGCGAGGAGATTGCGCCATGAGCCTGATCGTTCACCAGATCGGCCCGGCTTGCACCATCCAGGATCAGGGGCGCACAAGTTATCTGGACCAAGGCCTTTCCCGGTCCGGGGCCGTCGACACACTGGCCCTTCATGAAGGCGCCGCATTGCTGGGCCAGAGCCCGGAACTTGCTGCGCTGGAAATGGCCGGAATGGGTGGCACGTTCGAGGCCACACAGAGCATGCGCATCGCATTGACCGGTGCGCGGATGCAGGCCAGCATTGATGGCAGCCCCGTGGCCTGGAATGCCTCGCATCACCTCGAACCCGGACAACGGCTGGTCATCGGTGCGCTTCTGCAAGGCAATTACGGCTATCTTCATTTGGGAGGCGGTATCGATTCAGAGGTTTTTCTGGGATCTCGATCCGCGCACCTGACGGCACGGATCGGGAGAGCTGTGAAGCCGGGCGACCGGCTGACCTGTGGCCCGGATGCAGGCGACGCTGGTTTGAAACTGCCCCCTTCCGAACGCTTCTCGGGTGGCGTTCTGCGTGTCGTCGCCAGCTTCCAGACGTCCTTGTTTGATGACGCAACGCTTGATCGATTTGCGCGCACCTCATTCCATCGTGGCGCACGCGCCAACCGGATGGGGATGCAAGTCAACAGTGACGGCGACGGGTTTGCGGCCACTGGCCAACTGAACATCTTGTCCGAGGTTATTACCCCGGGCGACATCCAGATGACCGGAACCGGAGATCCGTTCATCCTGCTGCCTGAATGCCAGACCACAGGAGGGTATCCCCGCATCGCGACCGTTTTGCCCTGCGATATGCCCCGCGCAGCGCAGACACCGGCGGGCGGAGCAATCACGTTCGAATTTGTCAGCATGGAGCAAGCCACTGAATTGCACGCAGCATTCATGGCGGATCTTACCCGCCTGACCTCAAAAGTCGAAGCGTTGGTGCGTGATCCCCATGACATCCCGGACTTGCTGTCCTACCAATTGATCAGCGGAGTGATCTCTGCCACCGACTAAGGAGATGTGCCGATGCCAAGCGTCGATCTGAATGCCGATATGGGGGAAAGCTTTGGCCCGTGGAAAATGGGTGACGACGAAAGCCTTCTGAAGATCATCACCTCGGCCAACATTGCCTGCGGCTTTCATGCGGGTGATCCGGATGTAATGGCGTCGACAATGAAGCTGGCAGCCGAGAATGATGTCGGCATCGGGGCGCATCCCGGGTTTCCCGACCTGCAAGGCTTTGGCCGCCGGAACATGAAGCTGTCTCAGGACACCCTTCGCAATCTGGTGCGGTATCAGTTGGGCGCAGCCATGGGCATGGCCAAGGCGGTTGGCACCAGAGTTCGCCATCTAAAGCTGCACGGCGCACTGGCCAATATGTGTTCGGTCGATATCGATATGGCGCGGGCCTGCTATCAGGGCGCGCTGGACGTCGATCCCGACATCATCGTGATGGTTCTTGCCGTAACGAAACAGGAAGACGCCGTGCGCGAGCTGGACTGCAAATGGGTGGGCGAGATTTTTGCCGACCGCGCCTACAATGACGACGGAACATTGGTTGACCGCAGCCTGCCCGGCGCGGTGATCCATGACGCGGATGTCGCAGGACCCCGCATCCTGAACATGGTCCGCGAAGGCGCGATCATCACCGAAAGCGGCAAGCGGCTGGAAACATCGATCGACACAATTTGCCTGCATGGTGACGGACCAACGGCGGTGCAGATCGCCCGTTCTGTTCGCGAAAGCCTGATCGGGGGCGGTGTCGAGGTCACGAAATTCACCCGCTGAACATCATGGGTTAACGTCGGCAACCCAAATTCACGACTGTTGCCCGTACAGGCGTCAGCGCCTAGCATGGCGGGCAAACGCATATTCTGAATACTACAATTTCAAACAATGCCTTGACCCGCAGCGGGCAAGTGCAAGGAGGTCGTGGAATGTCATTTGATCTGATGTCTTATCAGCCCCGGGGCGACAAAAAGAACTCGGACTTCTTCAATGAATACCTTCCGAAGATTTACGAACGCCGGACAAGCTCGGGCATTGCGGACCAGGTCGGCGCAATGAAGGCCATCATCATTCAGGTTGAACCCGACGCGGTGTTCGACACAATGGTCGAGCTTTACGTGATGACGCCGTATCGACACACCGCCAGCTATCTGGGGCAGACCCACAGGTTTTCGGTACTGCATTCACATCCCGACTATCCCGCGCTGATCCTGATGGCCCCGCTCAGCCCCGGGTTTGAAGATTTCATCCCCCGCATCAACCGCATGTACCCGCTTGCGCGCAACAATCCTCAGACGCGTTACGTAGGTGAGGTTTTCGCTGCCTGTGATCTGGACGCGCTGACCCGAGCACTTGAGGATCAGAACATACGCTTCGAGTATTCCGGCGACACCGAAAACCCGTTCTACACATCAGACGGGTTCCGATTCACCACCCCGTCCGATTTCACCTGCAACCGCGTCGGGTATTCGACCCACGACTTTAACGATACCGACAGTCTGGGCCTTGGGGATCGCGTGTTGCTGAGCGATACGGAACAGGCCCGCCTGGAACAGGCCGCCGCCTTTGGAACCGAAAGCAGGATCGCCCCGCTGATGCTGGGAATCGACCATCTTGCGACGCGGGTGCTGGCGGGCGAGCGCGAGGATGCGATTCTCGAGTTCCTGACCATGGTGCCCTACTATTTCTGGGGCGCTTACAACATATTCGACATGAACTCATCGACCAACGTGAACCGCAACGGCAATGTAGACGATGACAAAAAGTCTCCGGCCAAGGTATTCACCGCAAACAACACGCCATCCTTCGTCAACTCCTTCGCCAAACTGCCGATGCCGACCGAAGATTTCGTGCGCAATTTTGGCCGTCGCCTGCACCACATGGCGATCGAGATTCAGGATGGCGATCACGGCGCCGGGGAAAAGAACGTCGATTTCGTGGTGAACACCCTGAAGGACAAGGGTGTGCCGTTCCTGGCCCATGTGGTGGGTGAGTGCAAAGACGACCCGAACCTGAAACAGATCTTTTCGAAACACTCCAAGCACACCCTGCTGATTACCGAGTATATCGAGCGGTGTCACAAATACGACGGGTTCTTCACCAAGGACAACGTCGCCGCCCTGACGGCTGCCGCCGGGCAGGATGAACAATACCAGCACGGTCACGTTTTCGACTGAAAAAAGGGCTGCGGAAAACCGCAGCCCAGACCCGTTCAGGAGAGAAAATGCCGAACCTTATGATGGCCCGATCATGAAACAGGTGACGTTGCGGGCCTGCAAACGGCGACAGGCCAGATCCGCCTGTTCGCGGGTCATGCCCTGAAAGGTTGCGTCAAACCCGCGCGCGCTTTGGTTCACCTTGCGCAGCGTGCCTTCCAGAGTGGTCATTTCCGACAATGCGGTTTTCAGCAAAACCTTCTCGGCCTCATACCGCGTGGTATAGCGACCCACATTGACCCCCCACAGGTGCCCACCTGACGAAGACAACCGAGTGACAACCTCCTGCTCAGGCTCTGGCTGTTTCGTGGAATCCGTCGAAGCCAGAACCAGATTTTCGGGGCGCAATGCCGGACGGGTATCGGATGTTTCCACAGGCGGTGCAGTTGGCGCGATATCCGCCTCTGCAATGGCCGCCGCGATCGCGCTGGTAATGCTGTCGCGATTCTCGTCAGCCGCCGCTGCAACCGCGCTTGCGACTTGCGTTGCCGCGGTCGGGCGCCGAACCGGGCGCAAACTGGATTTTGGCGCGCCGCTCACGCTGGCGACCTGCGTCCCGACACCCAATCCGGTATTTCCAGCATACGCCGGTCGGGCAGGTTTGCGAATGGGCGCACGCGACGGGGCGCGGCGGAAGCCCAAATCCAGAAGCTCGGCAACCTTGGCATTCCGAGAGGCGCCGGACTTTCCGCCGAAAACGGTGGCGATGATGCGTTCATCCTTGCGCTTTGCCGATGCCACAAGATTGAACCCCGCCGCACGGGTGTACCCGGTTTTGATGCCGTCGGCGCCCTTGTAGGCCGCCAGCAGGCGGCGGTTGGTGTTGGGAACGGTTTTGATCCCTGCATAGGTCGATTGGCGCGAGAACAGATTGTAGTATTGCGGATAGTCATACAACAGATGCCGGCCCAGCGTGGTCATGTCACGTGCGGTCGAAAGATGTCCCGCTTCGGTCAAACCATGGGCGTTCTTGAAGGTCGTGCGGCTCATCCCCATCGCCTTGGCGGTTCGCGTCATGCGCCGCGCAAAAGCTGCCTCGGATCCGCTGATGGCAATGCCGATGGCCGTGGCGGCATCATTGGCCGATTTCACGGCAGCCGCGCGGATCAGATAGCGAAAAGCAATCGTCTGACCGGCGCGCAGCCCCAGCTTCGATGGCGGCTCGGCTGCTGCCTTTTTGGTGATCCGAACCGGGGTATCCAGCGTGATCTCACCGTTCCGCACCGCTTCGAACGCGATATAAAGCGTCATCATCTTGGTCAGCGATGCCGGGTGAAGTCTTGTGTCAGCATTGCGCGAATGCAGAACCTCTCCGGTTCGGGCATCAATCACCATCGCCGCGTAAGGTGCCGCCATGGACCTGAGCGGCGCAAACGCCAGAACACATAGCAACACTATGAGAAGAAAGCCCATTCGGGCCGGAACTGTCCGCCGAATCTGCACGATTATTGCCTCTGTCTGCCTCGCGCCGCCGGGTTTTCCCGGTCAGCAAATTTTGTTTTATTATCGTACAGACTATCACAGAGACTTGGTGAAATAAACCGAAAGCTGAGCTTTTCGCGGTTTCGTCAGGCCGCCCGAACAGGGCTATATCTAGACAGATGCCGCCCAAAGCCCACCAGATGCGCGATTGAGGCAGAACTTGGTCAACGCCCGGCAGGGTTTTCGTGGAACTGCGGCCAAAAGGCAACATCACTTCAGGCTCTGCACCAGATCGGCCAGACCGCCCAAATCCCTCAACTCCCGAAATCGGGGACTGTCGACCGGGGCTTCAGCATGCTCCACCTCCCAGATCAGGCCGTGCGGGACATGAACCCCCCAGCTTCCTGCCTGAATCGGAGCCACGACGTCAGATCGCATGGAATTGCCAACCATCATCGCGCTCGTCGGGCCATCGCCATGCCGCTCAAATATCGACCGGTAAGTGTCAGGGGTCTTTTCAGACACGATTTCCACCGCGTCGAACAGATCGCCCAGACCCGACTGGGCCAGTTTGCGTTCCTGGTCGATCAGGTCCCCTTTGGTGATCAAGACAACCCGACACAAGCCGGTCATGCCTTCCACCGCGTCGCGGGCATGGGGCAACAGCTCGATCGGATAGGCCAGCATCTCTTGGCCGGCTTCGATCAATTGGCGAATGACCGAGGCCGGAACACGGTCGTCCGTGACCTCGATCGCGGTTTCGATCATCGATAGGACAAAGCCCTTGATACCATAGCCATAATGTCGAATGTTGCGCTTTTCGGCCGCCAGAAGCCGCTCCATCAGATGGTCCCGGTCGGCATGCTCGGCCAGCAATTCAGCAAAATGCGCCTGCGTCAGCTGAAAAAAACGCTCATTGTGCCACAGAGTATCATCCGCATCGAAACCGATTGTCGTCAGCTTGTCAGTCATCTCGTTTACGTCCGCTTGCTCTTTTCACCGGCCATCCCGACGTTATATAAGCGCGAAGATAAACCCCAAAACTGAATCGGACAGTTGCCTACGATGCTGGAAAAGACCTGGATGATGTCTGACGAACCGGACGACGACAGCGACGCGTCCGTTCTGGTGCAGACGCGCCCAAAAACCAAGCGTCCGCCTTTGTACAAGGTGCTGTTGCTGAACGACGATTACACGCCGATGGAATTCGTGGTTCATGTTCTGGAACGTTTCTTCGGCATGACCCATGCAGAAGCGTTCGAGATCATGCTGACCGTGCATAAAAAAGGTGTGGCCGTCGTCGGGGTCTTCAGCCATGAGATTGCCGAGACCAAAGTAGGCCAGGTCATGGATTTCGCCCGCAGGCACCAGCACCCGCTGCAATGCACCATGGAACGCGAAGAATAGGGCTTTTTGCCTGACACTCACCCATATTTGCCGGAATTGCCCATGTCCCCTCGCTTGGAACTTGCATTGCAGAACGGCCTGTCGCTGTCGTCGCCCCTTAGCGTGATCTGCCCTGTTCCGGCCCATGATCTGTCGGCGCTTCCCAATGAAGCGCAGGTGGTGCAACCGTTCAAACCTTTTCACGACCATTTTGCTGCGCAGGGCTTTGACACGGTGCCAGAAACAGACGGCCCCTGTCAGGATGCCATTGTGTTTTTGCCGCGCGCCAAGGCGCTGGCGCGGGCAATGATCCATCTGGCCAGTTCACGAGCCCGCGGCGTTGTCGTGATCGATGGCGCAAAGACCGATGGCGTGGACAGCATTCTGAAAGATGTTCGCAAAAGGATCTCGGTCGAAGGACCTCTGTCCAAAGCACACGGGAAAATCTTCTGGTTTCAGGCTGACCCGCAGAGCTTTGCAGATTGGGCTGCGCCAAAAACGCAGATCGTCGATGGGTACCACACGGCACCGGGTGTGTTTTCAGCGGATGGGATCGATCCCGCTTCGGCCATGTTGCTGAACACCTTGCCTGCCAAGCTGGGGCCGCGCGTGGCCGATCTGGGTGCCGGGTGGGGGTATCTGACCGCAGAGCTTTTGAAGCGCGACAATATAAAATCCGTGCATCTTGTCGAAGCAGATCACACGGCCCTTGCCTGCGCGCGCATCAACGCCTCTGACCCCAAGGCCCGGTTTTATTGGGCTGACGCCGTCACCTGGTCTGCGCCAGAGCCATTGGACACGGTTGTAATGAACCCCCCGTTTCACACCTCACGCAGTGCCGACCCCACGCTGGGGCAGGGCTTCATCGCTGCAGCGGCACGCAATCTGACGCGCAACGGAACCCTATGGATGGTCGCCAATCGCCACCTTCCCTATGAAACCACTCTGAACGAACACTTCGCTCGGGTCGACGAAGCCGCCGGCGACAACCGGTTCAAGGTGTTTGAGGCCTCTCGCCCTCGGCGATAAGGCCAGCTAACCTGCCCCCAATTCAGGAGGATTCGGATGTCCTTTTCCATCGCAGGCAAGACAGCAATCGTTACAGGCGGGGCCAATGGCATCGGGCTGGCCATAGGTCGGCATTTCGCGGACACGGGCGCAAATGTCATGTTCGCCGATATAGATGAAAAACGTCTGATCGATGAGCTTGGGGAACAGGCAGAAGACGGCAATATTCGTTATTTCGCAGGCGACCTGCGCGAAAAGCTGACCATTGCCAATTTGCTGTCGGCAACACTGGATGCGTTTGATCAGGTGGATATTCTGATCAACGGCGCGCGCCAGGTGATCCAGTCTGATCCGCTTGATCCCGATGACGACTCGATGCGTACCTTGCTGAATCAGAACCTGATGCCTGCGCTGCGGCTCAGCCAGTTGGTCGCAAAGCGTATGATCAAACAGGCCGGGGATGACGATGAAAATCCTGCCGGGTCGATCATCAACCTGTCATCCATCGCGGCCCGCCGCACGCATCCCGACCTGATGGCCTATTCCGTGTCGACCGCCGCGCTGGACCAGATGACACGTTCACTGGCCGTGGCGTTGGCGCCGAACCGCATCCGGGTCAATTCGATTGCGCTCGGCTCGGTCATGAGTGCATCACTGCAATCGACGCTGAGAGAGAACCGAGAGTTCCGCGACGATATCGAAAAGCACACACCGCTTGCCCGTATCGCGTCGGCCACTGAATTGACGGAAACCGCGCAGTATCTGGCATCGGATGCAGCCGGATTCATCACCGGCCAGATCCTGACAATCGATGGCGGCCGCACATTGCTTGACCCTGTTGCCGCACCTGCGCATTGAGACCCATGTTCGAAACAGAAAAAAACACCGCCTCTGCCTGGTTCCGCCAATTGCGCGACGACATCGTTGC
Organism: Ruegeria sp. HKCCA5463; assembly: GCF_013034175.1. Taxonomy (NCBI): domain Bacteria; kingdom Pseudomonadati; phylum Pseudomonadota; class Alphaproteobacteria; order Rhodobacterales; family Roseobacteraceae; genus Ruegeria; species Ruegeria sp. HKCCA5463. The sequence continues at coordinate 9,193 of NZ_WQFL01000020.1, forward strand.
CGCATTCGAAGCATTGGAGGACAGCCACGACACAGGCCCGTTTTCCGACGCAAAGCCCGGCCGCTTTGAAGTCAAGGAAACCAAACGCCAGTCCGAGGACGGCTCTGACGCAGGGGGCGGTCTGATGTCCGTGATGCGCGGCGGGCGAGTGTTTGAAAAGGTCGGGGTCAATGTCTCGACAGTTTTCGGGACCCTGGGCGAGCGTGCACAACAGGCGATGGCAGCACGCAAAGGCATTCCCGGGATGACCGAAGACCCGCGTTTCTGGGCCTCGGGGATCAGCCTCGTGGCGCATATGCAGAACCCGCATGTCCCGGCGGTGCATATGAACACTCGGATGTTCTGGACCCCGCACGCCTGGTGGTTTGGCGGCGGATCGGATCTGAACCCCTGCATCGAATATGATGACGATACGGCGCATTTCCATGATACCCAAAAGGCTCATCTGGACCCGCATGGACCCGGACATTATCCACGCCTGAAAGAGTGGGCGGACGAATATTTCTATATTCCCCACCGCAAACGCGCACGCGGCGTAGGCGGTATTTTCATGGATGATTATTGCACCGGAGACTGGCAGGCCGATTTCGCCCTGACGCAGGATATCGGTCGGGCTTTCCTGCCCGCTTTCGTGCCATTGGTCGAAAAACGGCGCGTACAGGGTTTCTTGGACGCCGACAAAGACACCCAGCTGGTGCATCGCGGTCTTTATGCGGAATACAATCTGGTCTATGACCGCGGCACCAAATTCGGACTGGAAACCGGACATGATCCGGACGCGGTTCTGATGAGCCTGCCACCACTGGCGAAATGGATCTGACCCTCAGAACGTGTCCATGATGAAGTTGTCATAGCAGTAGTTCTGCGCCGACGACGCCGACATGTTGGCCCCGACTTTCCTGACGGTGATGGAATATCCTGGCTTGGTATCCGCCCCCGGAGGCGGGGTCAGAGAGAATTGCACGGTCCGGACGCCGGGTTCATAGGCGCGCCAGATATAGATCCGTTGGTTGTTTGGCACGCCCAGACTACGGATCGCGTAATCCCCAATTCCACACCAATAATTCACGGGCGCTGAGGATCCGATGGCCTTGACCTCGTAGACACCGTCCGGCATCGGCGTGATTTCCGTGCGAAATTGCGGCCGAACGGACAGGCCGAACCCGACAGCCTCGGCCATCGCAGGTATCGATAAAAGCACGGCAGCAGCCAAAGTCTTGAATGAACGCATAATCCAGGTATCCCGAAACAAGGGTCCGATACCAATAGCATAGTCGGGACGACCTGCGAGTAAAGCAGGACAGGCCAACGAGCCGGCAACACTGACCACATCAAAGAATTTATTCTACCCATATTGCAGGAAAGCAGTACACTCGCTGTAGACTTTTGGTTCCCGTTACACTGTTGGGCATCTCTTTGAGCAAGACGTTTCCAAAAGACTGGTTCGATTTCACGCCGGAAAAATACGCGGATCTAGGCGCTATGTTCTATCTGGCGGGTTTGACGAAAACACATCAGAAACGCAGTCTGGCACAGGTTTTGTACGCGTTCGAAACTCCGTTTCGCCTGGGCCAGTACCATATCTTCCGACAGCACGGATTCCCCCGTGGTTTTGTCACCTTCGCCGGGCTCAGCCCCGAAGCCGAGTTCCGTTATGCGGTGAAAGAAAAACCCCTTTCCGACACGGATTTCACCAGCGGATCATCCTTCTGGATCATTGATCTTGTGGCTCCGTTTGGACAGACCAGCCAAGTTGTTGATATCCTCAAGCAGGAAATCCCGCACCCGCGTGTGCGCACCAACCGGATGGACAGTGACATGACACGCAATCGCATTGTCGAATGGACGCGGGATGAAGCGGGCGAGGTTCACATGCGCCTGTATCGCAAGAAGGAATTTGAACGCGTGTTGCAGCAAGGCGAGGGTTAATTGGTTTCAGTTCCGATCACAGGCGAACTGACCGGGGATGTGACTGGTTTTCCACCCAACGTTGAGACGGGGCAACCCACTCTGGACAATGGAAACTTCAATCCGGTCACGCAAACCTGGACGATTGCGGCACAGCCCGCCAACGGCACCGCCTCGATCGACCCGAACACGGGAGAGTGGACCTATACCGTCGACCCGACATTTTTCGATGGTCTCGACAAAGGAGAAGTCGTCTTCGATTCTTTCTTCATCAGCGTCTCGGGTACAACCCAAGCCGGCCCATTCACCCTTCCATTCACCGGCACACCGGACCCGGTGGAAGTGGTCATCCGGATCGAGGGCGTCTGTTTTGCGGCCGGAACCCTGATCGAAACTGAAAGCGGCCCGCTTGCGATCGAAACGCTGGACGCGGGTCATATGGTGGCCACTGCCGATCACGGTCTGCAACCTATCCGCTGGATCGAAAGCAGCAGGATTCCACCCGAACGATTATGCGATGAACCTGCTTTGCGCCCCGTTCGTATCTCGGCGGGCAGTCTGGGGCCGAACGAACCCTCACGGGACCTTCTGGTGTCGCAGCAGCACAGGATCCTGGTCAAAGGCCCGAAAGTCGAGCTGTTTTTCGGCGCATCCGAAGCCCTGGTTGCCGCCAAACACCTGTGCGGATGGCCCGGCATCGGCATCGAGACATCGGTTCAAACGGTCGAGTATCTTCACGTCCTGCTGGACCGGCATGAGATCCTGAACGCCGAGGGCGCGCAAGCCGAAAGCCTGTTTCTGGGGGAAGAGGCCCTTTATTCGCTGTCCTCTGAGGCATTGCGCGAACTGGCTTCGATATTCCCCGACAGACCGACCTCGGGTCACACCGGGTTCGGGCGCGCGGCTCGCCTGATACTGCGCGAACACGAAGCCCGCGCCCTTGCCTGCGACTAGCTGCCGGCCCCAATGCGCCCGCCGACATCCTGCGGGGCCAATGCAACCGTCTTGATCACGGCATAACATGTGCTGCCTGGTTTCAGGTTTAGGGCCGTAACAGATCGACGCGTAACCCGCGCAAGCACATTGCCCGCCGGGGTCTTTACCGACACGATGGCACCCGGCCCCTCGCCCGACCGGATCGTGTCCACGGTCCCGGCCAGCACGTTCAGTGCCGAAAGCCCTTCGGGTTTGTTGTTCGACAGGATCACTTCCTGAGCGGGTATCCGAATCCGCAAGTTTGCCCCGACCTCATGCGCGATACGAGGCAGAAAGAGCCGCGCGCCATTGGCGTTCAACTCCGTCAGCCCGTCGGAATGATGCTTTGCAACCTGAACTTGCAACACGGCCCCGACGGCGCGAATTCCCGCAGGAGCCACTGACGGGTCGGCAAGCATTTCGGATGCGGGCCCGTGGCGAACGGCCTTGCCATCCTGCAACGCAACAACGGATGTAGCCAGCCGGGCCACTTCAGCGGCAGAGTGCGTCACATAGAGGATCGGAACCGAGACCTCGTCCCTGAGACGCTCGAAATAGGGCAGGATTTCCGCCTTTCGCCCATCATCCAGTGCTGCCAGCGGTTCATCTGCAAGGATCAATCGTGGGCTTGCCAATAGGGCCCGCCCGATGGCGACGCGCTGTTTCTCACCGCCTGACAACCCGGCAGGTCTGCGGTCCAGCAGATGACCGATGCCCAGCATGTCGATGACTTTGTCGGGGTCTTCGCGACGTGTGTTTTTCGGCGCAAACCAACGCCCATAGGCAAGGTTCTGGCGCACGGTCAGATGGGGGAACAACCGCCCTTCCTGAAAAATATACCCCAATCGGCGCCGATGCGGTGGCAGCCACAGGCCCTGTTCCGTGTCGAACAGAACCCAGTCATCTACCGCCACCCGGCCCGCCTGGGGCCGCAACAACCCTGCCACGGCATTGACGATGGTGGTCTTGCCCGATCCCGAGCGCCCGAACAACACCGTCACGCCCGGCGGCGCATCAAAACTGACGTCCAGATCGATTCCCGGCAGTTGGTGGCGCAACCGAACAGACAGGCTCATGATCCGGCCACCCGCGCCGCGGCACGCCGCCCCACATACTCCGACAGCAACAACGCGCTCATTGCGATGACGATCGATATCAGAACCAGCCGCGTCGCGGCCTCCTCGCCGCCCGGGACCTGCAAAAAGGCGTAGACAGCCGAAGGCAACGTCTGCGTCTGACCTGGGATGTTGGAAACGAAGGTAATCGTCGCACCGAATTCACCCATGGCCTTGGCGAAGGCCAGAATAGCCCCGGCTATGACACCCGGTAAAATCATCGGCAAGGTCACCGTACAAAACACCATCGGACGCGACGCGCCCAGAGTTGCCCCTGCCTGTTCCAGCTTCGGGTCCACCGCTTCGATCGACAAACGTATCGCCCGGACCATCAAAGGGAAGGCCATGATCCCGGCGGCAAGGGCCGCGCCTGTCCAGCGAAAGGCCACTACGATCCCGAACTCGGCCAGAAACCGGCCCAGCGGCCCTTGAATGCCGAAAGTCAGCAACAGCAGGTATCCGGTGACAACCGGCGGCAGGATCAAAGGCAAATGCACCAGACCGTTCAAAACCTGTCGTCCGGGAAACCGCCAACGCGCCAGAGCATAAGCGACAAATATACCAAACGGCAAAGTCGCCAGCGTCGCCCAGAAGGACACGCGCAATGAAAGCTTCAATGCTTCTACTTCGGCAGGCCCCAACCAATCCAAGGCAATCACCTGACCGGCAGGGTAAATCCCTGCTCCAGAAATACAGCCGTGGCTGCATCCGTTTTCAGGTGTTCAAGAAAGGCGTATGCTCCTTCTTTTCCATTGAGGGTCAGTGCCGCAGGGTAAATTATCGGTGGATGCAGATCGGCAGGGAACGTCCCAACGACCCGGACCCTTTCTTCCACCCTGGCGTCTGATTGGTACACGATCCCAAGCGGCGCGGCCCCTGCCGCCACCAGAGCCAGCGCAGCGCGCACATTGTCGGCCTGCGCCACCTGTGTCCGCACAGCCTCCCACTGGTTCAGGCTTTGCAATGCAGCTTTGCCATAGATACCGGCAGGCACCGCGTCGACCAGTGCCATGGCCAGATAGCCGTCTTTCAAGTCCGCCTTGAGGTCATATTCGGGCTGGATTTCACCCACTTGCGCATGATCTTCAGCCCCGATCAGAACCAGGCCGTTGCCCAGCAGATCAACCCGAGAGTCTGCCCGGATCAATCCGTCCTGCTCCAACACATCCATCCAATCCGTATTGGCCGAGACAAACACATCCGCAGGCGCACCTTGCTGAATCTGCCGGGCCAAGACCGACGACGCCGCATAGGAAACGGAAATGCTCTGACCGGTTTGGTTTTCGTACCCGGCAACGATTTCGTCCAAGGCGGTCTTGAGGCTGGCCGCTGCAAAGACCAGAATGCCTTCTGCACCGGCCCGGATAGGGGCCAGCGCCGTCATGCCAAGGACCAATGCCACCATCCAAAATCGGCGGGCGAAGGATAGGGTCATGTACACTCCCGACCGGTTTGCTTCAATCTCCCCGGGGATATCGGACGCCACCGGTGGCGCGCAAGCGCCTTTGGCCATTTACACATGATGGGTTGTAGGTTGAGCAAGGCGTTTTCCATCGATCTGTCCGAAAATGGGCTGCCCACCTTACGGCCCGAGAGGCGCCCCGAGCGCCCGCATGTTCGGCCTACTGCTGACAAGATGCCCCGTTGGACGGCCGCCGAAGACGGAACGCAAGAAAATCTTCCAGACCCTCTTGCACCTGCCCGCAGGCTTGGCTACATGCAGCATCACGGGTGATTAGCTCAGTTGGTAGAGCGCTTCGTTTACACCGAAGATGTCGGGAGTTCGAGTCTCTCATCACCCACCATCCTTTCCCCGCAGTGTATCAAGGTCTTACGCGACTAGCACCTCTTGCTATGCTGCGCATGAAACTTTGTCCGCTACGCCTCCGCTGCACTTGAACGGAAAAGATATCTCCAACACAGGAGATTTGGGCAATGGCAACAATCGTAAAACGACTTGGGGTCAGGATTCATAACCAGTACATGAGGTTTGCTATGAGTGCGATGGCTGATAGGAAGACCTTGGGACAACGGTCATAGCGTGTCGCCACGCGCCTCCAATCCCTAAGCCTGCCAAACACA
>NZ_WQFL01000021.1:0-14594 GCF_013034175.1 Ruegeria sp. HKCCA5463
TCGCCCGCCAGCGCCCGAAACCATCATACCAATGGATCGCAGGCCGACAATGCACCAACAATCAATTTGGACCAGTCAGATGAGGCTGCTCAAGCGAGCTATGCATGCGTTCCCGCGCAACAACAATTGGTTACTTTTGACATATTGATAGGACGGCCTCGCACTCCTGAAAGCAGGCCGGGCACTCAACCAGAGATCGCTTCACATAAAACCGCTTCAGCTATGTTCCCGGTTCGTTATGGCACATTCGTCAACTTTGGGTTTCGGATAGCAGCTGGTTCAATTGAACCTTTTGCGTCCGTACTGTGTTTCCAACATGTTGACTGAAAGATGGGGATTGTCCACTTCTACAGCAGCCAGATAGGAAACCTGACGCAAGCTCTACTCAAGCAACAAAGCGCCGCTTAGGTCAAAATGCTTCGGGAACATTGCGCGCAGAAATCGAAAAACAATTCTCATTGCTTCGTCACGATCAAATGAATCCGGGTGGAGTAGGTAATCTGTCCACATGCCTTCCAGCATTGCGAGTGTGCCGTGCGTAGCATCCCTAGCAACTTGATTAGGGTGTTCGGTTCCAGCTTCTTTCGCAATTCGAGCGAATGCGTTGAAAACCAGATTACGAAGCTTAGCATCGCGGGTATCTGAAAACGCAGCGATTGCCGCTCTGTTTCGGGCCTCGCCTCGAAACGCGTACCAAATGGAAACGTTTTTCTTATTGAGAATGGCTTCACTCAAGTCGCCGCGAACAATCATCTCAATATGTTCCTGTCCGGTTTGCCCGGTCGTTTCCAACAAGTCGTAAATGCCATTGTAGTATTGTTCGGATGAGTAGCGGGCGGCTTCGTCAACCAAATTGTCTTTGCCGCCAAAATGAAGGTGAATCATGCCGCGGGACAGTTCGGCGCGTTGAATGATTTCGCTGACGGAAGTCTCGGAAATCCCTTTTTCTGCAACCGAGTCGAGTACTGCCTCGATCAGGGAAAGGCGGTTTCGCTCGCGTATCTCTTGTCGTCTTCCAGTCATTGGATCAGGCGGCTCTGTTTGTTTTCAGTCTCTTGCGGTGTCTTCTAATGGCCGGTTTGAAATTGGCCATCCCCAGTTGCGAAATTATCAGTTGACACAGCTAGTCCAAAAATTCCAGATTTAAATGGACGATTGTCCATTTTGTGATCGACATTGTCGTGCCACCGAAAACGAAGCTCAGCAGGGAAGCATGGCCGGAGTACTACGAAGTGAAACGGGCAAGGGCCTGGCACTGAGCGCGCCTGCGACGCTCTATGTCGGCCTGCTCGTGGCTGTTCCGCTTTGCATTCTTGTCGCCTACAGCTTTTGGACCCAGACCTATGTCGAGATTGACCGCACACTGACCTGGGCGAATTACCAAGAGGCGTTTACCGACCCGCTGGTTCGACATCTGATGATCCGGTCGGTCGCGATTGCGGGGGCAGTGACATTGGCGACGGTCGGTCTGGCCTATCCGATTGCCTACTTCATCGCGTTTCGGACGCAGAAAAAAACCCTCTGGCTATTGCTGATTACCATCCCGTTTTGGAGCAGCTACCTGCTGCGGGTGTTCAGCTGGAAATTGATCCTTGGCTTCAATGGGGTGATGAACTCAGCATTGATTTCGCTGGGGCTGATACAGGAGCCGCTTACATTCCTGCTCTACAATGAATTCGCTGTTGTCCTTACACTTGCACATGCCTGGGCGCCGTTTGCGATCCTGCCGATTTATGTGTCGCTGCAAAAGATCGACCGCAGCCTCTTGGAGGCCGCAACCGATTTAGGGTGCAGCAAGTTGGAACGGTTTGTGCGCGTAACTTTGCCCCTGACGGTGCCAGGGATCATCGCCGCTTGCTTGATCATTTTCATCCCCACGGTTGGCGATTATGTCACACCAGCCTTGGTCGGCGGTTCGCAGGGAAAAATGGTGGCCAATTTGATCCAGGTTCAGTTTGGCGCGGCCAATAATTGGCCATTGGGTGCAACCCTGTCTCTGCTTGCCATGCTTTCGGTCGGTTGCGTCGCAATCCTGTTTGTGGTGGTCGTCACCGCACTGGGGCGGAGGATCAGATGACCAAGGCTATTCGTATCCCATGGTTGCTTGTTTACGCGATCGCCTATCTGGTGTTTTTGTACCTGCCAGTTCTGCTCTTGCCGCTGTTTTCATTTAATGACGGAACCATCGTGGCTTTCCCGCTAAAGGGGTTCACGTTGAAGTGGTACGCGCAGTTAGGTCAGCAAGACACGTTGCTGCAGGCGATGGTCAATTCGCTGATCGTCGGCAGTGTGACTGCCTTGATGGCGACGTCTCTGGGCCTGTTCGCCGCGCGCGCCTATGTCCGGTACCGTTTCAAAGGAAGGGAATTCTCCGAAGGTCTGGTCATGCTCCCGCTGGTCGTGCCCGGTATCATTGTCGCCAGTTCGATGCTGGTGCTGTTCATCAGCGTCGGGTTGAAACCTTCACTGACAACCGTGATTCTTGGGCATGTGTTCGTGGCTTTGCCCTTTTCCGTATCGATCATGAAATCGGCCTTTGACGATTTCGACCAGTCGTTGGAAGAGGCTGCCTTCGATCTCGGCGAAAGCGTTGTGGGAACCTTTCGGCGTGTCACTCTGCCTATTGTTGCGCCCGGCATCATCGCCAGCATGCTGGTGACATTCACCGTGTCGTTTGATGAATTTGTCCTGGCCTTTTTCCTGTCCGGGAACAGCCCGACATTGCCGGTCTATATCTGGAGCCAGATCCGCTTCCCGGCAAAATTACCCAACACGCTGGCGCTTGGGTCGTTGCTTTTGCTGTCTTCGGTCCTGATGTTGTTGATTGCCGAGTATTTCCGCCGCCGTTCCACCCAGTCATCGGATTGAAGCCAAAGGAAATGAACAAGATGAGCGAACAGAACATCATCGAAATTCAGGGCGTTGAAAAACGCTTTGGCTCCTTTGTGGCTGTGTCCGATCTGAACCTGACCTTGAAAGAGGGTGAGTTTTTTTCGCTGCTTGGGCCTTCGGGCTGCGGCAAGACCACGGCCCTCCGCATCATCGCCGGGTTTCAGGATCACGAAGAGGGCGAGATCCGGATTGATGGGCGCGTAATGGGCGAGGTGCCTGCCAACAAACGTCCCACCAATATGGTGTTTCAAAGTTATGCAATCTTTCCGCACTTGAATGTGGGCGACAATGTCGGGTTCGGATTACGCAAGACAAAGCTCTCGCGGAAGGAAATCAAAGAGCGCGTTGCCGAGGCGCTTGAGATGGTGGAACTTGGCGGTTTGCAGGACCGCAAGGCCAATGAATTGTCGGGCGGTCAGCGGCAACGCGTGGCGCTTGCTCGTGCGTTGGTTATGCGGCCGAAAGTGCTGCTGTTGGATGAGCCTCTTTCCGCGCTGGACAAAAACCTGCGCGAAGCCATGCAGCTGGAAATGCGCCGTCTGCAGCAAAAGCTTGGAGTTACCTTCGTCATGGTCACGCATGACCAATACGAGGCGATGACCATGTCCGATCGCATCGGTGTCATGTTTGCTGGGCAGCTCAAGCAGGTCGACAAGCCCGAAGTTCTGTATTCTCAACCGTGCAATCGGGAAGTGGCTTCTTTTATCGGTGGAATGAACTTTCTGGATGCTGAGGTAACGGCTGAAAATTCTGAAACGCTGGAAGTAACTGTTCAGGGGTTTGGGCAGATGACGATTGGGGTGAATCCAAACGTTCATATGCATGACAAAGAACTGCTGGTCGGCGTTCGGCCCGAACAATTGGATATCAGCGCAGAAAAACCGGAAGGCTACGACGCTTATGTTCAAGGCGTGGTATCGGATGTCGCCTTCTATGGTGAGAGCGTCCATTATTATGTGCGCATCGACGGATTGCCCGAAAGCATCGCCGTCGCAGTGCCCAACTACTTTCACACAGTCGATCACAGCCGGGGCGATACCGTCTGGCTTGGTGTTCAAAGCGCCTCGGTGATCGATTTGGGCAAACGTGAATCATGAATCTGTGGGAGGAGACAAATGAGTAAAACAGCACCACTTATGGCAGCAGTAGTTGCCACCTTTGCCGCCAGCCAAGCTCTGGCGAACGCCGCTGATCTGACCGTTTTTGACTGGTCCGGATATGAGGATCAGGGTTTCTACGGCGACTATGTCGAAAAATACGGCGGCGCGCCTAGCTACACCTATTTTGGCAGCGTGGAAGAAGCGTTCACAAAGCTTCAGTCCGGTTTTGAAGCTGATTTGGCCCATCCCTGCACGGATGCCCTGAGAAAGTGGGTAGCGGCAGACATGATCAAGCCGATTGACACCAGCAAGCTGGAAAACTGGGACAAGCTGATGCCCAAGATCAAAGAGGTCGATGGCATCACCATTGATGGGCAGACCTACATGGTTCCGTTCGAATGGGGCAATACTGGTCTTATCTATCGAACAGATATGATTTCGGCAGATGACGTTTCGCTGCAATTGCTTGCCGATTCTGCATATCAGGGCAAAGTCGCCATTCCGGACGCCGCTTCCAGTGCCTTTGCAATGGCGGCATTGGCAACCGGCGCCTCCAGCTATACCGATATGAGTGACGAGGAATTCCAAAAAGCGGCGGACTACCTGCGCGCGATTCATCCGAACGTGCGCTTTTATTGGTCTGACGCCGGCCAACTGGATCAGGCAATTGCCAGCGGTGAGGTCACGCTGGGTTGGGGATGGAACCAATCGGAACTGAACCTGATCTGGAACGAAACGCCAGCGGTCATGATGCGTGATGTAGACAAAGGTATCGCAACTTGGGTCTGCGGTTATGTGCATCTGAAATCTGCCAAGCAGTCGGATGAGCAAGTCTATGACATGCTGAACGCGCTCAGCTCTGCGGCAAGCGGTAAATACATCATTGAAAGCTGGGGTTATGCCCACGCCAATGAAGACGCTTTTGCACAGGCAGACCCGGAGCTGATCGAAACCTACGGGTTTTCGGATGTGGACAGCTTCTTTGAAGGCAGCCTGTTCTTTGACGCTGTTAACCCCGAGCTGGAGGCCAAGATGTTGAAGGAATTCGAGCGCATCAAAGCTGGCTTCTAAGGGCACTCTTACAACACAGCCGGGAATGGTGGGGACGTAGAAATCCTTCCATTCCCACGAACCAATTTCCAATTTCCTTGGAGGAAGCGCGGCAATGTCAGGCGCTGACGAATATTCTGTTCTCTTCGAACCGGTCAAGATCGGGCCAGTAACGGCTCGAAACCGGTTCTACCAGGTGCCCCACTGCAATGGTTTGGGTCATTTGCGACCTCAGGCCGAAGCTGCCATGCGGGCGATGAAAGCCGAGGGCGGTTGGGCGGTGGTGTCCACTCAGGAGGCCGAGATTCATCCGACTTCAGATTTGTCTCCTTATTCTGAAAACCGAATTTGGGACGATCAGGATATTCCCGCACTGCGTCTGATAAGCAACTCAATTCATGAGAAGGGCTCGCTCGCGGCAATCCAATTGGCGCATAACGGGCACCATGCCCAAAACCACCTGACCCGCGCGCCTCTGCTGGCCCCATCAGAACTTGTCTTGCAGACTCCATACCCGAAACAGGCAAGGGCAATGGACAAGGCTGATATTCGAGAATTTCGCAAGTGGCATCGCGCGGCGGCTCGTCGCTCGCGCGAAGCCGGGTTCGACATTGTGTATGTCTATGCGGGGCATCACATGACATTGCCTCATCATTTTCTGCTGCCGCAGTTCAATGATCGGACGGATGAATATGGAGGTTCGTTGGAGAACCGGGTGCGACTGACCCGCGAGCTTCTGGAAGAAACCAAGGAAGAGGTCGGAGATGATTGCGCCATTGCCCTTCGGTTTGCGGTTGATGAAATGCTCGGGTCAGAGGGGATGCAAGCGCAGGAAGAAGGCCGTGCAGTAGTCGAATTGCTGGCCGAGCTTCCAGACCTTTGGGATGTTAATGTGGCGGATTGGAGCAACGACTCTGCGACGACCCGGTTCGAGCCCCGCGACGGCTTTCAGACCACATACATCGAGTTCGTGAAACAGGTGACTTCTAAGCCTGTTGTGGGCGTCGGGCGTCTTACGTCGCCGGACTTGATGGCGTCACTGGTCAGGAAGGGCATCCTTGATTTTATCGGCGCGGCGCGACCATCCATCGCCGATCCGTTTCTGCCCAACAAAATTAGGGAAGATCGCATCGAAGAAATACGTGAGTGTATCGGTTGCAATATCTGTGTTTCATCCGACTCTCTCGGCGTCCCAATACGCTGTACTCAAAACCCGACTATGGGTGAAGAGTGGCGGAGGAAATGGCATCCTGAGATCATTGAGCGTCGGGTAAACGAGGAAGCTGCGCTTGTTGTCGGCAGCGGACCAGCCGGACTTGAATGCGCCATGCAATTGGCGCGGCGGGGCTACGAGGTAACTCTGGCGGAAGCAAAGCATGAGTTCGGCGGCCGTGTGATGCAGGAAGCTGCCCTGACCGGGCTATCCGCTTGGAAGCGCGTGACAGATCACAGAATCTACGACCTGCAACAACGCGGGAACGTTCAACTGTTCACCGACAGTCGTTTGTCAGCCAGTGAGGTCATCGAGTTGGGTATGCCGAACGTCTTTGTTGCAACCGGCGCAAAATGGCGGCGAGACGGGCGCGGGAAATCTGCATTTCACGGTGCACCAATCGGTTTAGGTTCTCAGATTTTCACTCCGGATGACATTGTGGCCGGAGTCATGCCGCAGGACGGCCCGATTGTGGTCTACGATGATGATCAAGCCTATCTCGGTGGAGTCTTGGCTGATCATTTGGCTCAGGTTGGGCGAGAGGTTGTCTTTGTAACGCCGGCCTCAATAGTTTCGCCGTTTACCGAATTGACGTTGGAGCAGACTAAAGTGCAACGCAGTCTGTTGGAAAAAGGCGTTCGTCTGAACCTGTCCCAGACCTTGGCCGGTGTCGCGCCCGGCCAGGCGACATTGCAGTGCGTCTACACGGGGCGAGAGAACTCCATTGAATGCAGCTCCGTGGTACTGGTGACGCAGCGAATGCGAGAAACCACTCTTTACGACGAGCTTTGCGGTTTGACAGCAAGTCCGCTGAAAACGTTGGAATTAATCGGAGATGCCGCAAACCCCGGCTTGATCGCGGATGCTGTATATTCGGGTCACATGGCTGCCCGGAATTTCGAACGTAACGCGGACGACATCGACCGTGAATTCTTCCGCCGGGAAGTCATTTCCCTTGAATCTGCATGAGGTGCGCTATGCCAAAAGATGACTTGCAAGTAATGCGCGACTTGATGGATGCGCAGCGGGAAGGTTTCGCCATGCCGCGCCATTTCTATACCTCTCAGGCAGTATACGACAACGACATCAGCACGTTCTGGAACCGCAACTGGATCTGGGTCGGCCATGTCAGCCAGGTCGCCGAACCGGGCGACTACTTCCTGTTCGATTACGGCCCGGAATCCATCATCATCGTTCGGGATCGCGAAGGCGAGGTGCGCGCGCATCTGAACGTGTGTCGCCACCGTGGATCGCGGGTTTGCATCGAACAGAAAGGCAAAGCCCGCAACTTCATATGTCCGTATCATGCATGGACATTTGACCTGAACGGCAAGCTACGAAACGGGCGATCGATGGGACAGGACTTTGACCCAAGCCAGTATGGGTTGTTCCCTGTTCAGGTGAAGACTTTTCAGGGTCTGATCTTTGTCTGCGCCGCAGGAGATGCTCCGCCGCTGGATGCTGCCCTTGAAAGGCTGGCCCCGCTTTCAAAGCCGTTCGATTTTGAAAACCTGAAGGTCGCGCATGAGGCGTCATACCCGGTTCCGGCAAACTGGAAACTGGCTTTGGAAAACTACTTGGAATGTTATCACTGCGCGCCATCCCATCAGGATTATTCGCGTAGCCATTCTCTGAAAGACCCTGCTCAGGTTCTGGAGTTCAGCGGTGCGCTTCATGAGCGGATGAACGAAGCCGGAATCCCCACTGAGGAGCTTGATCTGACGGGAGAAAATGCGGACGCGCCGGGCGCAGATGTTTATTGGCGGCGCTACCCCTTGTTCCCCGGTTATGTGACCGGCAGCAAGGATGGAGCGCCTCTGGCGCCGCCTTTGGGCGAACTGAAATCTCTCGATGGCGGAGCAACTGATCTGGGCATCGGCACACTGAACTACTTCCTCGTCTATGCAGATCACGTGGTTGGGTATCGGTTCGTCCCGCGTGCCCTGCAAGAAACAGATATTCAGATCGTCTGGTACGTGCGCAGCGACGCAGAACAGGGCCGCGACTATGACAAGGATGCGCTGACATGGCTCTGGCATGTCACATCGCTCGATGACGAGCGGATCATACGGCACAATCAGGAAGGCGTGAACTCGCACCATTTCGTCCCAGGGCCGTTGTCCGAGATGGAATGGAGCATTCCCGGTTTCTATCGCAACTACTTCAGCATGATCTGACACGCTCAGAATTCGGAGACTAAACATGACAGAGTTAACGCAGCGCAGATCACGACGGCGCGGTGGTGGGCGTGAAGCACGTGCAGCAGTGCGGACCAGCAATGTCGCTTCCCAAGCAATCTGGCCGGGCATTTCGGGTGGACGATACAGGCCTCTTTCAGACGCGGACATGTCGCGTATTCATGAAGCCGCCCTTGGCATTCTGGAGCGTACGGGTGTCGGTGATCCAACACAGGAAGTTCTTGATCTAGTGCTGCCCAAAGGGGCAACGGTGAACGAGTATGGTAGGCTGTGCTTTCCTCGCGCGTTGATGGAAGATCTTTTAGCAAAGGCGGCCAGCGAATTTTATGTCCATGCGCGCGGATCTCGGGCCGGTAAGGACGATATGCACTGCACCAAGGACAAGGTGTATTACGCAAACTCCGGCACTGCTGTGACAACGTTCGACGCAGAAACGCGCAGTTACCGGCCATCAACTCTCAAGGACATCTACGATTTCACCCGTCTGGTAGACCGGCTCGACAACATTAACATGACTGGCGACACGGTTCTGGCAACGGATGTGCCGCAGGACTACGAGCATGACATGAGCATGCTCTACGCGATCTTGGCGGGTTCCGAAAAGCCATCCTGTCTGACGTTCCGTACGCGCGAGCATATTCAGGACGCGATCCATTTATTCGATCTGGCTTCGGGCGGGGAGGGCAAGTTCCTTGAAAAGCCCTCGGTCATTTTTGGCGGTTGCCCCATTGTTTCACCGCTTAGGTTCGGGCGGGAAAACCTGGAAATCCTGATTGATACAGCGAAGATGGGACTTGTCTGCGATTTGGCTGTTCCGCCACAAGCTGGGGCGACTTCACCTGCGCCGTTGGCCGGAACACTGGCCCAGGCCGTAGCTGAGACCTTGTCATGCGTCGCCATTGCAAACTTGATCAATCCGGGCACCCCGGTCGTCTTTGCGGCATGGCCGTTTATTACCGATCTGCGCACTGGTTCCTTCACTGGTGGAAGCGGAGAGCAAGCGTTGATCTCCGCGGCGGCAATTCAGATGGGCAACTTCTACAACCTGCCGACCAGCGTCGGGTGCGGCATGACGGATTCCAAGATACCTGATGCGCAATATGGTTTGGAGAAGGCGCTGACCTTCGCGTTGGCAGCCCATGCTGGGGCCAACCGGCTCTGCGAATTTGGCGGGATGGTTGGCAGCCTGATGGGCTGTAGTTTCGAGTCCATGGTCATCGACAACGAGGCTGCTGGTATGATCTCAAGAACACTTCGTGGGATCGAGGTGAGCGACGACACGCTGTCGGTCGACGTCATTCATGAATGCGCAATTGATCCCGGTCACTTCCTCGGCAACGCGCAGACTTTGCAATACATGGAAACCGAGTATGTCTACCCGACACTGATGGACCGGGAACTAACAGATACCTGGGAGAAAGCCGGTCGTCAGGACATGTTCGAACGGAGCCGATCCGTTGTGGATGACATTCTGTCCAATCACTATCCGAACTACTTTGGCAGCATGGTGGACGAAGAGGTTCGGTCCAGGTTCCCGATCAAATTGCCCCCCGAGGCAATGCGCGCTGGGTAAGCGCCGCTGAGCGTAGGGCGGGCTTCGCGGTTGCGCCTAAGTTTTGAATACGCCTTGGTGCGTCAGGTCTTCGGTTGTCAGCCGGATTCCTTTTTCAAGGATGTCAAACATCTCGTTTAACTCGCCCTCCGTGATGATCAGCGGAGGGGAGAACACACACATGTTGATGATGGGCCGCAAGATCAGCCCGTTTTCCTGGCAATGGTGATCAATCATCGCACCAACGGACTTATCAAGATCCAATAGATTGTTAGCCTCGGCGTCCGCAACGCACTCAACGCAACCAACCAGTCCCATACCGCGGGCATCGCCGACCAGCGGCAAGTCGGCCAGAGCCTGAAGACGCTCTTCGAAAAAGGGTGTGATCGCGCGGACATGTTCCATAACGCCGTCACGCTCCATAATTTCAATGGTTTTCAAACCTGCCGCCGCGCTCACTGGGTGGCCCGAATACGTGAAACCATTTGAAAAGGTGGCATCCTGCCCGTTGTCTCCGCTCACATCTGCAATCAGCCGGTCAGAGATAATACAGGCCCCCATGGGTACATACCCTGACGTCATGCCTTTGGCGCAGGTGATGATATCAGGTTGAATTCCAAAGACGTCTTCCGAAGCAAACCAATGTCCAAGCCGCCCAAAACCGGTTACGACCTCGTCTGAAATATACAGGACATCGTATTTCCGGCAGATTTCCAGGCAGCGCTGATGATACCCCCGTGGAGGCACAATGACGCCACCAGAGCACAAGATCGGTTCAGCGATGAAAGCAGCGACCTTGCCTGCTCCAGTCTGCAGGATCGTGTTCTCCAGATCAGCAATTTTTTCGTCCAGGAAATCATTGATCGTCTGATCGGGGCGACGCGTATACGGGTTCACATTCGGTAGGAAACGCGTAAGGTCCGAGGCCTGATCCAACCAACCTTTGTCGCGCTCTTCTCCGGAAACCGAGGCCGCCAGGTACGTCGATCCGTGATAGGCCTTCTGCCGTGAGATCACGATCTTCTTTTCAGGTTTGCCCAGCAGGTTGTTGCGGAATTGTACAAAACGTATGGCGCTATCAACGGCCGTTGATCCACCCGTTGTGAAGAACACGTGGTTTAGGTCACCCGGGGTTCTCTTGGCAATCTCATGTGCCAACCGGGCTGGAGCCGAGTTGGCATTATTGAAGGGCGAAAAATACGCCATCGCTTTCGCCTGCTGCCCCATCGCATCGGCAATCTCGGTGTTTCCATAGCCCAGTTGAACACACCACATCCCGGCAGGCCCGTCTATCAGGCGCTTTCCGTCCTCGGTCACGACGTGGATACCAAGACCGCTTTCGGCAAAAGTTCGTTCATTTTGGCCTAGGTACGACATCCCCTCCCACGGGTGCAGGAAGTGTTTGTTGTCCCAGTCACGTACAGACTGAAAATCGGAGTTCAAGAGTGTCATTTGGAACCTGTATGAAACACTTATCACAAAATGAACAAACATTCATTCAGTGTCAATCCTTGAACTTCTGCTCCTCTAGATGCGACAAGTAACATGCGCGTTCCTCAACAAAGGAAAAAGACATTTCTGCCAAGACTGATATCCCAACCAATGCACGAGATTTGAGCAAGCTGCAGAACCGAAAGCAGTTGATCCATGCGGCAGCAGACGCAATCCATAAGTACGGAATTCGCGGAACGACCTCGGCAAGAATTCAGGAGCTGTCAGGGTTATCGCGGGGAATGGTGAACCTGCACTTTGGCTCAAAGGAGAAGCTGCTGCTCGCCGTGGCAGAGGAGCTATCAGCGCGCTATGCAAGGCAATGGGAGGCAATCGCAGATAACCCTGAGTTTGGCCCTGCGGACAAGCTGATCTCTATCATAAAAGCTGATTTCGACCCGTTGGTCCTTAATGCGCGGGACGTTGCGATCTGGTTTTCGTTTCGGGCCGAAGCGCTCTCGAATCCACACATTTTTCCTTTCATCGACTCGCGGGACAAAGGTTTCCGAGCGGTGATCCAAGACCTGTTGAAGCAAATTGAGAGTGAAGGTGAGTACGAAGACATCGACGCCAAACTTGCAACAGACGCTTTGATTGCTTTGCTGGAAGGACTCTGGACCGACTACCATTTGCACTCAGAAATCTTCAATCCCGAGGAGGCTTTGAAGATTTGCCTGTATGTATTGCAGTCAATGTTTCCGAAGCACTTTGTGACACAGTCGTTTCACATGTGACCGCGACAAAATGATTGAGAGTGTACTACGGTTAATCACAAACCAGTTCGGGTTTCGCGGTTCAATCGGCGCAGGTCGTTTATCATTGCTTTGGCCAGAGAGACGCACATGAGCAGCAAGACGACACTGAACGGCAGCGCACCGATTATCATGGAATTGGTCAAAGCCTCTAATCCGCCGCCGCCAGCGACAAGCAGAGTTCCAATGACAAGGGCCAGAAGAACGCCCCACAGGATACGATGAAGCGGGCTGGTGTCTTCAGACCCACCGGACATGATCGTGTTCATCACAAGGATGCCAGAGTCGGCGGAAGTAACAAGGAATGTCATGGTTAACAGCACGCACATGACACTCACTACCGTGAGCAAGTTGCCCGATATCATTTCCCCCAAGGTGACAAACAGTGTTGCCGTCGTTGATGCGGTCAGGATAGATCCATTTGCATCCCCGTTAAGCTCCAAATCGATGGCGGCCCCACCAAGTATGGCCATCCACGCGAAGCACACGAGGGAAGGGGCAATGACGGCCCCAAGTATGAATTCGCGTACGGTTCGTCCCCTGGAGATACGCGCTAAGAAAAGGCCGACAAAAGGCGAAAACGCGATCCACCATGCCCAGTAGAATGTAGTCCATCCGGCCTGCCATCCGAACAACCTGCCTCGTGTGCCCGCGTCATAAACTGAAGTCTTGGTTGCATCAGAAAGACCGGCTGAATCGTTGCTCAAACCCTCAAGATAGGTTGCTTTTGTTCCCCATGGATCAGTTGCACCTGCGAAGAGTTCGCCAACAAAGGGCGCCGCCTCGGCTGGCAATACGGAGGCAAACTCGACTTCGGAAATCGGTCGAAAAGCCTGGAAACTCAGAGGGACAAAGTTTTTGATATAGTCAACCAGCGCTGTAGCATAGGTCGTCGCCGCAAATGCGAATGAGCCATAAACAATAAATACCGCCAGCAATAACATTAAAAAGAGAAGATTAATGTTTGACAAGTACTTGACACCACGCCCCACGCCAGAGACGGCTGAGAGTGTCGACATAATCATAACAACGATCAACGCCGTAATTAGGCCGGCGGTCGACGGAATCATTTTGGTTACGTCTTTCTCCACAAGCCAATTCGCACCAGTAATTAGAAACGCACCGTCCACTAATTGAGAAACGCCATATCCGATCGTTACCGCCACGCCGAGTATTGTCGCAACGACGCCGAGCACATCGATCACATGCCCTGCAACACCGTTTGAGTATTCTCCGAGCAATGGGGTCAGTGCGGTGCGGATTGTTAGCGGCATGCCTCTTGTAAACGCGTAATAGGCAAGGCTAAGGCCGGTGACGACGTATATTGCCCAGGCGTGAAATCCGGTGTGCAAAAATGTATAGCGGTAGGCTCCTTGAATTGCGTCCTCGCTTTTGGGTGTGATTTCCCCGGAAATAGTCAATGGATTGGTTTCCCAAAGGCCAAGTGGTTCAGCGGTTGCATAGACCATTAGGCCCACGCCCAGACCCGCCCCAAATATCATCGAAAACCATGAGAAGTTCGAAAATTCCGGTTTCTCATCTTCTAAGCCCAACCTTATTCGGCCAGTTGATGGAATAAGCGCGACAAGGAAGAGGAAGAGTACAAATAATCCAACGGAAAGGTTGTAGAAGGTATTGAACTCGGACAGCATTCCTGACTTCCAAGATCGCAGTGTATCGTTCGCTGATAGTGGCCAAACCAGCGCCCAGAGAACAAGCAGAGAAACCGAGAGTTTGCTGACTAGAGCAATCGGCAGGCTATACCCTTTGTAAAAGCCAGTCCGCTGAGTCCTTATTTTGAGGTCTGTGAAAGGTTCTTCAAGCGCCATGTTTTCTCGGTCTTGCATAAATTGACTGCTTTGCACGCCGCACTGCCAGTCGCTGGGTTCCAGACTAGATTACTTTCAGACAGAATAGGACTGTAGCTGCGGAAGCGATAGCTGAGAGGAAGAACTTTGAGTCGCAAATGGCAAAACCTTTGGGTTATGAAATTTTGAATGACTCAAAATCAAAGGCTTAGCCATTGTTCAATGGCAAAACTATGTGTCGCACGACACTTTGAATTCATTGGAAAAAATGGCGGTTTTTACCAGCTACCCGCCAACATACCCGCCAAAGTGGTGGCTAGTTTCGAATGGCCTATAGACAGCGACGGATTGATACCGGGAAATAACTCGTCAGTTCAAACTGACTATGAGTTACCTGATCGGGTTCAGCCAAATATTCTATCCGTTTACTGTTTTTTTGCTGGGCGACAGACTTCCATACAAGTTCTAAGTTAACTCCTAGGCTCAGGATGCATTGATTTTCGCTGCGCTGCGTGACTCACGGCTCCAAGAACGGAGG
>NZ_WQFL01000022.1:0-12818 GCF_013034175.1 Ruegeria sp. HKCCA5463
GTGGGAAAAGTTGATAGGTTTCATCGGTCGGCAAGGATTCCTACCACCCCAGCCAATTTCCATGAAAAGTCGAGAAAATAAGACCTTTTCCAAGCTCATCTTAGACAATGTGTCTCAGTCGCCCGAAACTGTGACAGAGGGTGTAACACAATCCGTTGCGAACTATGCGCGCAAGCGCTCCGGCTCGTCCCATCAGAAGCCAAAACACTGCGCCGGCCCTTACCTCATGCGAATGGGTCGGGCATTCCATTGCCGCAAACGCCTTCCCAGGGCGCTATCAAACTTTCAATCAAACTCATCTCTGTACCTTTCCCTGCGTACCGACCTCCCGCTCGACGCCGTGAAACGAGCCGCCAGGCTTCTCACGATCTATGAGCGAATGGAGAAATAAATCGTGGGCCTATGCCTCTCAAGACCTGAGCCCTACTGACTGAAGATCCCCCAGCGGAACTGGTAGGGGTCCTGGCAGAACAAAGCAGTATGGGCAGCTTTGAGCCTCCCCAACTGAACTGGTCTACCGTTATGTTTAGGAAACGGAGAACCACGAATAGCAAACAAGCGACCGAAGCCAGAAGAGGTAGATTCGAAGTTGCGGCAGTTTGAACTTCTGATGGGGCAAGGCATGCCCCGTCTTGATGCGATCGGACAGATCAGAGTTGTTGAAAAATCCTACGACCGTTAGAGCAAGTGAAAAACACAAGGTTCGATGCGAGACGCCACTGCAGCGCTCACCGCAGATTTCTTTGATGCCATGTAGAAAAACTGTGCAGGCATTCCGCTAAATGCGGAAATACGCTGAAATAATGGGCGAACCGGCAGCCTAGTGAACAGATTATTGGCCTTGGAATTGCGGTCAATGAATCTTGGGCTCAGTTGAGACTCTATGAATCAACATCTGACCGTCGTTGTAGTCGAACAGAACCAAGAGCGTGCTTTTGCGATCGTAGATGCCCTAAAAGAGGCTGGAGACGTAGACGTTTCTGTAATCGGCAATGTCACCGGGCTGGCACGTAAAATTGCAATGCATAGCCCGGACATTGTCCTGATCGACATCGACAATCCATCGCGGGATATGCTGGAAGAGCTCACCGTTGCTTCAGGTCCATTGGAACGTCCCGTGGCGATGTTTGTCTCGAGCGCTGCGGGCGGGTTGGCGAAAGCCGCAGTTGAGGCCGGGGTATCGGCCTATGTCGTCGACGGTTTGCAAGCCGAGCGCATTAAACCTGTGATCGATACCGCTATTGCCCGGTTTCAGGTGTTACGTCAGATGCGGACCGAACTGGCCGAAACCCGCCGTGCGCTGGAAGAGCGCAAAGTGATTGACCGAGCTAAGGGCTTGTTAATGAAGGCCAAGGGCGTTTCGGAAGATGAAGCCTATGCCCTGCTCCGTAAAACCGCGATGAATCAGAATCGCCGGGTTGCCGAGGTGTCCGAAGCCTTGGTCACAGCATCAGGTTTGTTGTCATGAGAACGGTAACCCTGCCTGTCGCCTATATGCCTTTGGTTGATGCCGCTCCACTGATCGTGGCACGCGAGATGGGGTTTGACCACGCCGAAGGCATCTCGTTGGACCTGCGACCGGCTCCATCTTGGTCGTCTCTGCGTGATATGCTGGCCTTTGGGCACGTGGACGCGGCACATCTGCTGTCACCCGTCCCCGTTGCGATGGCTTTGGGTCTTGGAGGCATTGCGACACCGTTATCCGCCGTGTCTGTCCTGTCGCTCAATGGCAATGTCATAGGTGTTGGAACTCAATTGGCTGGGCGGTTGACCGACCAAGGCTACGGCTTCGATTTCTCCGATGCTGCTGCAGCTGGGGCTGCACTGGCACAGGCCGCCGGCGACGTTTTGGTGTTCGGTGTACCTTTTACGTTTTCGATGCATGTTGAATTGTTGCGTTATTGGGTCGCTGGAACCGAACTGGCCTCGAAACAGGTCGAAATCCGAACCGTCCCGCCTCCACTCATGGCGCAGGCGCTCGCAGGTGGCGAGATCGATGCCTTCTGTGTGGGTGAGCCCTGGGGCTCATTCG
Organism: Ruegeria sp. HKCCA5463; assembly: GCF_013034175.1. Lineage (NCBI taxonomy): Bacteria > Pseudomonadati > Pseudomonadota > Alphaproteobacteria > Rhodobacterales > Roseobacteraceae > Ruegeria > Ruegeria sp. HKCCA5463. The sequence continues at coordinate 2,033 of NZ_WQFL01000022.1, forward strand.
CTGTAGACGACAGTGTCGGTGCACTGCTGTTGCCCGGCAAGGCGATCTGGTCCTGTGCACCTGAAAAGGTGCTGGCGGTCAGAAACGACTGGGCCGAAACCGAACCACATTTGCTGGGCAGCCTTATGCGGGCCGTTTGGCGCGCAGGACGCTGGCTTTCGAACACGGACAGCCGAACAACTGCATCCGAGATGCTATCGCGTAAAACCTATCTCAACGTCTCACCCGAACTGATTGACCGAGCGCTGATGGGCGAATTCACTATATCGGCCCGCGGCGAGCAGCGCCATGTCGATGGGTTTGTCGAGTTTTTTGACGGCGCTGCCACCTTCCCATGGCGCAGTCAGGCGAAATGGGTTGCGCATCAATTGGCGAAACGAAACGGGCTGGACGCCGGAACTGCGGAACGACAATCCGCAAAGGTCTTTCGCAGTGATCTCTATCGTCGCGAATTGCAAGGGCTTGGTGTGGAAACACCCGGCGCGTCCGAGAAACTTGAAGGGGCGTTACCCGAGTCGACGGCGGTTGCCTCGACCAATGGCAGCCTGATTCTGTCTCGGAACGTCTTTTTCGACCGACGCATTTTCGAGCCAGCGGGGTAAGTCTGCACAAAATTTTTGCAGTGCAGCATCTGTTATTGCTGCGCCGCAGAATTTTCGAGGTGAAAACGCTGAAAATTGATGACGCGCCGCTGCGTGACTGGCTAAATCGGAACATCGGAAGGTAACGACGCCCACCGACGGAATTCGCCCATAGTCCAGGGCACCTCACAAGAGCAAAGCCGCTCGACCATCCGCCACCTCCTCCCGGCGGACTGTGTCGGCGGCTTTTTTGTTTGCCCAACGGGTTGGGCTGAACCGAAAGGGAACGAGATGAAAAAGCTTCTTTTAGGCCTTGCTGCGACGACGGCGCTTGTGTCACCGGCACTGGCCGAACTGGAACTGGAAAAAGACGAGCTAACGTTTGGCTTTATCAAACTGACTGACATGGCGCCGCTGGCTGTCGCCTATGAGAATGGGTACTTTCTTGACGAAGGCCTGTTCGTGACGCTGGAAGCACAAGCCAACTGGAAAGTGCTGCTGGATGGCGTGATCGACGGGCAGCTGGATGGCGCGCACATGCTGGCCGGGCAGCCTTTGGCCGCGACCATCGGATACGGCACCGAGGCGCATATCATCACACCATTTTCGATGGACTTGAACGGCAACGGCATCACCGTCTCGAACGAGATTTGGGAAGAGATGAAGCCGAATATCCCGGTGATGGAGGATGGTCGTCCCCAACACCCTATCAGCTCCGAGGCGCTTGCTCCGGTCGTCGAGAAATACAAGTCCGAAGGCAAGCCCTTTAACATGGGCATGGTCTTCCCCGTTTCGACCCATAATTACGAACTGCGCTATTGGCTTGCCGCCGGTGGACTGCACCCCGGCTACTACAGCCCTGACAACGTAACCGGCCAGATCGGCGCAGATGTGTTCCTGTCAGTAACGCCACCGCCGCAGATGCCTGCCACGTTGGAGGCCGGCACGATATACGGCTACTGCGTGGGCGAGCCTTGGAACCAACAGGCTGTGTTCAAGGGTATCGGCGTGCCGGTCATCACGGACTATGAGCTGTGGAAGAACAACCCTGAGAAGGTCTTTGGCATCACTGCCGAGTTCGCACAAGAGTATCCTAACACCACGCTGGCCGTGACCAAGGCCCTGATCCGCGCCGCAATGTGGCTGGATGAGAACGACAACGCCAACCGCCCCGAGGCGGTCGAGATCCTCAGCCGCGCGGAATATGTGGGCGCAGATTATGACGTGATCGCCAACTCGATGACCGGCACATTTGAATACGAAAAAGGCGACAAGCGCGAAGTTCCTGATTTCAACGTGTTCTTCCGCTACAACGCGACATACCCGTTCTATTCGGACGCGATCTGGTATCTGACACAGATGCGCCGCTGGGGTCAGATCCCTGAATCCAAGCCCGACAGCTGGTATGACGAGGTTGCCAAATCTGTCTACAAACCCGAGATCTATCTGGAAGCCGCGCGCCTGCTAGTCGATGAAGGCCTGGCGAACGAGGCCGACTTCCCCTGGGACAGTGATGGTTACAAAGCGCCCACCCCGGCCGAGGATATCATCGACGGCATCACCTATGACGGCCGCACCCCCAACGCCTATCTCGAAAGCCTGTCCATTGGTCTGAAGGGCGATCAGAAGATCGTCGGCTCGGACGTGCAAGGCTAATCCCATGCGTCGCGCCCGGTATCAGTCGGGCGCACACCCCAAAGTGCCCCGCCATCGCAAGGACACATCAGATGACAACGGTCGATCCCGAATTCAACGCAGACGCCGCCAAAGAGGCGCGTCGCACCCGCCTGTTCACCCGCATCAACGCCGCCGACAAATGGTTCCAGATTCTTGGCCTAAGCTGGGCCACCCCGGTCCTGAAAGCTGCCGCCGGAGACAACCCCCGCGCTCAGATGACCGAAATCTGGCGTCTTCTGGTCGTCCCCCTGCTGTCGATCTGCGCCTTCCTGTTGCTTTGGGGGACGCTCGCCCCGAAAGTGCAAACTTCCCTGGGCGCCGTGCCAGGCCCAGCTCAGGTCTGGGCAGAAATGGTCAACCTCAACGAGGACGCACAGGCCAAGGCCGCCAAGCGCGCCAAGTTCGAGGCAATGGTTGAGAAACGGAACCAGAAGCTGATCGATACGGGCCGCGCGGACGAGGTCAAACAAGTCGCCTACACCGGCGCGCCGTCTTACTACCAGCAAATCTGGACCTCTATCAAAACCGTGTTCTTCGGGTTTCTGATCGCGACCGTTGTGGCCGTTCCCCTTGGGATCGCTGCTGGACTGTCGCCGACCGCCAATGCGGCGCTGAACCCGCTGATCCAGATCTTCAAACCGGTCTCACCTCTGGCATGGCTGCCGATCGTGACCATGATCGTTTCGGCCGTCTACGTCACCAACGACGGTTGGTTCGCCAAGTCCTTCCTGATCTCGGCCATCACCGTGACCCTGTGTTCGCTTTGGCCGACTCTGATCAACACCGCGCTGGGTGTGGCGACCATCGACAAGGACTTGGTAAACGTCTCCAAGGTTCTGAAAATGAACACCTATACCAAAGTCACTAAGCTGGTGCTGCCTTCGGCGTTGCCGCTGATTTTCACAGGTTTGCGCCTGTCGCTGGGTGTCGGCTGGATGGTTTTGATCGCGGCTGAAATGCTGGCGCAGAACCCCGGTTTGGGCAAATTTGTCTGGGATGAGTTCCAGAACGGTTCGTCCAGCTCGCTTGCCAAGATCATGGTTGCGGTCTTCACCATCGGCATCATCGGTTTCCTGTTGGACCGGGTGATGTACGCACTGCAATCCCTCTTCACATTCACGAACAACCGGTGAGCGCGATGAGCATACTGAGCTTCAAAAACGTCACGAAATCCTTCGGTGAAGGCGCCGCGCGCACGGATGTGCTGAAAGGCATCGATCTGGACGTGCAGAAGGGCGAGTTTCTGGTGATCCTCGGCTTTTCCGGCACCGGAAAAACGACCCTGATTAACCTCATGGCCGGTCTGGATACTCCAACTGGCGGAGAGGTCACGTTCAGAGAAACTCCGATCAAGGGGCCGGGCCCGGAACGTGGCGTAGTATTTCAGAACTATTCACTGATGCCTTGGCTGACGGTCAGCGGCAATGTGGGGCTGGCGGTCGATACGGTCTTTCCAGGCCTCGGCAAGACTGAGAAGGCCGAGAAGGTCGCGCATTATGTGCAGATGGTGGGTCTCAGCCATGCTGCCACGCGCCGCCCGGCGGAACTGTCGGGTGGGATGCGTCAGCGGGTCAACGTGGCGCGTGCCTTGTCGATGAACCCCGAGGTTTTGTTGCTGGATGAGCCTCTGTCGGCGCTCGACGCGCTCACCCGTGCCAATCTGGCGGATGAGATCGAATATATCTGGGAGGCCGACAAAAAGACCTGCGTTCTGATCACCAATGACGTGGACGAGGCGATCATTCTGGCCGACCGGATCATCGCCTTGAACCCCGATGGTACGTTGGGCCAGGAATTCCGCGTATCGATCCCGCGCCCTCGCGAACGCGGTGCAATGAACAACGACGAGACGTTCAAGCGTCTACGCGCCGACGTCACCAAGTACCTGATGGATGTGGGGATCGAAGCCAAGGTCGAAGGTTCGCGCATACTGCCCGATGTTACACCGATCCATGGAGTGCCAACGGCGGTGGCCGAGGCACAAAAGGGGATGATCGAGAGTCGTTTCCTCGACTTCTCACAGCTTCATAAAGTCTACCCGACGCCCAAGGGCCCTCTGACCGTTGTTGAGGATTTCGATCTGAAGATCGATAAGGGCGAGTTCATCTCGCTGATCGGCCATTCAGGTTGCGGAAAATCTACGGTTCTGACCATGGCTGCGGGGCTGAACGATATATCGAAGGGCGCGATCAAGCTGGATGGTCGTCATGTCGAGGGGGCTGATCCAGAACGCGCCGTGGTGTTCCAATCCCCCAACCTGTTCCCATGGCTAACTGCCAAGGAAAACGTCGCGATCGGGGTCGACAAAGTCTATCCCAAGGCCAGCATCGCCGAGCGTCAGGATGTCGTTGAATACTATCTGGAACGCGTCGGTCTGGCCGATGCGATGGACAAATCCGCGAGCGACCTGTCGAACGGCATGAAACAACGCGTCGGCATCGCACGCGCCTTTGCCCTATCGCCCAAGCTGCTGCTGTTGGATGAGCCCTTCGGGATGCTCGACAGTCTGACCCGCTGGGAATTGCAGGAAGTGTTGATGGAGGTCTGGTCCCGCACCAAGGTCACCGCAATCTGTGTGACCCATGACGTGGATGAGGCGATCCTGCTGGCCGATCGCGTGGTGATGATGACCAATGGCCCACAAGCGACCATAGGCAAGATCACCAAGGTCGACCTGCCGCGCCCGCGCACCCGCAAAGCGCTGTTGGAGCATCCGGACTACTACGCCTACCGGCAGGAGGTCCTCGATTTCCTCGAAGAATACGAACACGGCGCCAAGCCAAAAACGCCCGCCCCCAAGGCGATTGCAGCGGAGTGAAACCATGAAACAAAGACTTGTTGTCATCGGCGCAGGCATGGCCTCGGGCCGGGTGCTAGAACACCTGACCGACGCCGCGCCGGATGCGTTCGACATCACCCTGTTCAACGCCGAGCCCCGCGGGAACTACAACCGCATCATGCTGAGCCCGGTTCTGTCGGGTGAGAAGACTTATGAAGAGATCGTCACACATGATGACGCCTGGTACGCCGAGCGGGGGATTGCTTGCCGGTTCGGTGAGAAAGTTGCAAAGATCGACCGCGAGATGAAGGTTGTCGAGGGCGTGCACGGACACCTTCCCTACGACAAGCTGGTGATCGCAACCGGGTCAAACCCGTTCATCATCCCCCTGCCCGGTCATGATCTGGACGGTGTCATCGCCTATCGCGACCTGGAAGACACCCAGCAGATGATGGACATGGGCACCGACAACAAGGTCGTCGTGATCGGTGGCGGCTTGCTGGGGCTTGAAGCTGCGGCGGGCATGGCCGCGCACGGCGTTGACGTCACCGTGGTGCATATCATGGGCCACCTGATGGAGCGTCAGTTGGATGAAGCCGCAGGCTACCTGCTGAAGAAGTCGCTGGAAGACAAAGGAATCAAGATCTGCCTACAGGCGAACTCCAAGGAAATCCTTGGGCAAGATGGCAAGGTCCGCGCACTTTTGCTGGACGACGGGACCGAGCTGCCCTGTGATCTGCTGGTCATGGCCGTTGGCATCCGTCCCAATACAGCGCTGGCGCAGGAGGCCGGTCTGGCCACCGGGCGTGGCATTCATGTGGATGACCAAATGTTGACCTCGGATCCGGAAATTTATGCTGTGGGTGAGTGCGTCGAGTATAACGGAGAGGTCTTTGGTCTTGTCGCGCCGCTCTACGATCAGGCGAAAGTGGCGGCGCATACCTTGTTGGATAAAGAGGCCGCGTTTGAGCAAAAAACTCTTTCAACGAAGTTGAAAGTCACCGGCTGCGATCTGTTCAGCGCTGGCGATTTCGCAGATGGACCGGGGCGTGAGGATATCGTGTTCCGCGACCCATCGCGGGGCGTCTACAAGCGTCTTGTGATCGAACAGGACCGTCTGATCGGCGCTGTCATGTACGGTGACACGGCCGACAGCGGCTGGTTTTTAGGCCTGATCAAGGATGGCACCAGCATCGAAGACATGCGTGAGACGCTGATCTTTGGCCCGGCCTACCAGGGGGGCGACACCGCGGACCCTCTCTCAGCCGTTGCAGCATTGCCGCCTGAGGCGGAGATTTGCGGCTGCAACGGCATATGCAAAGGCGACATTGTCGAGGCGATCCATTCAGGGGCTGGCGATCTGGGCGCGGTGCGGGCAAGTACCAAGGCCAGCGCTTCCTGCGGAACATGTTCGGGTCTGGTCGAACAGGTCCTGCAGGTCACTTTGGGCGATGCGTTCCAGATGCCAGCCGCACAACCGATCTGTGGTTGCACCGACCTGACGCATGAAGATGTACGCCGTCTGATCAAAGGGCAGGAACTGAAAAGCCAGGCCGCAGTCTGGCAGGAACTCGGCTGGAATACGCCCAACGGCTGTCATGTCTGCCGCCCGGCGATCAACTATTACCTTCTGGCGGATTGGCCACTGGAATATCAGGATGATCCACAAAGCCGCTTCGTTAACGAACGCAAACACGCGAATATTCAGAAAGACGGTACGTTCAGCGTAGTGCCGCGCATGTGGGGCGGGATCACCACCCCCGAAGAACTGCGTGCCATTGCCGACGCCGCCGACAAGTACGACGTGCCAACCGTAAAGGTCACCGGCGGCCAACGCATCGATCTGCTGGGCGTGAAGGGTGAAGACCTGCCTGCGATCTGGTCGGATCTGAACAGGGCCGGTCTGGTCTCGGGTCACGCCTATTCCAAGGGCCTGCGGACGGTCAAAACCTGCGTCGGAACCGATCATTGCCGGTTCGGCACGCAGGACAGCACCGGCCTCGGCATCAAGCTTGAGAAAATCCTGTGGGGGTCTTGGACTCCGCATAAGCTGAAGCTGGCCGTGTCGGGCTGTCCTCGCAACTGCGCTGAGGCGACTTGCAAGGATATCGGCGTTGTCTGCGTGGACTCAGGCTATCAGATCAGTATCGGAGGGGCCGCCGGTATGGACGTGAAAGAGACCGAATTGCTGTGCCAGGTCCAGACCGAAGGCGAAGCGATTGAGGTGGTGATGGCCGTCACGCAAGCCTATCGCGAAGGCGGCAAATATCTGGATCGAATGTATAAATGGCTAGGCAAGGTCGGCATGGACTGGGTCAAAGCTCAGGTCGTGGACGACCTTGAAAACCGCACCGCCATGGTCGCCAGGTTCGAGCTGTCGCAAAGCATCTACCGTAAAGACCCGTGGGCCGAACACGTCAAAGAAAAAGCGCAGACCTACGCGCCGATTGCAGATTTCACACTGGAGGCAGCGGAATGAGCTGGATCGACATCGGACATATCGACGAGGTTCCCTTACGCGGGGCGCGGTTGGTGAAAACCCATATCGGCTGCATCGCCGTATTCCGTACTGCTGAGGCTGAAGTGTACGCCGCAACCAATAGCTGCCCCCATAAGGGTGGCCCTTTGTCTGAAGGCATCGTCCACGGCCAGTCGGTCACCTGCCCGCTGCACAACTGGGTTTTCGACTTGAATACGGGCGAGGCTCAGGGCGCAGATGATGGTCGCATCACCACCTACCCCGTACGTTTGGAAGATGGGCGCATCCTGCTTGACGACAGCGCCGTCACCCGGCGGAGTGCGGCCTGATGGACGGAACTGGCCTGCCAGAGGTCCGGTCAACATGTGCCTATTGCGGCGTCGGCTGCGGTGTTCTTTTGCGCCCCAATGGTGCCGGTGGTCTTACCGTGCGAGGCGACCCGGACCACCCGGCCAATTACGGGCGTCTATGCTCGAAAGGGTTGGCTTTGGACGAAACCGTGGGTCTAGACCACCGGTTGTTGGCCCCACGCGCGTTCGGCCAGGACACCCGTTGGGATGATGCGCTGCAGTTGGTTGCCGATCGCTTTTCGGCCACGATCAGAGAGTTCGGACCGGACAGCGTAGCTTTTTACGTCTCGGGCCAATTGCTGACCGAGGATTACTATGTTGCCAACAAGTTGATGAAAGGCTTCATCGGCTCAGCCAATATCGACACCAATTCGCGGTTGTGTATGGCGTCAACTGTGGCCGGGCATAAACGCGCCTTCGGAACCGATACAGTGCCCGGAACTTATGAAGATCTGGATCACGCTGACTTAGTTGTGCTGGTTGGTTCAAACCTTGCCTGGTGTCATCCCGTTCTCTATCAGCGGATCATGGCGGCGCGTCAGGCGCGTGGCACGAAGATCATGGTCATTGACCCACGCCGCACAGCGAGTTGTGATCAGGCGGACCTTCATCTGGCGCTTCAGCCAGGCAGCGACGTAGCGCTTTTCAACCGATTGCTTTGCAGAATTCACCAGACCGGCCATGTATCCGCCGAATTCCTGGAACGAAGCAATGGGTTCTCTGAAGCCCTCGAACTGGCGCAGCTTGACGATCCTGACGAGACGGGGCTCAGCCCATCTGAGATTGACGCGTTTTGCGATTTGTGGATCGGGACTGAGCGGGTCGTTACGGTCTTTAGTCAGGGTGTAAACCAGTCTTCCAGCGGTACCGACAAGGTCAATGCGATCTTGAATTGCCATCTGGCCACCGGTCGAATTGGTCGCGAAGGGATGGGGCCGTTCTCGGTCACAGGTCAGCCTAACGCCATGGGCGGTCGAGAGGTGGGTGGTCTGGCCAATACGCTCGCTTGCCATCTGGACATTGAAAACGAGGACCATCGTCAGGCGGTTAAACAATTTTGGAATTCGCCCAACATCCCTCGGAGGCAAGGATTAAAAGCGGTCGATCTGTTCCGATCCATCGAAGACGGTCAGATCAAGGCGCTCTGGATCATCCACACCAACCCTGCGGCTACCATGCCGGACGCGGACAGAGTGAGCGCAGCTATTGAAAACTGCCCATTTACAGTTGTCAGCGACCTGACCGCGCGGACAGATACCGCGCGTATCGCAGACGTGCTGCTGCCAGCGGCGGGATGGGCAGAAAAATCGGGGACTGTAACCAATTCAGATCGCACGATAAGCAGACAACGTGCCGTTTTGAGCCCTCCGGGGCAAGCCCGCTCGGACTGGGATATCTTGGCCGAGGTCGGCCGTAGGATGGGTTGGGAAGAGGCATTTAACTACGAGTCTCCGGCGCAGATTTTCAGAGAATACGCGAGCATGACCTCACTTGCGGCGTCTTTTGGCAAGGACTTCAATATTACCGAGTTGTCCGACATTGGGGATGAAGACTATGATGCGCTGAGCCCCACACAATGGCCAACGACACTTGGTGCGACCGACAAGCGGTTCTTTGGCGATGGACAGTTTTTTCATCCTGATGGCAAAGCGCGTATTGTTCCGGTTTCTCACAAGCCGCCCAAAGTGAAAACCTGTGCACAATTCCCGTTTCATTTAAACACAGGGCGAAACCGGGATCAGTGGCATACCATGACACGGTCAGGTTTGTCGCCTCGTTTATCAGCCCACCTTTCCGAACCTTTTGTTGACATGAATCCAACGGACGTTGATCGGTTGGGCCTTAGCGCCGCAGATTTGGTCCAACTCGACAGCTCAGTTGGAAGCGGTGTCTTTCGCCTTCGAATCTCGGAAGCTGTCGCACCCGGGCAAGTGTTCGCACCAATTCACTGGACGGGTGAAACGGCACCTTCAGCCCGTGTGGATGCGCTTGTTCCAAGTGTGACTGATCCGATATCTGGACAGCCTGAAAGCAAGGCGACGGCTGTTTCTGTGCGGCGTCTGAATGCTTCCTGGTACGGCTTCGCCATTTCCGTCGATGCGGCTTCGCCTACGGCAGAATACTGGGCAATGAGCAAAACGGGCAAAGGCTACAGGATGGAGTTGGCAGGGAAGCAGGACATCGACGATTGGGAACACAAAGCCCGCGAGTGGTTTGGACTACCTGATGCCATGGTGACTTCAATCGAAGACCCCAATCGCGGCGCGCATAGGATCGCGCTGTCAGACGGACAGCGCCTCTTGGCAGCGCTTTTCGTCTCCCGCCAACCTATCATTCTGATGCGAGACTATTTGGCAAGTTTGCCTGAGGTTTCGCTCATTCAGATACTGTCTGGCCGGTCATCTGCTGCTTCTGAAGACTGTGGACCAATTGTCTGTTCGTGTTTCGGGGTCGGACTAAAAACCATCATCGGCGCCATTCGCGACAAACGTTTGATCAATGCGGACGATATCGGAGATGCCCTTCAAGCTGGAACAAACTGCGGTTCATGCCGGCCAGAGTTGGCTGAATTGGTCGCGGAGCATTCGAAGTTGAACCGCAATACACCGAAGAGTTTCCCGGAAAAACAGCAAGTATAAACCCGGGTTGTCGAGCTGGACAGCAGTCTGCTTTGGTAGGTTATCTAGGTAGGAGCGGTTTCCACTCACTCGATACCCAAAACCTGGCTGAGCGTGATTCACCGGTTCGGGCAATCCGGTGGAAGGATGGCGTCGTCCTGCGCTCCAAGCGCCAATATATGCTTACTGAGCAATTTCGTGTCCTGCGACTGAGCAGCCTCATCTGACTGGTCCAAATTGATTGTTAGTGCATTGTCGGCCTGCGATCCATTGGTATGATGGTTTCGGGCGCTGGCGGGCGA
>NZ_WQFL01000023.1:0-10068 GCF_013034175.1 Ruegeria sp. HKCCA5463
GCCTCAGCGTCTGGCTGTTGGTGACAAGGTCATCGCGTCGGCGAAAGCTGACATCAAGCCGGGCAACGCAATGCCGTTCTCGGGCATGCCCATCGGTACCATCGTCCACAACATCGAGATGCAGGCCGACGGTTAAGCGCGAAACTTTTGATCGCCGCAAAGATGGCTGGACGTCAGGTGCGGTTTTGGAACACGCAAGGGCTGATCTGCACCTGCGTATCCCCAGGTTTCATGTACCTGCCACGTCCCCTTTTGGGCTGCCCGTTGAACTGAGAATCGCCCGCAGGGCATTGCCTGCTCGGCCCAATTCAGTGCACGGGTAAAGGCGGAGAAGAAAAACCACCTGATCAACCTGTTCAAGTGTGCAATGCCAATCCGGACACCGTGCGTTTCAAGTGGTTTCGGCCCGTGTCATGCGCCAGCAGCTGCCGCAGGCGGCCATTGGGCCCGGTGGCCCCCGGCGCGTCAGCAGAGTGCACACGCAACATGCGGCCTTACGATGTACGGTCGAGTCACGAGCTTTGAGATAGCGCTATAACCCCCGCTCGACATCAAGAAGGGGGCATAGGCCCGATATTAGCGTCATACAGTAGGGGTAGCGTACTTCGGCACTGTGGAGCGCTCAGGCGCTCTATGACCGTTCTGCGGGCTTCTACCGGAAACAGAAAAGGCGCCGTTCGGCGCCTTTGTGTCTTGCACTGGGATATCCGCGATCAAGAGCAGTAAACATGCTTGTGCGCAATATCTGCAATGTCGCAGCGGCGGATGCCGATGTCATCCAGTTCGCGGTTGGTCAGGCTTTGCAGTTCGCGGTATGTGCGCTGATATTCAGCGGCCCGTTTGCGTGCGGTTTTGATCCGTTCGATCATGTCCATGATCCGGGTGCCGAAGTTGAAGCCGGTATTTGTCAGTGTTGCGGTTGTCATTTCTGTGGTCCTTTCTCAAATCAGGGCGAATTCCCTGACGTTACCTTTTGTGTTCCTTGTTTGGACAAGGCTGAGATAGGGCTAATAGTTATCGCTAACAATACAGGTTTCGGTCTAGCCGCTATGCGTTTTCGGTATGACAAAGGTTGATCCCAACGCAATACGGATCGCGCAAGACATTCAGAATATTATGTACTTGCGTCAGAAGCACTCAGAAACTGCCGTAAGGGCGCTTCTCCTATTGAACGCAGGCCGTGTGGCAGTGCTAACGCCTTGCGATAAAGCTGTACGAAATGCCCTAAAAACCGACTATTTCCTAATCTTCCCCTCGTATCGCTCTTTTTGTTCATTAACCAGGATCAGTTTGCCGTTGTTCACGACGTAAAGATCAAACCGGGGGTTTTGATACCCAATGCAACGCATCCCGTTGTCATAGAATTTGTATGAGTTTGCTTTCCATGTTTGGCCATCCCTTTTGTAGGAGTAGGTTCCGTCGGAAAAATATGTTTCTGTGTCTTTGCCAGTGTAAACGACTTTGCGTCCCGCTAGGTTGTTTTGGAGCCAGGCTGCGTTCACTTTCTGGTCGCCGTCTGAGAAATAGCTTTTCGAAAGTTTTGGAGCCTTGTTAGGGCAGGCTGCGTGCGCTGAGACACCAATGGCCGTCGCGCAAAGCGCGGATAGGAACAGTTTCATCTTTTCTCACTCTTTAATCAAAATGGATCAAAACGATACGTCAGACGCAGTTAAACGCAAGAAAAAACGCCCCTGAAAAATATCAGGGGCGTTTCGAACTCTGCGAAGATTTAGCGATTAGCCGCGTTCTTCGATGATCTCAACCAGATGCGGGATCTTGTTGACCATGCCGCGGACCGAAGGAGTGTCTTCCAGTTCACGGGTTTTGTGCATCTTGTTCAGGCCCAGACCGATCAAGGTAGCGCGCTGTTCAGCGGGGCGACGGATCGGGGAACCGATTTGCTTGACGACGATGGTTTTTGCCATGGGTCGCTCTCCTTATGCTTCTGCTTCAGCAGCAGCTGGTGCTTCTTCCCGCTTGGGCAGGATGTCGGCAACCTTTTTGCCACGACGCTGTGCAACCGAACGCGGGCTTTGCTCTTTCTGCAGGCCGTTGATGGTGGCACGGATCATGTTGTACGGGTTCTGCGAGCCCAGCGACTTGGACACAACGTCCTTTACGCCCAGCATTTCGAACACGGCACGCATCGGACCACCGGCGATGATACCGGTACCTTCAGGTGCGGTGCGCATAACCACTTTACCGGCGCCGTGACGGCCCTCGATGTCGTGGTGCAGGGTCCGACCTTCGCGCAGTTGCACGCGGATCATCTGACGCTTGGCTTGTTCGGTCGCCTTGCGGATGGCCTCGGGTACTTCTTTCGCTTTACCCTTGCCAAAGCCCACGCGGCCTTTCTGATCGCCGACAACCACCAGAGCGGCGAAGCCAAAGCGCTTACCACCTTTTACGGTTTTCGACACGCGGTTGATCGCAACCAGACGATCTGCAAATTCCGGTGCTTCCTCACGGTCGCGGCCACGGCCCCGACGGTTTTCACGTTCTGCCATTTGGCATCCCTTTTCTCATGTGGCGCATACGGCGCCGTTTCTTCAATCCAAGTGAGCCCCGACTGTTGCCGAGGCCCCCGGATCATCGGGGCGGATCGAAACCCGCCCGCAGGTCTTAGATCTTCAGACCACCTTCACGCGCAGCGTCGGCCAGAGCCTTCACCTTGCCGTGGAACAGGAAGCCACCACGATCGAAATAGGCCTCTTCGACGCCTGCCTTCTTGGCACGCTCTGCAATGGCCGCGCCGACTTTGGTCGCCGCATCGATGTTGTTTTTGCCAACAACGCCTAGATCCTTTTCCAGGGTCGAGGCCGAGGCCAGGGTCACGCCACGCACGTCGTCGATCAACTGAACAGAGATGTTCTTGTTCGAACGGTGTACGGACAGACGCGGACGACCCGCGTTGACCTTGCGAAGTTTGTTCCGAACGCGCAGGCGGCGCTTCAGAAACAGGGTTCTTTTGCTGTTTGCCATTGTGTTCGTCCTTACTTCTTCTTGCCTTCCTTGCGGAAGATGAACTCGCCCTTGTAGCGGATGCCTTTGCCTTTGTAAGGCTCGGGGCGGCGCCATTCGCGGATTTTGGCCGCGGTTTCGCCCACCAGCTGCTGGTCGATACCTTCCACAACGATCTCGGTCTGCTTCGGGGCGGTGATGGTGACACCTTCCGGAGCAGTGAAATCAACATCGTGGCTGTAGCCCAGGTTCAGCTTCAGGGTGTTGCCCTGCATCTGAGCCCGGTAACCAACACCCTGGATCTCCAGCTCTTTTTTGAAGCCGGTTGTCACACCGGTTACCAGGTTGGCAACCATGGTGCGGCTCATGCCCCATTGCTGACGAGCACGTTTGGACATGCCGCGGGGGTCGATCTTGACCACGTTGTCTTCAACCGACAGCGTTACGTCGTCGGTGGCGGTAAAGCTGCGGGTGCCTTTCGGACCTTTCACTTCGATGGTCTGACCCGACACAGTGGCGGTAACGCCGCTGGGCAGCTCGACCGGTTTTTTACCAATACGAGACATTGCAGACCTCCTTAGAAGACGGTGCAGAGCACTTCGCCGCCAACATTGTTGGAGCGAGCGTTTGCGTCCGACATCACACCTTTCGGAGTGCTGACAATCGACACACCCAGCCCCTGACGGACCTGCGGGATGTCATTGACGCCCATGTATACGCGACGGCCGGGCTTCGAGACCCGCTTCAGTTCGCGAATGACAGGGGTGCCTTCGTAGTATTTCAGGCTGATTTCGATGGCCGGATGACCGTTTTCACCGGTCGTCTTTTCATAGCCACGGATGTAGCCTTCGTCCGCCAGCACGTCCAGAACCCAACCGCGCAGCTTGGAAGCCGGGGTGGAAACGGTGGACTTGCCGCGCATTTGCGCGTTGCGGATACGGGTGAGCATATCGCCGATAGGATCATTCATATCTATGTCTCCCTTACCAGCTCGATTTCACCATGCCGGGGATCTGACCAGCAGAACCCAGCTCGCGCAGCGCGATACGGCTGACCTTCAGCTTACGGTAGTAAGCGTGGGGACGACCTGTCAGCTGACAGCGGTTGTGCAGACGAGTGGCCGAGCTGTTGCGCGGCAGCTTCGCCAGTTTCAGACGCGCCTTGAAGCGCTCTTCCATCGGCTTGCTCTCGTCATTCGCGATTTCTTTCAGCTCGGCACGCTTTGCGGCATATTTGGCCACCAGGCGTTCGCGCTTCTTTTCGCGTTCGATCATTGCTTTTTTAGCCATGTCTCAATCCTCCCGGCGCTTACGCGTTGAACGGCATGTTGAACGCTTTCAACAGTGCCTTTGCTTCAGCGTCGGTTTTCGCTGTGGTGGCAATTACGATATCCATGCCCCAGACCTCGTCGACCTTGTCGAAATCGATTTCCGGGAAAACGATGTGCTCTTTCATGCCCATGGCAAAGTTGCCCTGACCATCGAAAGAAGGCTTTACACCGCGGAAGTCACGCACGCGCGGCAGCGCGATGGTGATCAGACGATCCAAGAATTCGTACATCCGGTCACCACGCAGGGTCACTTTTGCGCCCAGCGGCATGTCCTCACGGACGCGGAAGCCCGCGATCGACTTCTTCGCCTTGGTTGCAACGGCCTTTTGACCGGCAATCGCAGTCAGATCCTCTACCGCAGCTTTCGCTTTCTTCGAGTCTTTGACGGCCTCGGCACCACAGCCGATGTTCAGAACGATCTTCTCCAGCTTGGGCAGCTGCATGTCGTTCTTGTAACCGAACTCTTCTTTCAGAGCGGCACGGATGGTTTCAACGTACTGAGTTTTCAGACGCGGGGTGTAGGTTGCGTTATCAAGCATCGATTACGTCCCCTGTGGTCTTGGCGAAGCGGACCTTCTTTTCACCTTCCATGCGGAAGCCAACGCGGGTCGCTTTGCCGTTCTTGTCCAGCAGTGCCAGGTTCGACAGGTCGATCGGGTTTGCCTGAGGCAGACGACCACCTTGCGAGTTCTGCGACTGGCGGGTGTGACGGATGGCGATGTTGATGCCATCAACAACAGCTTTTCCGGCTTTGGGGTCAACCGAGGAAATGGTGCCCTCTTTGCCCTTGTCCTTGCCGGCCAGCACGACGACCTTGTCGCCTTTGCGGAGTTTAGCAGCCATGATTACAGCACCTCCGGAGCCAGCGAGATGATTTTCATGAAGTTCTTGCCGCGCAGTTCACGAACAACGGGGCCAAAGATACGGGTACCGATCGGCTCGTTGTTGTTGTTCAGGATGACGGCGGCGTTGCGATCGAAACGGATCGCGGTGCCGTCTTCGCGACGGACTTCCTTGGCGGTGCGTACGACGACGGCCTTGCGGACGTCACCTTTCTTCACGCGACCGCGCGGGATGGCTTCCTTCACCGAGACGACAATGATGTCGCCGACGGAGGCGTATTTACGCTTGGAACCACCCAGGACCTTGATGCACTGAACTCGGCGAGCGCCGGAGTTGTCAGCGACATCCAGATTGGTCTGCATCTGGATCATGTGGTTTCTCCCGACCTGTGGGGGCTGGTCTTGTTAATTCCCCCAGGGTTTCGACAAATGGAAAATTCTGGGGGCTTACGCCTCCAGAACCTCCCAACGTTTCGTCTTCGATTTCGGCGCGCATTCGATGATGCGTACAGTGTCGCCGACCTTGAAGGCGTTCTTTTCGTCATGAGCCCGGTATTTCTTGGACTTACGAACGGTTTTGTGCAGCAGCGGGTGCTTGAAACGGCGTTCAACCGAAACAGTCACGGTCTGCTCGTTGGCGTCGCTGGTTACTACTCCGGACAGGATACGCTTGGGCATGGGATTACTCCTCCGATGCCGCAGCAGCGGCCTTTTCGTTCAGAATGGTTTTAACGCGGGCAGCATTGCGGCGGGCCGCTTTGATGCCGGCTGTGTTTTCCAGCTGACCGGTTGCCTGTTGAAAGCGCAGGTTAAAGCTTTCTTTCTTCAGGTTGGCCAGTTCCTCGCGGAGCTGGTCCGGGGTCTTTTCACGCAGTTCTTGGGCGTTCATCGCCTTTTTCCTTTGCTCAAAACACCAGAAGGCCCCGTACACGGGTCACCTTGGACCTGGTGGATGAATGATAGACATGCGAATCGCCCGACAACGCCGGGCGACACGCAGGATGCCGCCGTATAAGGGTTTAGGGAGTGGGGGGCAAGGGAAAGTTTGACGTCTTCTTTAAGGCGAGGGAATTGGATGCTCTCGGTCGCCGAACGGGTTACCAATCACGAAACTTCCGCGAAGTATTCCTCATCCAAACTCAGGCCAAGGTCTGTATTGCCAACGGGCCGCGTTCGGCGCCCAATAGAACAGGCCCACAAAGGTTTGAAGTTCACAGAGGAGGTAAGAAAATGACCAGCCCATATTCAGGAGGATGTGAACACGTCAAGATAGTCGCGACGGCAGAACCGATAGACAACCATGAATGCCACTGTGATGTCTGTAAGTCCGTGACCGGACAGCACACAACCCATGTTGCGTTCTTTAACTACACAGACCTGTCAGCAGACCCCGAAGATAAGATGAACCGTCAACCATTCAACGCCAACAATCCCGATGGCCCTTTAGAGCTTTGCACCTGTTCTGAGTGCGGGGCCGCGCTGATGCTGGATGATAAGCAAAAACGCATACGCGTGGCTGTACCCAACGTGATGGGGTATGATGACAGCAAGTTTCCTGCAGCGACTTACCACGCGTTTTACGATGACAGCAAAGGGTACCCCAAGCCTGATGACGGACGACCGGTATATGAAGCGTTCCGTCCAGAATTTTCTTGGCCTTCACCTGCCGCCTGACAGGGCTTTCGTTCATTCTGGGCGGAGTGCTAACGGTGTTCGCCTGCATTCAAGATGCCGTTATTCGGTGGGAGCGTTCAGTCCCACCGATAGTTAAAACTGACAGATATCCGCTCTTCCTCGGCCATGTTCATCGGGACCTCGTGGCGAAGCCAGCTTTCCCAAAGCAGGACATCCCCCACCTGCGGTTTCATGTAGATGAATGGCTGCAAATCCCGCCGCCCGCCTTTCAGGCGCGTCGGCGCGGCCATCATGCGGCCTGAACGGGGGTCCTCCAGTTTCAGCGCGCTCGCCCCTTCGGGCATCGCTACATACGTCGTGCCCGAGATCACACTGTGCGGGTGCAGGTGGCTGGAGTGCATGCCACCCTCGGGCAGGATGTTGATCCAAAGGTCCTCCAGTTTCAACGCGGCCTCGCCCAGATCGAACTCCAGATCCTTGGCAAACGCCGCCACGTGCTGATCCAGTACCTTCACCAGATCGGCGAAGATCGGGAAGCGCCAGGGCAGGTCGGTCAGCGAGGCATAGCTGGTATAGCCGGGATAGCCGTTTTCCTCACACCACTCCTGCCCGGCCTCGTCATCCTCGGCGATGACAAGGCAGGAGTTTTCCAACTCTTCCGCATCGATCGCGGGACCGAACTCGGACAGGGCTGCGCGATAAAGACGGGTTACGAAGAGTGATTCAATCTGTGCCATAGCGCCCTCTTAACCCAGCTTCATCGCGATTGCGATGGCTCATTTGCGAGGCTCTGCCTCGCGCTCCAGGATATTTTTTGCCAGATGAAATCCGGATCCCCTGCTTCATCTGGCGCTAAATATCCCGGGGGAGTCGCGGCTTGCCGCGGCGGGGGCAGCGCCCCCAAATGATAACCCCCGTCGGTTTCCCGACGGGGGTCAATTTTGTCACGAACGGGGCCTAGGCCCCAATCGCTTACCAGTCTTCGCGAACCACGACGCGGGTCTTGATCGGCAGCTTCATCGCGGCAAGGCGCAGGGCCTCGCGGGCGATGTCGTCATTGACGCCGTCGATCTCGAACATCACGCGGCCGGGCTTGACCTTGCAAACCCAGCGGTCCACCGAACCCTTACCTTTACCCATACGAACTTCGATCGGCTTTGCAGTGACCGGAGTGTCGGGGAAGATACGGATCCAGACACGACCCTGACGTTTCATGTGACGGGTCATGGCACGACGTGCAGCTTCGATCTGACGTGCGGTGACGCGCTCGGGTTGCAGGGCTTTCAGACCGTAGGTGCCAAAGTTCAGATCAGAGCCGCCCTTGGCTTCGCCCTTGATCCGGCCTTTGTGCATCTTGCGGAATTTAGTACGCTTTGGTTGAAGCATATCTTTCCCTCCTTAGCGACGACCGCCACCAGCACCACGAGGTGCAGGGCCGTCCTGGAGTTCCTGTGCTTTACGGTCACGTGCCTGCGGATCGTGCTCCATGATCTCACCTTTGAAGATCCAGACCTTGATCCCGATGATCCCGTAAGGAGTCATCGCTTCGGCATGTGCGTAATCGATGTCGGCACGCAGGGTATGCAGAGGCACGCGGCCTTCGCGATACCATTCGGTCCGTGCGATTTCGGCGCCGCCCAGACGGCCAGCGACGTTCACCCGGATACCCAGGGCGCCCATGCGCATGGCGTTCTGAACCGAGCGCTTCATTGCGCGACGGAACGAAACACGACGTTCCAGCTGCTGAGCGATCGACTCGGCAACCAGCTGCGCGTCAAGCTCGGGCTTGCGCACTTCGACGATGTTCAGGTGCAGTTCGCTGTCGGTCATACCAGCAAGCTTTTTGCGCAGAACTTCGATGTCTGCACCTTTCTTGCCGATGATGACACCCGGACGTGCGGTGTGGATCGTTACGCGGCACTTCTTGTGCGGACGTTCGATGATCACACGTGCAACACCGGCCTGCTTGCACTCTTTCTGAATGAACTCACGGATCTTGATGTCTTCCAGCAGAAGATCACCGTAATCCTTGGTGTCAGCGTACCAGCGGCTGTCCCAGGTGCGGTTGACCTGAAGGCGCATGCCGATCGGATTGACTTTATGTCCCATTAGGCTTGCTCCTCAACTTGACGCACCTTGATGGTGATCTCCGAGAACGGCTTCATGATCTTGCCGAAACGGCCACGGGCACGCGGGCGACCGCGCTTCATGACCAGGTTCTTGCCAACCCAAGCTTCGGCGACGATCAGTTCGTCAACGTCCAGGTTGTGGTTGTTTTCGGCATTCGCGATTGCGGACTGCAGGCACTTCTTGACGTCCTGCGCGACACGCTTGTTCGAGAAAGTCAGGTCGGTCAGAGCCTTCTCGACTTTCTTGCCGCGGATCATTTGCGCAACCAGGTTCAGTTTCTGCGGGCTGGTGCGAAGCATGCGAGTTTTCGCCATTGCTTCGTTTTCAGCCACGCGGCGGGGGTTCTTTTCCTTGCCCATGACTTACTTCCGCTTCGCTTTTTTGTCTGCGGCGTGACCATAATAGGTACGAGTTGGCGAGTATTCACCGAACTTCTGACCAATCATGTCTTCCGTGACGTTTACCGGGATATGCTTCTGGCCATTGTACACACCAAAGGTCAGACCCACGAACTGGGGCAGAATGGTGGAACGACGCGACCAGATCTTGATGACTTCGTTGCGGCCCGACTCGCGCGCTGCTTCGGCTTTTTTAAGCACATAAGCATCGACGAAAGGACCCTTCCAAACAGAGCGAGACATAGATTAACGTCCCTTCTTCTTGGCGTGCCGCGAGCGGATGATCAGCTTCTGGGACGCTTTGTTCTTGTTGCGGGTACGCTTACCCTTGGTGTCCTTACCCCACGGTGTAACCGGTGTACGGCCACCCGAGGTACGACCTTCACCACCACCGTGCGGGTGATCGATCGGGTTCATTGCAACACCACGAACCGACGGACGAACGCCCTTGTGGCGCATACGACCGGCTTTACCGAGGTTCTGGTTCGAGTTGTCGGGGTTGGACACGGCACCAACGGTGGCCATGCATTCCTGACGGACCATGCGCAGCTCGCCCGAGCTCAGACGGATCTGAGCGTAGCCGCCATCGCGACCAACGAACTGAGCGTAAGTACCGGCCGCACGTGCGATCTGACCGCCTTTGCCAGGCTTCATCTCGATATTGTGGACGATGGTACCAATGGGCATGCCCGAGAACGGCATTGCGTTGCCCGGCTTGATGTCGGCCTTGGCGGATGCCACGACTTTGTCACCAACAGCCAGACGCTGCGGA
>NZ_WQFL01000024.1:0-5668 GCF_013034175.1 Ruegeria sp. HKCCA5463
AATTCGCGCAAGCGAATGATCAGACGGAAAGGGCGCCCCGCGGGGCGCCCTTTTTCATTTTCGTAAACGCACACCGAGATGCTACCCTTTTCCGTATTGAAGCATTGCAATTCGAAAGAGGTCATAAGATGCACGTATCGGCACGTTTACTCTGTCTTGTCGCAGCAATCGCGTTTTCATCAACCTCGGCATCGTCCCAACAAATCGCGGATCGCATTTATCTTGGCGGTCCAATCGTCACAATGAATGACGAAGGCCCCTCTGCCGAAGCGGTTGCAGTCAAAGACGGGCGTATTCTGGCCGTCGGATCGCTGTCTGATCTATCTGCGTATCAAGGTGATGGAACGGAAACCTTCGATCTGAACGGACGCGCGATGCTGCCGGGCTTTGTGGACAGCCACGGGCATGTTGTCATGGGAGGTTTGCAGGCACTGTCAGCCAACCTCCTCGCGCCGCCGGATGGAGATGTCGTTGATATCGCAAGCCTGCAATCAACGCTGTCCACCTGGGTCGCTGAGAATGCGGAAGCCGTTGAGCAGGTGAAAATGATCGTTGGCTTTGGTTACGACAACGCGCAGCTGAAAGAGCTGCGTCACCCGACACGGCAAGAACTGGATATGGTGTCCCAAGACTTGCCGGCCATCATCATTCATCAATCCGGGCATTTGGGGGTCGCAAATTCAAAAGCTCTGGAGTTGGCAGGTATCACCGCCACCTCAGAAGCACCTCCGGGCGGTGTGATTCAGCGCGATGAAGCTGGTGAGCCCAACGGCGTTCTGGAAGAATACGCGTTCTTTTCGGTTCTTGTTCCCATGCTTGGAAATCTGGGTGAGAAAGGCTTGGCGGCATTCGCGAAGGCCGGAACAGAGCTTTGGGCTAAGTTTGGATATACAACCGGACAAGAAGGCCGATCGTCCGGTGAGATTGTCGAGGTTCTCAGGAAAGTTGCAGCCGAAGAAGGGCTGCCCATCGACGTGGTCGCGTTTCCAGACGTTTTGGAAGCTCGGGAGTTCATCAGAGAAAACACATCCGCAGACTATGAGAACCGGGTCCGGGTTGGGGGTTGCAAGCTGACAATCGACGGTTCACCGCAGGGTTTCACAGCCTTGCGGGATCGACCCTATTACAATCCGGTTGGAAATTATGCCGCCGGGTATGCCGGATATGCCGCCATAACGATGGAGCAGCTTCAGGACGCGGTGAACTGGTGTTATGAGAACGGCTTCCAGATCCTTGTGCATTCCAACGGCGAAGGAGCATCCGATATGCTGATTGCGGCCCTTGAAGAAGCGCAGATCAAGTATGGCGACCCGGGCAACCGCCCCGTTCTGATACACGGCCAGTTTCTGAGGGAGGATCAGGTTGCCAGTTTCAAACGGCTTGGCGTGTTCCCGTCGCTTTTCCCGATGCACACGTTCTATTGGGGCGATTGGCACCGGGATCATACTGTGGGACCGGTCAATGCCGACAACATCTCACCCACGGGATGGCTGCGAGAAAGGGACATGATGTTCGGCACACATCACGATGCCCCGGTCGCGTTTCCCGACAGTATGCGGGTTCTTGCCGCGACGGTCACTCGCCGCACTCGTTCGGGCGACATACTGGGGCCGCATCAAAGGGTGGACGTCATGACTGCACTTAAGGCCATGACAATTTGGCCTGCGTGGCAGCATTTTGAGGAAAACGAGAAGGGGTCGATTGAAGTTGGAAAAGTTGCAGACTTTGTGATCTTGTCTGACGATCCCACGACGGTCGATCCAGAGACCCTAGCCGAGCTCAAAGTGCTTGTAACCGTCAAAGGTGATGAGGTTGTTTACAAAGCTGAAGAAGGTGTCAGAGAGGGAAAGATGCGTTTTTCTCCGTTTTCCAGTGATCCAGTTATTGCGCATCTTTTTCTGCACGCGGTTTACCAAGGAATGAAGGTCGAAAGTCCATGGTTAACCAATGGCGTTTCTGGAGGTGAATAGAAGGTTTTCATTCTGGCATTTGCCTCTTGCAAAAACGCTCAGGTCGCTATAGTACGCGCGGGTTCTCAATAAGAACATCAAGGCGGGGTGATTCCCGCCTTTTGGGTTCGATGAGGGTTGGCGATGCGCGTCTGTCCTCCTCTCAACTCCAACGCCTGAATAAAAGGCTGTTAATATGCAAAGCCAAAACATCCGTATTCGGCTGAAGGCATTTGACTATCGCGTTCTGGATGCCAGCACGCAAGAGATCGTCAACACTGCCAAGCGGACCGGCGCGAACGTGCGCGGACCGATCCCGCTGCCGAACAAGATCGAGAAGTTCACGGTTCTCCGTGGCCCTCACGTTGACAAGAAATCCCGCGACCAGTTCGAGATCCGCACGCACAAGCGTCTTCTCGACATCGTTGATCCGACCCCCCAGACCGTTGACGCGCTGATGAAGCTCGACCTCGCTGCTGGTGTGGACGTCGAGATCAAGTTGCAGTCGTAATCGGAGGGTATGAGAATGCGCTCTGGTATTATCGCAAAAAAAGTTGGCATGACCCGCCTGTTCATGGAAGACGGCAAGCAGATCCCTGTGACCGTTCTTCACCTGGACAACCTGCAGGTCGTTGCACAGCGCACCGCTGACAAAGACGGCTACACCGCCGTTCAGCTGGGCGCCGGTGCCGCCAAGGCGAAACGCACCTCGAAGGCCATGCGCGGCCACTATGCCGCTGCCAAGGTCGAGCCCAAGCGTAAGCTGGCCGAGTTCCGCGTCTCCGAAGATGGCCTGATCGAAGTGGGTGCCGAGATTTCGGCAGAACACTTCCTGGAAGGTCAGAAGGTTGACGTATCGGGCACATCGATCGGTAAAGGCTTTGCCGGTGCGATGAAGCGCCACAACTTCGGTGGCCTGCGCGCCTCGCACGGTGTTTCGATCAGCCACCGTTCGCACGGTTCGACCGGTCAGTGTCAGGACCCGGGCAAGGTTTTCAAAGGCAAGAAGATGGCCGGTCACATGGGTGCTGCCCGTGTCACCACCCAGAACCTGGAAGTCGTCAAAACCGACGCCGAGCGTGGTTTGGTCTTCATCAAAGGCGCCGTTCCCGGACCGAAATCGGGCTGGGTCACCGTCAAGGACGCCGTGAAGAAGAAAGCACCGGAAGGCCTGCCTTTCCCGGCTGCTGTGAAATCGGCTGCATCTGATGCACCTGCGGAAGAAGCTCCCGCGGAAGGTGGTGAAGCATGAAACTTGATGTAATCAAACTGGACGGCGGCAAAGCCGGCGACATCGAGCTGAACGCCGATCTGTTCGGTCTCGAGCCGCGTGCGGACATCCTGCACCGTGTGGTCCGTTGGCAGCGCAACAACGCGCAGGCTGGCACCCACAAGGTCAAGACCCGCTCGGAAACCAGCTACTCGACCAAGAAGATCTATCGCCAGAAGGGCACCGGTGGCGCACGCCATGGTGACCGCAACGCGCCGATCTTCCGCAAGGGTGGTATCTACAAGGGCCCGACCCCTCGTTCGCACGGCCACGACCTGCCGAAAAAGTTTCGCAAGCTTGGCCTGCGCCACGCTCTGTCGGCCAAAGCCAAGGCAGGTGAACTGGTTGTGATCGAGAACGCCGAAGCCGAAGGCAAGACCGCCGCTCTGGCCAAACAGGTTGCAAACCTGGGCTGGAAACGCGCTCTGGTCATCGACGGCGCGACCGTGAACGAAGGTTTCCTGAAGGCGTCGCGCAACATCGAAGGTCTGGATATCCTGCCGTCGATGGGTGCAAACGTTTATGACATCCTCAAGCGTGACACCCTGGTGCTCACCAAAGCGGCTGTCGAAGCACTGGAGGCTCGTCTGAAATGAGCGCGAAGGCAGAACACTACGACGTGATCCGCAAGCCGATCATCACCGAAAAGTCGACCATGGCGTCCGAAAACGGCGCGGTTGTCTTTGAAGTGGCGATCGACAGCAACAAGCCGCAGATCAAAGAGGCCGTCGAGGCGCTGTTTGGTGTGAAGGTCAAAGCGGTGAACACCACTGTGACCAAAGGCAAGGTCAAGCGGTTCCGCGGCCAGCTGGGCCGTCGGAAAGACGTCAAAAAAGCATATGTGACCCTGGAAGAGGGTAACACCATCGACGTATCCACCGGTCTCTGATCGAACCCGTCTTTGGAGAGAGATGAAAACCCCCGCCGAAAGGCGGGGGTTTTTTTGTCGGCTAGGTCTCAAAGTTCATTGGCAGTTAAAGGCCGACAACTTTGTTCCAGTCTGAGATGTACATATAGATACGCTGAAACTCGGACGGCAAAAGCATACGGTTGTGTGCCACGAAATTCCGCGCTTTTTCGAGTTCAGTCATTCGCTGTCCTATCCAATCCTGACTAGGCATTGTATCTTTAAAATGTGACCAATTCTGAATAATTATCGCGGCCAAATCCCCGAAATCGACGAATTCAAGACGATCCCCTTTGGCGCCTTCAAGCCATGAGTCCTTTTCCGCTGTTGATTGTCGCGATTCAGCCATTGTCCTAATCTTCTTTGGAACAGCATCTTTTTCCCACCAGTCAACACCAACTGTTTCGTCAAGAGTATCTCTGATAAGTGAGCGAACTTCGTTTTCAAATGCGTGCAAGACAGCATAAAGGCGAGCCATTTCCAATGCATCGTTGCGCCGCTTTACACCAAAAGGGCTTAATGCCTCCAATAGCAATTGTTCCTCGGAAGCTCCGAGATCAGCCCCCACTTTGATACCGGCCTTTCTGAATGCTTCAGATTCTGACTCGAATAGAAGGCCGCGGAACACAAAATCTCTAACGGAACTACTCAATGATGTGTTCCCTCAATGATTTAAAAATGGCGTTGTACACTTCGATGTCTTTGGTCGCAGGAAGGTGAATCTGAATGTTATAGTTTAGGCCGATAGGTGCCGGCGGTGTCGCGTGTTGTGCCGGAGAACTACTATGTTGTACGGAAGCGGGAACAGGCGACGGGGCGGTCTCGGGAACGGGGTGGTCCTCAAGTTCAGATGAACCAACGACATCCGGTTGCGTCTGACCCAGAAGGGTGTCTTTGTCGCAGAGATCTAAGAGCGCAAGAAACGTCCTTGCGGCTCGGTCGGAAGCTGTGTCGGACATATTGTATGTGCTTTTGTACTTTCCAGCGATCATTTGAACGTCGTTCGATGTAGGCTCCCTTTTCATAACAAAGATGTCGCTGTAGGCTTCTTTAACAGCCTCGGCCAACACGATCTGCCAGCGCGTAGGGTCTAAAAACTCCATATATTTTTTGGTTGGCGCTCCATCAGAAGATAGAAAGCCAAGACCCTTTAGTAGTCCAATGGCCGCATGCCAGTTGGAAGACTTAAAGCCTAGGTCTTTGAGAAACTCCCGAGAAAACTTCTCCGGCGCTTGACCTTCGCGTAGTTTACCAAAGAACTCTCCAAACTTGCCATACACTTGCATGGACTGATTCAGTAATGCCATTTTTTCCTCAAAAGATACGTGTTTGTAACTCACTGAATAATTGAAGCTTTCTGTCTGGATTGCAACAATAGGTGCGGCTCGGGTTATTTTGCGGTTAACGCCTCTTCAAAACTAAGGTTTTTAAGGATGTATTCCCCTATAGACACCCACTCCCAACCCTGTTTCACGCACCCAATCTTACGGCCTCGGATTCGTTCCGGGGCCTTAGATATTTTGAACCGGGGACCTTCGGGGC
>NZ_WQFL01000025.1:0-4474 GCF_013034175.1 Ruegeria sp. HKCCA5463
ATGACCACACCGAAGCGCACGCCGTTGTATGACCATCACGTCGAGCTTGGCGGCAAGATGGTTGATTTTGCTGGTTGGGAGATGCCTGTTCAGTATCCTTTGGGGATCATGGGGGAGCATAAGCAGTGCCGTGAGAAGGCGGCGGTGTTTGATGTGTCTCACATGGGTCAGGTGATCCTGCGCGGTGAGAATGTGGGTGAGAAGCTGGAAGCTTTGTGCCCGCAGGCCTTTGCGACGCTGAAGGAAGGCAAGGCGCGGTACGGGTTCTTTACGAACGCGGAAGGCGGGATCATGGATGATCTGATCGTGTCGAATGCTGGGGATCATTACTTTGTGGTGGTGAACGCGGCGCTGCGCCATCAGGACATTCCGCATATGAAAGCGAACCTTGACGGCGTCGAAGTGACCGAGATCTTCGACCGTGCGCTGGTTGCGGTCCAAGGTCCTGCGGCGGAAAACGTGGTGGGGGAACTCTGCCCTGCCGCCCGCGACCTGAAGTTCATGGAAACCACCCTGGCCGATATCAACGGTGTCGAGTGCCGCATCTCGCGCCTGGGCTATACCGGCGAGGATGGCTACGAGATCTCGATCCCCGAGGACAAGGCGATCGAGATCACACAGGCCTTCCTGGCACATGAGGATTGCGAGGCCGCCGGTCTGGGCGCACGCGACAGCCTGCGGCTTGAGGCGGGGCTGTGCCTGTATGGCAATGACATCGACCAGAGCACCTCGCCGATTGAGGCCTCGTTGGCTTGGGCGATCCAGAAGCGCCGCAAGGAAGAAGGTGGGTTTCCGGGTGCGGAGCGTATCCAGCGCGAACTGGCCGAGGGCGCATCGCGCAAGCTGGTGGGCATCAAGCCCGACGGCCGCGCGCCGGCCCGTCAGGGCGTGGAAGTGCAATGCCTTGAGGGCAACACCATCGGTCAGATCACCTCGGGCAGCTTTGGCCCGACGGTGGGTGGCCCGATCGCGATGGGCTATGTGTCCGCGGGCCATGGCGCGCCGGGCGAAAAGGTGAACCTGATCATCCGGGGCAAGGCGCAACCGGCGCAGATCGTGGCGCTGCCCTTCGTCAAACAGAATTACAAGCGTTGAAGTCAGGAGAGAGAAGCATGGCAACCTATTATTCCGAAGAGCATGAATGGCTGAGCGTCGAAGGCGACACCGCCACGCTGGGCATCACCAAACACGCGGCTGAACAGCTGGGTGAGGTGGTCTTCGTCGAGCAGCAGGAAGCGGGCGACGAGTTCGAGAAAGACGGCGAGATCGGCGTGATCGAATCCGTCAAGGCGGCCTCGGAACTCTATGCACCGGTCGATGGTGAGATCGTCGAGGTGAACGAGGCGCTGGCCGACAATCCCGGCGCGCTGAACGAAGACCCCGAGGGCGAGGCCTGGATCTACAAGATCAAGATCAGTGACGCGTCGCAGCTCGAGGATCTGATGGACGAAGCCGGATACAAGGCCTTCATCGGGTAAACCCGAACGGAGTCCCGGCATGGGGCTCCATCGAATTAATTGATGCCGCCGAATTTGGGCCCCGCCCTTCATCTGGCAAGAAATATCCCCGCCGGAGGCTCCCGCAGCCTCCGCCGGCCCTGACCTATCCATGGGAGCGCTGCAATGGCCTTCAAACTGACCGACTACGAAGCCTATGATTTTGCCAACCGCCGCCATATCGGTCCCAGCCCGACCGAGATGCGTGACATGCTCAAGGTGATCGGCTTCAAGACGCTGGACGAGCTGATCGACGCCACCGTCCCACCGGCGATCCGGCAGAAACAGCCGCTGGACTGGGGTCCGGCGATGACGGAACGCGATGCGCTTTTCCACATGAAACAGGTGGCGGGGAAGAACAAGGTTCTGACCTCGCTGATCGGTCAGGGCTATTACGGCACCACCACGCCTGCGCCGATCCTGCGCAACATCCTGGAAAACCCGGCCTGGTACACCGCCTACACGCCCTATCAGCCCGAGATCAGCCAGGGCCGTCTTGAGGCGCTGTTGAACTTCCAGACCATGGTCAGCGACCTGACCGGGCTCGATGTGGCCAACGCCTCGCTGCTGGACGAGGCGACCGCGGCGGCCGAGGCGATGGCGATGGCCAAGCGCGGCGGCCGGTCCAAGGCCAACAACGCGGCCTTCTTCGTCGACAAGAACTGCCACCCGCAGACCATCGCGGTGATCAAGACCCGGGCCGAGCCTCTGGGCATCGACGTGCAGGTCGCCGACCCGGATCAGCTGGACGCGGGCGCGGTATTCGGCGCGATCTTCCAGTATCCGGGCACCTATGGCCATGTGCGCGACTTCACCGCCGAGATCGCGGCGCTGCATGAACACAAGGCCATCGCCATCGTCGCCGCCGACATCCTGTCGCTGGCGCTGCTGAAGTCACCGGGCGAGATGGGCGCCGATATCGCCATCGGCTCGACCCAGCGCTTTGGTGTGCCGATGGGCTATGGCGGCCCGCACGCCGCCTATATGGCGACCACCGACAAGCTGAAGCGATCCATGCCGGGCCGGATCATCGGTGTGTCCATCGACAGCCGCGGCAACAAGGCCTACCGCCTGTCGTTGCAGACCCGCGAGCAGCATATCCGCCGCGAGAAGGCGAACTCGAACGTCTGCACCGCGCAGGCGCTGCTGGCGGTGATTGCCTCGATGTATGCGGTCTATCACGGCCCCGACGGCATCAAGGCGATCGCGCAATCGGTGCACCGCAAGACCTCGCGCCTGGCTGCCGGTCTGGAAGAGGCTGGCTTTGCCGTGGAACCGGAAGTGTTCTTCGACACCATCACGGTCGAGGTCGGCCACCTGCAGAAGACGGTGATGGAGGCCGCCGTGGCGCGTGGCGTCAACCTGCGCAAGGTCGGTGACACGAAAGTGGGCATAAGCCTGGACGAACAGACCCGCCCCGAGACCATCGAGGCGGTCTGGGGCGCCTTCGGCATCGACCGCAAGGATGACAGCTCGAACAAGCAATACCGCCTGCCCGATTATGCGCTGCGTGAAAGCGAATATCTGACCCACCCGATCTTCCACAAGAACCGGGCCGAGGCCGAGATCACCCGCTATATGCGCCGTCTGGCCGACCGTGACCTGGCGCTGGACCGGGCGATGATCCCGCTGGGATCGTGCACCATGAAGCTGAACGCCACGATCGAGATGATCCCGGTCACCTGGCCCGAGTTCAGCAACCTGCACCCGTTCTGCCCGGAAGATCAGGCGCAGGGCTATCACGAGATGATCGCCGATCTGAACGACAAGCTGTGCCAGATCACCGGCTATGACGCGATCAGCCAACAGCCCAACTCGGGCGCGCAGGGCGAATATGCGGGCCTCTTGACCATCCGCAACTATCACTTTGCGCGCGGCGAAGGGCACCGCAATGTCTGCCTGATCCCGACCTCGGCCCATGGCACCAACCCGGCCTCGGCGCAGATGGTGGGCTGGCAGGTCGTGCCGGTGCAGGCGGATGAGAACGGCAATATCGATGTCGCCGACTTCCGCGCCAAGGCGGAAAAGCACTCGGATCATCTGGCCGCCTGCATGATCACCTACCCGTCGACCCATGGCGTGTTCGAGACCACCGTGCAGGAGGTCTGCCAGATCACCCATGATCACGGCGGTCAGGTCTATATCGACGGCGCCAACATGAACGCCATGGTGGGCCTGTCGCGCCCCGGCGATATCGGCGGCGATGTCAGCCACCTGAACCTGCACAAGACCTTCTGCATCCCGCATGGCGGCGGCGGCCCCGGCATGGGTCCGATCGGCGTCAAGGCGCATCTGGCCGAGCACCTGCCCGGGCACCCGGAATACGGCACCGCCGTGGGTCCGGTCTCGGCGGCGCCCTTCGGCTCGCCCTCGATCCTGCCCGTGTCCTGGGCCTATGTGCTGCTGATGGGCGGCGCGGGTCTGACCCAGGCGACCAAGGTGGCGATCCTGAACGCCAACTACATCGCGGCGCGGCTCAAGGATGCCTATCCGATCCTCTACACCTCGGAAACGGGGCGTGTGGCGCATGAATGCATCCTCGACACCCGGCCGCTGGACGCCGAGGCGCATGTCACCGTCGATGACGTGGCCAAGCGCCTGATCGATTCAGGCTTCCACGCGCCGACGATGAGCTGGCCGGTGGCCGGCACCCTGATGGTGGAGCCCACGGAATCGGAACCCATGGCCGAACTGGACCGTTTCTGTGACGCCATGCTGTCGATCCGCTCGGAAGCGCAGGACATCATCGACGGCAAGATCGACGCGGAAAACAACCCGCTGAAAAACGCCCCCCACACGGTGCGCGATCTGGTCGGCGACTGGGACCGCCCCTACACCCGCGAACAAGCCTGCTTCCCGCCGGGCTCCATGGGCGTCGACAAATACTGGTCCCCCGTCAACCGCGTCGACAACGCATACGGTGACAGAAACCTCGTCTGCACATGCCCCCCAATGGACGCATACGCAGACGCCGCGGA
>NZ_WQFL01000026.1:0-2400 GCF_013034175.1 Ruegeria sp. HKCCA5463
CCACCCGCGGCTTCGGCGAGGTCGAATTCCGCCAGATCGCCGACTGGATCATCGAGGTGGTCGACGGCCTGGCTGCCAATGGCGAAGACGGCAACGACGCGGTCGAAGCCAAGGTCAAGGCCGAAGTCGCAGACCTCTGTGCCAAATTCCCGATCTATCCGAACCTGTAAGACGAAGGACCCGAACCCATGAGCTTTCATTCCATTGACCAAGCCCCAGCCCGACTGAACCGAAGTGAATTGGCCGTGCCCGGCAGCCAACCCGGAATGTTCGAAAAGGCAGCCAAATCCGATGTAGACGTCATTTTCCTTGATCTGGAAGACGCGGTTGCACCGGATGAAAAGGAACAGGCCCGCAGGAACATCATTCAGGCGCTGAACGATATCGATTGGGGCAACAAGACCATGTCGGTTCGGATCAACGGTCTGGACACGCATTACATGTACCGCGACGTCGTCGATGTGGTCGAACAGGCGGGTGAGCGGCTGGACCTGATCATGATCCCCAAGGTCGGAACTGCTGCGGATGTCTATGCCGTCGATATGCTGGTGACCCAGATCGAAGACGCCAAGGGTTACAAAAAACGGATCGGGTTCGAGCACATCATTGAAACCGCGCTTGGCATGCAGAATGTCAGTGAGATTGCGGCAGCATCAAAGCGCAATGAAAGCCTGCACTTCGGCGTGGCCGACTATGCGGCCTCGACCCGTGCGCGCACCACGATCATCGGTGGTGTGAACCCGGACTACTCTGTTTTGACCGATGCGGACCCCGAGGGCGGTCGCCAGTCCCATTGGGGTGACATGTGGCATTATGCTCTGGCCCGCATGGTGGTTGCGGCGCGCGCCAACGGGCTGCGTCCGATTGATGGGCCTTTTGGCGATTTTCAGGACCCGGACGGTTACAAGGCCGCCGCAAAACGTGCCGCCGTTCTGGGTTGCGAAGGCAAATGGGCCATTCACCCAAGCCAGATCGCGCTGGCGAACGAGGTGATGTCGCCGTCTGACGCCGAGGTCAACAAGGCGCAGCGCATTCTTGTTGCCATGGCCGAGGCCGAGGCAGACGGAAAAGGCGCCGTTTCGCTGGACGGTCGGCTGATAGATTACGCCTCCATCCGTCAGGCCGAAGTGCTGGTGGAAAAGGCCAGCCAGATTGCTGCGGCGTGAACCAAACCAGAGTTGCGTGGGCAAACTGCCCACGCGATGTCATCGCCCGTTGCGCAGGCCGAAGAAGTGCTAGGATCCTTCCGGCGCCATCGACCCCATGAACCGACGGTCCCGCACATCATCCGGGCTGGTTTTGTAGCAGCGTTGAAACGCACGTTTCAAAGCGACGGGCGATGAAAAACCGGTGGCTGCCGAGATTTCGATCTGCGACATGTTCGTGAACTGCAACAGGTTCTGCGCCCGTTCCAGACGAAGCTCCTTGTACGTGGAAAGAAGCTTTGCTCCGGTTTTGCTCAGGAACCGTCGTTGCAGTTGACGCGTCGAGGTTTTGAGCAAACGGGAAAGGTCCGAGATCGTCAGTGGATCTTCGATGTTCTCCTGCATCGCATCCAAAGTGCGCATCACCAGAAGATCGCCTTTTGCCCTGTGTACCAACTGGGCGGCCAACCTGCTTTCGTGTTTTCGCGTAGGTTCGGTCAGGCCGATATAGCTGCGCAATGCGTCCGCTATATGCTCTCCGTGATCCATGGACACGAATTCGGACAACAACCGCAACGCGCTCAGTCTGCTGGTCGCGCTGTGGGGGTGCCCGTCGGCGGCCAGATGGGTTGCCGCACCGCAGCTTTCCAATCCGCTTTCCAGCGCGGCCGCGGCAAAGTTCGGGTGAACCGCAACGATGTTTCGGCCTGCTCTGCCCAGTTGCACCAGCAACAGGACAGCTCCCCCGACCAGAACGGTCCTTGAAGACAGGTTGAGAACTTGCGAAATCCAGCTTCTGCGCGAACCAGAGACGTCCCAGTTGTTCTCCAGGTCGCCCCAGAAAATCGCCGTCCGACCTGCCCAATAAAGAGGCCCGCCGACCGAGTCATTTCCGGACACCCGGAGATTGACGACGTAAGAGCAGTTTTCGACCAGGCTGTTCAGAGCGTGATAGAACTCGACGACGATCTCGGCCGATGCCAGTGCCCGCGTGTCGCTGAGGATAACATCGATGTGTTTTATTCTTTCGGGCACCTCCGGCCCGGTCTTTGCCAGGTCGGCGCGATCATTTGCGAGGACATAGTGTTTCATTGTTCCTCCATCGATTTGACGAGAGGCAGCGCCTCGCAGGACGCTGCCCTCATTTTCGGATTTCAATCCGCCAGAGCAAACCGCGGATTGCTACGCCCGGTTCCCTATTCCGCGGCGTCTGCGTATGCGTCCATTGGGGGGCATGTGCAGACGAGGTTTCTGT
>NZ_WQFL01000027.1:0-2341 GCF_013034175.1 Ruegeria sp. HKCCA5463
TGAGAACGGCGGTGAGAAAGTCGACCACGGTAGCGGCGGGATGATCTTGGTGCGGGCGGCGTAAAAGTCGTCCATCTTTTCCCTTTCTTTTGACGGAGGGAGGGTGGGAGGATCTTCACCGTGGATTTGTATCGCAAAGTTCGTTTGGCCTGTGCCGAGGGCATGAGTCAGCGAGAAGCGGCGCGGCATTTCGGGATATCTCGTGACAGCGTTCGCAAGATTTTGGCGTTTTCAGTTCCGCCCGGCTACCGGCGGTCAGCACCGATCCGGCGGCCTAAGCTGGATGGGTTCACCGGGATCATCGATCAATGGCTGTCGGAAGATCGGCAGCGGCCGCGCAAGCAGCGGCATACGGCCAAGCGGATCTTCGAACGCCTCCGCGATGAGCATGGCTTCGAGGGTGGTTACACCATCATCAAGGATTATGTTCGGGAGCACGGTCGACGGCATCGCGAGATGTTCGTGCCCCTTAATCATGCACCGGGCCATGCTCAGGCCGATTTCGGCGAAGCAGTGGTTGTGATCGGAGGCATTGAGCAGAAGGCCCACTTCTTTGCCTTGGATCTGCCGCACAGCGACGCCTGCTACGTCCGGGCCTATCCGGCGGCGACAGCGGAGGCCTGGATGGACGGGCACGTCCATGCCTTTGGGTTCTTCGGGGCCGTTCCGCAGTCGATCCTGTACGACAACGACCGGTGCCTTGTGGCGAAGATCGAGCCCGACGGAACTCGCAGACGCGCGCGGCTGTTCAGCGAGATGCTGTCCCACTATGTGATCCGGGACCGCTACGGACGTCCAGGTAAGGGCAACGACAAGGGGTCCGTCGAAGGGCTGGTTGGCTATTCCCGGCGCAACTTCATGGTGCCGGTCCCGAGCTTTCCGACTTGGGACGCCTTCAACAACTGGCTCGAAGAGCAGTGCCGGAAGCGCCAAAACGACAAGCTGCGCGGGCACAATCAGACGATTGGAGAGCGGCTTCAACGCGATCTGGAGGCAATGGCGGTCTCGCCGGCCACGCCCTTCGAAGCCTGCGAACAGGCCACGGGCCGGGTCAGTTCCCTGTCGCTGCTGCGCTATAAGACCAACGACTATTCCGTGCCGGTTGCCTACGGCCATCGCGAAGTCTGGATCCGCGCCTATGTTGACCGGGTGGTCATCGGATGTGGTGGGGAGGTCATCGCGCGGCATGTTCGCAGCTACGACCGCGAGGACATGGTCTTCGATCCGGTTCATTACCTGCCGCTGATTGAGAAGAAGATAAACGCTTTCGAACAGGCGGCTCCGCTGGCCGGATGGGAGCTTCCCAAGGCGTTTGATACTCTCCAGAGGCTGATGGAGGCACGCATGCTGAAAACCGGACGGCGCGAATACGTGCAGGTTCTACGGCTGCTCGAAAGCTTCGAGATGGAGGAGGTTCATGCTGCCGTGAAGACGGCTCTCCAGATGGGAGCAATCAGCTTCCCCTCTCATTGATTGCTAGGCAATCAACTGCCGGGCAGTGGATGCCGTAAAGCATCTGGTGCTGTGTCGGGTGGAGCGGCGGCCGCCGAGGCTCGATCTGGATGTCTACCCGTTCCTGCCACGGGCCAAGGTGGCGACGACATCTCCGGCCAGTTACATGTGCCTGACAACAGGTGCCTCGACATGACGGAGACGCCACAGATCCTGCTGAACCACCAACTCAAAAAGCTGAAGCTGCCGACCATCCTGCGGGAATACGACAAGCAGGCTCGGCTCTGCGCTGCCGAAGGGAGAGATCACGTCCAGTTCCTGGCCCGTCTGATCGAGCTCGAACTCATCGACCGGGAACGGCGCATGATCGAACGCCGGATCAAGGCCGCGAAATTCCCGGCGACCAAGAGCCTCGATAGCTTCGACTTCACGGCGATCCCAAACCTCAACAAGATGCAGGTACTCGAACTCGCCCGCTGCGAATGGATCGACCGTTGCGAGAACGTCATTGCTCTCGGCCCCAGCGGCACCGGTAAGACCCACGTGGCCTTGGTCTTGGCCTGGCCGCCTGCCAGAAAGGCCTGGCAGTCCGCTTTACTACTGCCGCAGCCATCGTGCACGAATTGATGGAAGCTCGCGATGAACGCCAGCTCCTGCGGCTTCAAAAGCAATTGGTGAAGCAGAAGCTGCTGATCATCGACGAACTGGGCTTCGTACCACTCTCCAAGACAGGCGCTGAGTTACTGTTCGAACTGATCTCCCAGCGATACGAACGCGGGTCGATCCTGATCACCTCGAACCTGCCGTTCGAGGAATGGACGGAAACATTCGGATCCGAGCGTCTCACTGGTGCCTTGCTCGACCGGCTGACCCACCATGTCAGCATTCT
>NZ_WQFL01000028.1:0-2071 GCF_013034175.1 Ruegeria sp. HKCCA5463
TTGGGGGTATTGAAGTGACTCGATAACTCATTAAATACCTTCAGGTCAAAGTTCATAATCTCGATTGAGATCACTGATAAATCATAACTGGTAGTCGTCTAACATCACTGGGTTGGGCGACCTTAATAAGTGGGCTTGTACGTCACAGCCTGCGTTGATTGCAAAATCCGTAATCGGCTCAGTCCCATTGCGCGGATTTTGATGATGAGCCGCATGGCCTGATTCATATTTTTACCCTGACCCTGTCTCACCGTGCCGAAAAGCGCATTGGACAGGTTTGTTTTGCACGCAACGAATTGGCACAAGATGCAGGAGAAACAGAGTGAACAAGCAATTACCGAGCAACGAGCTCAAACCAAGAGAACGCAAAAAATCATGGAGGAATCGCCGCCCGATAGCACATGGGCAAAGCAATTTAGATGACGTTCAGTTGGAGATCTTTTCAGATGGCGGAGACAATGCGGAAGTTCAGACCACAGACGCCAATCAGACCAACCCTACTTCGGACAACCCTAAAGAAATCTTATGTCGCGATTTGGCCAGAAACTACGTCCGCAAGGAAGGTAGGTTTTTCCGGCGAAACGATCCGACCACGGCCATTTCGGCGTCGGATCTTAAGCGCGCTGCCTTAATTCGGTTTTCGGAGAAATACCGCGAAATCGAACTGACAGACGAACTTTGGCGTGAAGTCTACCAGTACTCGGTCGAGGAAATTCACACTGACAAAACTCAGACCATTCCTGTCTGGGATGGTCGTTCCGAGTGCTGCCCTGAGGTTTCAGACGGGTTGATCTGGTCCGACGGGTCAGCAAGCATAAACACGTGGACGAAGCCGGAGTACAGAAACCTGGGGCTAACCGAGGCCGATTACGGTATGTTTCAGGAACTGCTGGAGCGCATGTTCCGTCATGACTGTGATCGAACCTTCTTCTTGGACTGGTTGTCCTGGAGTCTTCAGAACGAGGGCAGCAAGCCAAGTTTTTCGATACTGCTGTATTCGCAGACGAAAGGAACTGGAAAAAGTACCATTGGACAGGTCCTCAATGCTCTGTTCGGTCCAAGTAACTCGATTGGGATCAACGGCACCTCCAAGCTCACATCTCGGTTCAATCAGACACTGATGTCGAAAAAGTTCATTACCTGCGAGGAGGTCAAGCTAAAGCCGGGAACTGACGCTGGAAACGCTGTAAAATCTTTCATCACCGAGCCCAGAGTCGCCGTCGAGGGCAAAGGAAAGGAGGTAACCGAGGTTCGCAGCGTCAGCGTGTACCTGATGACGACGAACCACTATCCACATTGGATTGAGCCAGATGACCGCCGGTTCTATGTGATTGATGCAAATCACCCGGGCCACGCTTCCGGACCGGACAATGAGAATTTCCAGTCCTTCAGGTCCAGCTTCTACAAGTACATGGATAATCCGGAGAATATCGCGCGCCTTTACAATGCTCTGATGGTTAGACAGCAGTCGAATGGGTTTAACCCTCGGTCGCTGAATATGGCTGCAGTCGACACCCCTATTATGCAACGACTTCACGCTGCTTCTGGTGAAGTCCTGCAACAGGAGTTAGCGGAGTTCATCGCTGGAACGGGAAAGTTCGCGATCCCGCAGGCCAGTCTCCGAAAGCTATTCTTCGAAAACCTTAAGGTAAACCCGAACCGACTGGCTCACATGATGAACGAACTTGGGTGGATTCCCGCGAAAGCTAAGTGGGGCGGAACTGACTATGCGAGGGTGATTTGGGTTCACCCGGACTACCGTGTCTCAAATGGCCGCGTTCTCGGTCCAGAGGGTTACGACGAGCCCGTTGATCACATTGAGGAGGATGTGGAAATCATATGAGACCTCCTGTTTTTCGAGAGCGGAGCCGCCTACAGGCTTGGTACGAAGACGTCTTGGCAAACCACTATAACGAGGCGCTAGGGCGCGTGGAAGACTTGCTGGCTAACACGGAAGTAGATGGAAACGGATGTATGGTCACCGAGACGGAGCAACCAAGAAAACTTCGGTTTCGTGAGCATCAGGATCGCGCTTATAGGTTCGTCTACTGCGTAACCCACCGGCTTGCCG
>NZ_WQFL01000029.1:0-1440 GCF_013034175.1 Ruegeria sp. HKCCA5463
ATCAGTGGACGACTTTTGCTCCGCCCCATGGCAGGTTTTTACGCCGCCGTTGACAGACAGCCAGAGTTTTCCCCGGTCTGAGGCGCGGTTTGGTGCGGCCCTGCGTAGGGTTCAGCCGGTTCTGCGGCGACAGGGTGTAAACATCGCGTTCAGTCGGGAGGGTAAAGCGGGGATGCGGGTGATAGAATTAACAAACCATTGAAAATTCACGCGGCAACGAATGCTCAAGCGCTCGACCTGAACAGTCGAGCGCTTTTAGACTTCTAAGGGCCCATATGTAAATTCTCAACATCGCTTTAGTCCGCCATGCGGACATTAACGATCATAATATTCTTGGTAACTCACAACCAATCCGGGTGCCTCTGTCTTCAGCAACCGTACAATTGAATCAAAACGCTTTGGCGGAGACGTTTCACGTTCTATCTTTTCAACGCGACTAGTCAACTCATACCGATCAAGAAGGTAATCAAGATCTAACTTAGACACGTGGTTTAATTTGCGATCCAGTTCCCTAACAAATCGGATTGAAAAAGAAATCAAAGTGGAGATATCTTTGAGCGTCGGCCGACCTTTCTCAAAATGATCCAGTAATCTATCAACATCTAGGGAAGCAAAGTTAGATTTGATTGCAGCTTTTTGTTTTCTCAGTCGATTTTCTTGTTTGGCGGTTAGTTTGGCACTGGAACGTTTGTGAACTATACGGTTTCGCCAGTGGATTGTTAAGCAAGCTCCCACATGTAAAAAATCGTCCTCTCCTAAGAGAAATTCAGCCACGTCGGTAGTTTTCTCTGCGCTGGTTGTTTTTCCGGACCATCGTTCTCCTACAACTGTGAGCCGTTTGAAATTTGAAATGGTTGCGATATATTCCTTTAGGGCTCCACACACCTTTTGCATAGTGGCTTCAACCGCAAAGCGGCGAGCTTTTCTTGCCGCTGCATTTTGGTCATCGGGGTTCCACGAAATCTTCAAACCGGCTGGCTTCTTGTAGCCATTCTCTACGGCATCTAAACCAACCACAATTGTGTTCAGATAGGCCACTGCTTCGCCGACTTCGCCAAGAAAAAATCTGAGTGGTTGCGTCGCAGCCGAAAAATTGGTGACGCCATCGGGACTCGAACCCGCGCTTCCTGCTTTCAAAGTATAATCCTCTAATCGGCAGGCGTGCTACCATTACACTATGACGCCTCGAGAAGATTGATACATAAGCGCTTGATTTCAGGTCAATATCAAAAACGGTTCAAGGTCTTCTTCTCAGAGTCTTTAGGCTGACGGTGCTGACAGCACTGACGGTGAATGTTGGAGAGGTTTTGTTGTGGGAGAGATTCGGGAGCTTGGGACGCGGAACTGGTTGCAACATCGTCGCTGTTCTTTGCAGTGTGGCGTAGCACCGGTGTAGCACCGTGGTGAGATGCCCTAAACGCAAAAAGCGCCCCTTGGGGC
>NZ_WQFL01000003.1:0-373975 GCF_013034175.1 Ruegeria sp. HKCCA5463
AATTCGCGCAAGCGAATGATCAGACGGAAAGGGCGCCCCGCGGGGCGCCCTTTTTGTTAGGATTCAAATGCCGTGCTTCCCTCGATTTCGAGATAGCAAGCCAATACGCCAAGCTTGCGTTGAACGGCGA
Source organism: Ruegeria sp. HKCCA5463 (assembly GCF_013034175.1). NCBI lineage: Bacteria > Pseudomonadati > Pseudomonadota > Alphaproteobacteria > Rhodobacterales > Roseobacteraceae > Ruegeria > Ruegeria sp. HKCCA5463. The sequence continues at coordinate 131 of NZ_WQFL01000003.1, forward strand.
CCCTCGACAAAATTGCAGTCAGAAATGTCCTGTAGGGGAGGATGGTGGGATGACCAAGCATGTTGAAATCGGCCGGACTGGAGTCAGGCTGCCGCAAATAGGGTTCGGTTCAACAGGCCTGGGAAGCATACCTCAGATATATGGTTACGAGGTAGACGAAGGCCGTGCGCTGGACACAATAAGGGCAATTCTCCAGCGCCCGGATGGCTTCATTGACACAGCGCGTGGGTACGCGATGGGTCGAAGTGAAGAGCGTATCGGGCAAGTCATTCGTGAACTGGGGGGGTGGCCTGAAGGCCGGGTTCTGTCCACGAAACTGGACCGGGACATGGAGAGCAACAGGTTTGATGCGTCACAAGCGCGAAGGTCACTTGAAGCAAGTCTTGAGGCCCTCGGGGTGGAACAGGTGGATATTCTCCATCTACATGACCCCGAATACGCTGCAGATATTTCAGAGGTGACCGGCACCGGCGGTGCACTTGATGAGCTGTTCCGGATCAAGGAAGAAGGTCTGGCGAAGGCAGTGGGGCTTGCAGGCGGCCGGATTGACGTCCTGATGCCGATGCTGCGTGATCGCGAGTTTGACGTCCTTCTGACACACAACAGGCATACGGTGGTCAACGTGAACTCCGCTCCAATGATCGAGCTTGCGCGGTCCAATGGTGTGGCGGTTCTGAATGCGGCGCCCTATTCCGGAGGAATTTTGGCCAAGGGAAGCTCTGCTCATCATTATTACGTCTATCAGCAGGCGACCGAAGCCGTTCTGGGCCCGGTTCGTGCAGTTGAGAGTATCTGTTCTCGTTACGATGTACCGTTGGGGGCGCTTGCGTTGCAGTTCTCAGTCAAGAACGCAGACATTGCTTCAACAATCTGCGGGGCGACATGGCCGCAACATGTGGACCAAACATTCGAATGGGCCAACTGGGCTATTCCGGATGCGGTTTGGAGCGAGTTGGCGGAACTGGGTCAATCCCAAAACGATCCTGAAACTGGGTAGGGTCTATCGGTTTTTACGTTGCGCGGTGGCTCATCACCCATTTTACAGACTGTATTGGGGTCCTGGTCGCATTTCGCCCCCTGCCAAGTCCTGCGAACCTCACCAATACACGCGGGTTCTCAACAAAAACGTCAAGGTGGGATGTTTCCCGCCAATTGGGTTTGATGAAGGGTGGTGATGCGCGTCTGTCATCCTCTCAACCGCAAAGTCAAGGAAACGGGCAGAGCGCCTTATTTGGGCGCGTTCCGCGCGGGCTTAAGTCCTTGTTTGACAAGCGCTGCGATCCATACCGGCGGCAGACAGTCTTGCTAACAGCCGCCGGTGATTGCAAATCAGGACAGCGCTGATTCAGCAGCTGCCCGGACGGCACGGATGTTGTCTCCGTAGATCTGTGGGGTTGAAACCGATCCGCCCTTGAATACCGCGGAACCGGCCACCAGCACATCCGCACCTGCCGCTGCCACAAGCGGAGCGGTTTTCGGGTCGACGCCACCGTCAATCTCGATATGCACCGGACGATCACCGATCATCTGACGCAGTTTTTTGACCTTGCCGGTCATGTCGATGAATTTCTGGCCCCCAAAGCCGGGGTTCACGGTCATCACGCAAACCAGATCCATGAGGTCCATCAGATGCTCGACCGCTTCGGCTGGGGTGCCGGGGTTCAGCGCAACGCCGGCTTTCATTCCGGCGCCGCGAATGGCCTGCAAGGTGCGATGGGTGTGGGGGCCGGCTTCGACATGTGCGGTCAGAATGTCCGCTCCAGCATCGGCATAGGCCTGGATGTAGGGATCGACCGGCGTGATCATCAGGTGAACGTCCATCACCGTTTTCACATGCGGGCGAAAGGCTTTCACGGCTGGAGGGCCAAAGGTCAGGTTTGGAACGAAATGGCCATCCATCACGTCAACATGAACCCAGTCGGCGCCCTGCGCTTCGATGGCCTGAATTTCCTGTCCGAAATTGGCGAAATCGGCGGACAGGATAGACGGCGCGATCTTGATGGTGCGGTCAAAGCTCATGGTGGCCTCGTATCAGCTGAAGAGTCGCGGATGCGTATACCCGTGAGCCGGTGGGATGGATAGCCCCCGCAAACGCTGTGTTGCCACAAAACTCTCACCGCGCGGCATTTGACCCAATGGGCTGAGAGGTGGGACCGGCGGTCGGATGCGGCTGAGAACCTTTGTTGGCTTATACCTCGTTCAGGGTCAGCGTTACACGCTCACCCGCGAAAACCGTGCGGCCGTACTCGACTGGCCGTCCATCCGGGTCGGCATTGACGCCGACCGAGAAGAGAACAGGAGCACCTTCTGACAATCGAAGTTGCAACGCCTGCGTCGCGGTCGCCCCGCGCGCGGTCAGGCGAGTCGACACGCGGACGTAATCCCTGACGCCGCAGGCTTGCAGCGCTTTGGTGACGGATTGGGTTTCGGTCAATGTCTGCAAGATTTCAGGAAACCGTTCCGCCGGGAAAACGCTCTGAAACAGGGCTATGGGCTGCCCATCCGCCAGGGACAATCCGTCATAGACGTGCACTGGATCACCCTTGTTCAGGCCCAGAGCTTCGGCTTCGGCTTCATCGGCGACGCGCGTGGTCAAAGCCAGGATTTTCTTGCCCGGTATCTTGCCGCTGGCCGAGATGTTCTTGTGATAGCGCACCCTTTTGCCGATCGGATAATCTGTTGGCCGTGCCGCAACAAAAACGCCCGCACCGCGCCGAGCGTGAACCAGACCCTGATCAGACATGTCAGCCAAAGCGCGCCGTACCGTGTGGCGGTTGACGCCATAGGTGGCGGCCAGCTGGGCTTCGGTCGGCAGGCGATCTCCGGTTTGATAGCGCCCCTCGGCGATGTCCGACGTCAGGCGCAGGGCAATACTTTTCCAGATCGGCGTTTTGCTCATACCACCAAACCTTCAAACGGTCGCAGATTGCGTTTTGACAACCTGTCAGTTAACATTTGTCTAGTTGTATAGTTCATGTAGACAACCTGTCCAAGAGGCTTTGATGGCAAACCAGACGGAAATCGGGATCAAGGCACGGAAGGAATGGATGGGTCTGTTGGCGCGCGCGCCGGACGCCGCCCTGATGGCGCTGTGGGACGGTATTCAGGACTGCCCGAGTTTCGAATGGCTGCGCAGGCCCGAGGTGGGTGGTGTCATGGTGCGTGGCCGCATCAGAGGAACCGGCGCTTTGTTCAACCTGGGCGAAATGACCGTTACGCGCTGCTCGGTCGTGTTGCAGGATGGTACGGTCGGTCACGGATATGTTCAGGGTAGGTCGAAATCCAAGGCAGAAGCGGCGGCATTGATTGATGCGATGATGCAGACGGCCGCTGCTGATGATTTGCAGGAACGGCTGCTTGATCCGCTGAGGCTGCAAATGCAGTCGATCAAGACAGCGCGCGCCGCAAAGGCAGCGGCCACCAAGGTCGAGTTTTTCACGCTGGCTCGGGGGGGAGACTGATGTCTGATCAAATGCGGTTCTCGGGGGGCTTTCAAGACGCACCTGTCGACGCGGCACATGCATTCCGCGCGGCCATGACCGTCATGGCGCGTCCGGGTGAAATCCGCGCCCTGACTGGCTGTGAACCACCTGCGCCCTTGTCCGTCGCGGCCGGCACGCTGCTCCTGACGCTTTGCGACGCCGAGACAAACGTTCACCTGGCGGGTGAAGCCGACACCGATGTGGTGCGCGAATGGCTGACCTTTCACACGGGTACACCGATGGTGGCGGCGGAAGAGGCTGATTTTGCCCTTGGCACGTGGGATGCACTGGCGCCACTCAACACCTATCGTATCGGGACGCCGGAATACCCGGACCGGTCCGCGACGCTTGTTGTGGAATGCAGGCGCCTGGAGCAGAATGGTGCGGTTCTGAGGGGCCCCGGCATCCGGGACACGGCGCGGCTTTCTTTGCCGGATGTTCCGGCTCTTCAGAACAATGCGCTGCTTTACCCTTTGGGGTGTGATTTTTTCTTCACCTGCGGTGAGGCGGTCGCAGCTCTGCCGCGTAGCACGCAAATCAGGTCCAGGGGGTAAGCCATGTACGTCGCGGTCAAAGGGGGCGAAAAAGCCATCGAGAATGCCCATGCGTGGCTTGCCGAAGAACGCCGTGGTGCGACAGATGTCGCGGAACTGAGCCTCGCGCAGATCCGTGAACAGTTGAGCCTTGCGGTGAACCGGGTCATGGCCGAAGGGTCGTTATACGATCCCGACCTTGCTGCGCTCGCGATCAAACAGGCGCGCGGCGATCTGATCGAGGCGATTTTCCTCGTCCGCGCTTACCGCACGACCCTGCCTCGTTTCGGCTGTTCCAACCCCGTCAAAACCGGCGACATGGCCTGTGATCGCCGGATCTCGGCCACGTTCAAAGATGCCCCCGGTGGTCAGGTTCTGGGGCCAACCTTCGACTACACCCACCGATTGCTGGATTTCAAGCTGGCGGCCGAGGGCGAAGTTCCAAAGGCGCCTGAAGGCCCTGTGCGGCTGGAACCGATGCCACATATTACCGCATTCCTGAAAGGCGAGGGTATCATTCAGGATGAACCTGCCCGCGATGACGTTCCGGGCGATCTGACCCGTGAACCGATGGAGTTCCCGTCCACCCGCCCGGTGCGCCTTCAGTCGCTGACTCGTGGGGATGAGGGCTTTGTGCTGGGCATGGCTTATTCGACCCAGCGCGGTTACGCCCGCAACCACGCCTTTGTCGGAGAATTGCGTATCGGCAAGGTCGTGGTTGAGCTGGACATCCCCGAGTTGGGCTTTGCCATCGACATTGGCGAGGTCGAGCTGACCGAATGTGAAACGGTGAACCAGTTCACCGGTTCGAAAACGGAACCGCCGCAGTTCACGCGGGGATATGGGCTGGTCTTTGGCCAGTCTGAACGAAAATCCATCGCGATGGCGCTGGTCGATAGGGCCTTGCGGTGGGAAGAGTTGGGTGAAGACAACGTGGGTGCGCCCGCGCAGGATGAAGAGTTTGTCCTGAGCCATGCGGACAACATTCAGGCCACCGGCTTTCTCGAACATATCAAGCTGCCGCATTACGTCGATTTCCAGTCCGAGCTGGAACTGGTCCGCAAACTGCGTCGAAAGGCCGAAGAGCGCATGTCAGAGGAGGCCATGGAATGAAAGCCGTCGTTTTTGATATCGGAAACGTGCTGGTCAAATGGGATCCGCATCTGGCATGGCTGGAGGAGATGGGCAGCCGCGAGGCGGTGGCAGAGTTCCTGGCGCGCATCAATTTCCCCGAACGCAACCTGCGGGCCGATGGAGGAGAGATGTTCGCCGATCTGGCCGCTGAACTGGAAAATGCGGAAGATCGGCAGCGCCTCAGTGTTTACGTTGAACGTTATGCCAGAACCGTTCCGCGAAAGATCGAGGGAAGCTGGCGCCTGCTTTACCGCCTGAAAGAGAAAGGCACTCCGGTTCACGCGATCACCAATTGGTCAGCGGAAACCTGGCCTGTCGGCGTGGGGGCACATCCCGAATTGGGCGAAGTGTTTGGTGTCACCGTCGTGTCGGGGCAGGAGAAGCTTTTGAAGCCTCAGCCAGAGATTTTCCATCTGCTGTGCAAGCGGGCCGGGCTTTCACCCGAGAACTGCATTTTCATCGATGACGGGCCGCACAATGTCGAAGGCGCGCGTGCGGTGGGCATGGATGGGATCCACTTCACCGCGCCGCACGCGCTTGAACGCGCTCTTTCAGAAAGAGGCTGCTTATGAGCGCGTACAATTTCGCCTATCTGGACGAACAAACCAAGCGAATGATCCGGCGGGCGATCCTCAAGGGCCTGGCCATACCGGGGTATCAGGTGCCGTTTGCCAGCCGCGAGATGCCGATGCCCTATGGCTGGGGTACCGGGGGCGTACAGGTTTCAGCCGCGACGTTGACGCCCGAGGATACGTTCAAGGTGATCGATCAGGGCGCAGACGACACGACCAACGCCGTATCCATTCGCAAGTTCTTTGAAAACACCGCAGGGGTCGCCACCACGGAAAAGACGGAACAGGCCACAATCATTCAGACCCGCCACCGCATCCCCGAGGCGAAGTTGCGCGAAGACCAGATCATCGTTTATCAGGTGCCGATTCCGGAACCTCTGCGCTTTCTGGAACCGCGCGAGACCGAGACGCGCAAGATGCACAGTCTTGAGGAATACGGGCTGATGCATGTGAAATTGTACGAGGATATCAGCCAGCACGGGGCGATTTCGACCGCTTATGCCTATCCGGTGAACGTGGCTGGACGCTATGTCATGGACCCGTCCCCAATTCCGAAATTCGACAATCCAAAGCTTGAGATGGACGCGATCCAGCTGTTTGGCGCCGGGCGCGAGCAGCGGATTTATGCGGTGCCGCCGCATACCAAAGTCGTGAGCCTCGATTTCGAGGACTACCCGTTCGAGGCCACCAAGGCCGATCATCCCTGCGACCTGTGCGGGGCCGAAGACAGCTATCTGGATGAGGTCATCACGGATGACGCGGGCAACCGGATGTTTGTCTGTTCCGACACGGATTACTGCCGGTCACGCCGCGAGGCGGGCCATGCAGGTCGATTGGCCGAAGGGAACGCGCAATGACCCCTCTGTTGCAAGTCAAAGGCATTGAAAAAAGCTATGGCCGCCGGATCGGATGCGCGGATGTGAATTTTGATCTCTTCCCCGGAGAAGTGATGGGAATCGTTGGTGAAAGTGGGTCGGGCAAGTCGACCTTGCTCAACTGTATGGGCGGCCTTCTGAAGCCGGATGCCGGGCATGTGATCTTTGATACCTGTGCAGACGGCCCGGTCGATACGGTCACAATGTCCGAGCCAGAGCGCCGGATGCTGAGCCGCACCGACTGGGCCTTTGTCCATCAACACGCGCGCGACGGGTTGCGGATGTCTGTCAGCGCCGGAGGCAACATTGGCGAGCGGCTGATGGCCGTCGGCGGACGCCACTATGGCAGCATTCGGGGCAAGGCCATTGACTGGCTGGGCCGGGTAGAGATTGACGAGAGCCGCGTCGATGACCGCCCCAGCGCGTTTTCGGGCGGGATGCAGCAACGTTTGCAGATCGCGCGCAATCTGGTGACAGGTCCTCGGCTGGTGTTCATGGACGAACCGACCGGTGGTCTGGATGTGTCGGTGCAGGCGCGTTTGCTGGATTTGTTGCGCGGACTCGTGCGTGAGATGAGGTTGAGTGCGATCATCGTCACCCATGATCTTGCCGTGGTGCGTCTGTTGGCGGATCGGTTGATGGTGATGAAAAGCGGTCGCGTGGTCGAGGCCGGGTTGACGGATCAGGTACTGGACGACCCGCAACATGCCTATACGCAGTTGCTGGTGTCCAGCGTTTTGCAGGTTTGAGGCTTTGGGGAAGGATGAAGCGATGATTGAACTTGTTGACGTCAGCAAGAGCTTCACCCTGCACAATCAGGGCGGCGCCACGATCCCGGTGGTGAAAGGCGCGTCTCTGAAAGTGGAGCCGGGTGAGTGCGTCGCCCTGACCGGGCCGTCGGGTGCAGGCAAATCCACGCTGATGCGTGTGATCTACGGCAACTATCTGGCGGCCACTGGTCAGGTGCTGGTCGCAGGGTTGGACGTGGCCAGGGCTGAACCGCGGCAGATCTTGTTGCTGCGTCGTGACACCTTGGGCTATGTCAGCCAGTTCCTGCGGGTCGTGCCTCGGGTGTCGGCGTTGGACGTTGTGGCAGAGCCGCTGCTGGCCGTGGGCTGTGACAGGCAAGTGGCAATGGACAGGGCAGCCGGGTTGCTGAAACGGCTGAATATTCCCGAACGTCTGTGGACCCTCAGCCCGACGACCTTCTCGGGCGGCGAAAAGCAGAGAGTGAACATTGCGCGGGGCTTTGCGCATGAATATCCGGCAATGCTGTTGGATGAACCGACCGCAAGCCTGGATGCGCAGAACCGGGAAACCGTTTTGTCCCTGATCGAAGAGGCCAAGAACAATGGCGTGACGATTGTCGGGATTTTTCACGATCTCGACGCGCGCGAACGGGTCTGTGACCGCGAGGTCGATGTCTCGGACTTCACGCCGGGGATGGCTGCATGACGCTTGCTCCGGTCATAGCGGTCGTGGGTCCTTCGGGGGTCGGAAAGGACAGCGTAATGAACGCGCTGGTGGCCCGGACGCCGGGTGTTCAGAGGCTGCGGCGGGTGATTACCCGTCCCGAAGGCGAAGACGGCGAAGATTTCGACCGCGTCTCGGCCGAAACATTTCAGCGGATGGAACGGGATGGCGCGTTTGCGCTGAGTTGGCATGCGCATGGGCTGTATTACGGCGTACCGAAGACGATCACGCGGCAGCGGCAGGTGGCCGAGGCCGTTCTGGTTAACCTGTCACGAACGGTGTTGCTTCAGGCGCAGGAAGTGTTTGGTGATCTGATCGTGATTTCCCTGACGGCAAAGCCCGAGGTTCTGTCCGAACGCTTGTCCTTAAGAGGGCGGGAAAGCAAGGCGGAACAGACGCGGCGTCTGGACCGGGCCCAAACGTCTTTGCCCAACGGTTTGAACCGGGTCTTGGAAATCGACAACTCCGGTGCGATGGAAGATACGGTTGCCGAAATCCTGTCGCAGCTTCAACCGGAGAGCGCGTAGCGATGGATCAGGTGGAAGCGCCCGTCCTCAGCCTCGCCCGCAAGGGCCAGATCCGTGATCTGGAAGGGCTGCGGCAGCAATGGGGCCAGATGGGTTTGCAGCGCGTTCCGAGTTGCTCTCAGGGTCGGTTTGTCCAGCTTGCCGCTCAGCGTGATGTGAAAGCGGAACGCGTCCAGTACGTAAGGATAGCCCCACTGAACCAGGTTGGCGTCTTGCTCTGGGGTCAACCCGGCGGCGCGGCGGCGGGCCAGTTCGGCCTCGGAGGTGGGCGCACGAAAACTGTCCAGTTCCCGAACACAGGCCGCGGCAAGCGCATTCAGTGCCCGCGTCTCACCCAGCGGGCGCAGGGCCAGAAAGCGGCCAAACCGAGCGATCTCGAGGCCACCCAGCGACACAGTCGGTTGGCGGGAGGCGAGCGATATGCACGCCTCTTGCAGGGCTTCGAACGTTTTGCCGTCGCGCAGTCTGAACGGTGGCTTCAGTGTCGCGTGCAGCCCGTACTTGCGCGGCACCTCCGTGACGGCGGCAACGTCGATGCCTTCGACAATCGGATGGGCAACCGGCTTTCCCGCCTCCATGTCCCAACCCAGCCAGCTGGTTGCAAATTTCGCCCATTCCTTTCCCGCGGGCGGCGCAAAATAGATCGCGTATCGCGTGAATGTCATATCGGCCTCCTTTTGCGTAGCCTTCCTCGGTCTCAACATGCGTGAAGTTCAGATGACAGAAGACTTGATCCTTGCCAATGCCACGCTTGTATTGCCGAATGAAACCGTAACCGGCAGTGTCCGGATTGTGGGTGAGGCCATCGCTGAAATCGACACCGGAAACAGGGTTCCCGCGGGCGCGATAGATTGCGAAGGCGACTATGTCAGCCCAGGGCTTGTCGAGTTGCACACGGACAACCTTGAACGTCACATTCAACCGCGCCCACAGGTGAACTGGCCCCATGCCGCCGCAATTCTTGCGCATGATGCGGAATTGGCCGGCGCCGGGATCACGACAGTGTTCGATGCCATGCGGGTTGGATCGATCCCGTCGGGCGCGCGGCGGTATGGGAAATACGCCCGCGGCCTGTCGCAGGAGTTGTGGGATCTGCGCGAACAGGATGCGCTCAAGATCAGCCACTTTCTGCACTTGCGGGCCGAGGTGTGTTCGGAAACTCTGGTTGAAGAGCTGAGCGAATTTGGACCGGAAGACAGGGTTGGCATTGTGTCCATAATGGATCACACACCCGGTCAGCGTCAGTTTCGAGATATGGGCAAGCTGGAGACCTTTCTGAAGGGCAAATATGCCATGGATGATGACACGTTCTTTCAGCACGTGGCGCAATTGAAAGGGCTTCGAGATCGCAATGGCGCACTGCACGAGGTCGAAGCTGTCAAAGCTGCCCGCCGTTTCGGAGCAGTATTGGCCAGCCATGACGACACGACTGAAGATCAGGTGAAAGTGTCCGCAGGTCACGGTATCCGTCTGGCCGAGTTCCCCACGACCGTCGAGGCGGCACGCGCCTGCCACGAAAACGACATTCAGATCATGATGGGTGCGCCGAACATAATCCGTGGGGGATCGCATTCTGGCAATGTTGCGGCCTGTGAGCTGGCCCAGCTTGGGTATCTGGACATCCTGTCTTCGGATTATGTGCCGTCGGCCTTGTTGCTTTCGGCGGTTAGGCTGGGCGAGATCTGGGGCGACCTGGCGCGGGGGATGAAGACGGTAACGCTGGCCCCGGCTCGGGCCGCAGGGTTGGAGGAGCGGGGCGAGTTGCGCGCCGACGCCCGCGCCGATGTCATCCGCTTCCGGATGCGCGCGGGTGTACCCGTCCCGAGTTCGGTCTGGGTGCGCGGTCGACGTGTGGCGTAATCAGGCCGTGTAGAACAGGTAACGGTCCGGGGCGATTGTCTTGGGCCCCTGGATCTGGGCAAAGCCGACCAGGGGCTGACCTGAAATCAACAACCCTCCGGGCTGCATGACTTTTGCGATCAGCGGGCTGAGACGCTCTGCTTCGGCGACGTCCTCGTGCTTGATGCCGCGTCCGAAATCGTAATGCGCCAGCGCGATCCTATGCCTGTCGGCCGCCAGTCTGAGCAGCATCGGTTCAGCCTCACCTTGCAGGAAATCCTCGGCCGGGGGGGTGCTGTCCGGATGGCATTGCAGGATCCGGTCCATCACCCAGATCCGGCGCTCTGGCAGGATTTCACGCAGGTGGTCATAGGTGCGGCCATTGCCCAGGCCCATATCCAGCACATCCCCCGGCTGGTCACTGATCCGCTCGGCCGCCCAGTTCAATCCGTCGCGTTGGGCCGTCAGTCGGCGCAGCATGGAATCCAATCGGCTCATGGTGATGTCCTCATTCGTTCTCTGGCGCGACCCAGGCTGTGGCGGGCCCGCTCAGCAATTTGCGCAGCAGGGCCTCGGTAAAGGTCCAGATGTCCTGATCATGGACCAGATGATGGGTCAATATGCCGAAGGGCTCGGTGTTGTCTGAACGGCCTTCGCGTCGGTCTCGCAGAAGACCAGCAGTCCGTGCGATCAGGGCGTCGGGTGAGATCAAGCCACGCGACGCGCGCCAGTCGATCGGATCAAGGTGGGTATTGATCTGCTCAAGCCCCGGTGCGGCCAGACGTGATTTGCGGGGCGTTGCGGTGGACAGGATGCGGTATCCCAGCTTTGGCAACTGTTTGACCATCTTGGGTGCAATGCGATTCCAGGGGGGCACGAACATCTGTCGCATATTGTCACCAAACAGGGACCGAAGACGCGCCATCCCGGCCTGCGCATCCGTCACCATCACGTCCAGCGGACGGTCGAGCCGAAACTCGGCCTTCTTTTCGCCGTGGGGCGCATGGTTTGTATGCGCCCACCCGTGTACGACCGGAACAAGAGACGCGCGCGCGGCAACGTATTCCGCCAGCGCGGGCGTCGCGTCGCGTGGAATGACGGCCAGATGCACGGGCAGGCCCAGTTTGTCGGCCAGCTCGGAAAGGCGGTCCAATTGCGGTGTTGGCGCAATGGCATCATCATCGCGCCACCACACAGGCAAGGGCAAGCTTTCGGCACGCCAATGGTTCAACTCGACGTCAAGTGGGCGCCAGTCGGGGTTCATGTACGCTGCTCCAGCAGGCGCCTGGCGATGTGAACGGATTGGATGGCCCCGTGAAAACCGAAATCCTGTTGTACACGGGGGCCGTCGGCCACGACACGCTCCACCGCCCGAGCCAATGTCGCCCCGCTCAACGCTCTGCTTTCCAGAACTTCGATTGCGCGCAGATCGGACAGGCTCTGCCCGCGCAGCCCTTGTTCCACCTCTTTGCCGTCGTCGAAAGGTACAAACACGGCGGCGGTACCACTTTGAAGGATATCCATGGCAGTGTTGTAGCCGCACATGCTTACCGATGCCGCTGCCAGGGGCAGCATCTGGCGGAAATCCGGTCGCACCGGTTCCAGAACAACCGAAGCACCTTCGGCCATCCGGGACAATTCCGCGATCCGAGCCTTTGCATCCGTTCCACCGACCAGCAGGCGCCAGCGCCTGTTGGGCATCTTTCTGGCGGCCTCGATGGCCGCGCGAAAGATCGGTTGCCCGACGGATCCGCCGCCAGCGCTGACCAGGATTTCATCCTGGCCCGCCGCGTCGGGGTGAGGTTGGGGCAATGCAGGCGCCACAAAGCCGGTGTAGTGAAGTCGCTTGGCCAATCGGTCCGACACCGGCCAGCTGACCGACAGGGGCGTAACGCTTTCGGTGGAATGAACCAGAATGCCGTCATAATACCGAGACACGATTTCATCCGCGCGCTCGGCCTTGGCGGGTTTGGAGGGCGGAGCCAGAATGTCGCGGACCGATCCGAGAATGACGGGACGCTCAGGCAACGCGCTTGCCGCATTCAGGGCCGCATCGAACTCGGCCGACAGTGATCGGCGACCAAAGGGGTAAAGCTCGGTGATCAGGATCTGCGGCTGGAAGCTGTTCACCGCCTGCACCAGGGCGGCCTCGCGCGTGGCGTGATAGGCCGCGTCAGCCTCGTCGCCGCTTTCGGTCAGCAAACGGGTGAAGTTGGTTCCGTCTGACCTGAGTGGCGGCAAGCCGAACAGGGTCATGCCCGTGCTGTCCAATTGCGGCGCGGGCATGCCACCCGTCACGACCATGACGTCGTGGCCATCATCCCGAAAGGCCCGCCCCAATGTCAGCGCCCGGCTGAGATGCCCGGTGCCCAACAGGTGCGTGACGATGATCATCACCTTCATTGCGGGGCCTCGCGTTTGATCAGGCGAACGGGGTCGGCGGCGGCGGTCATTGTTTTCATGTCGACGATATACAGCCGATTGCGTTTGATCTTAAAGGGGGCAGGCCCTTCAAAATTCCAACCCCAGGCCTGAGCCAGAATGACCCGCATGATACCGATATGGCAGACCGCGACCGTATCCTGCCGCAACTCGGACAGCCACGGGTCAAGCCTGTCCCGAACCTCGGCCGGGCTTTCCCCGTTTGGTGGGCGGAAATCCCAGCTCCAACTCTCGATATGACGATATCCGCTGGATGTGTCCGCGATCAGGTCAACCCCGCGCTGACCTTCCCAATCGCCCCAGTTCATCTCGGTCAACGCGTCCGAGGTGTTCGGGTCGCGACCTGTCACAATCCGCGCCGTCTCACTGGCGCGGTGCAGGGGGCTGGACCAGATGTCAGCTTTGGCCCAGTCCTGCGGCAATCCATAGCCTGCCAGTTCGGCTCGGGCGTCATCGTCCAGCGGTATGTCGCTGCGCCCCTGGATCCGTCCCGCGCGGTTCCAATGGGTGTGCCCGTGGCGGAGCAGTGCAAGCCGGGTCATGATGCGTCCTTCAGCAGGGGTCGGAGGGTTGCCCACAAGCGCTCGGTCGCCTGTGGCATCAGGTGGCGCTCTGCCACGTAGTTGCGTGCCGCAGCGCCGAGAGAGTGGCGCAGCATGGAATCCGAAAGAAGCGCTTGCATGCCATCCGCAAATCCCCTTGCACCGCTTTCGACAGACGGATAGGCCACAGGGGACAAAACATCGCGTACACCGGGCCGATCCTGCGCGACGACAGGCAATCCCGCGGCCTGCGCCTCAAGGTAAATCATCCCGTAAGCCTCATTCACTCCGGGCCATGCAAGCAGAGATGACTGTTGATAGGCGCGTTGCAGTTCTTCCCGGTCAAGCTGACCCAGAAAACGCACCCGATGTCCGAATGGTGCCATCAGGGCTTCAACCTGCCTGCGCGCCGGGCCGTCTCCTGCGATGTTCAGGTGCCAGTCCCCGGTCAAATGCGCCAGGGCTTCGGACAATATCTGATAGGACGCCAGCTTGTCCCCGTACCGCATCATGCCGACGGTCAGCATGGGTTTGCCCCCGATGGCGGCGGGGGGCAATTCGGCCATTGGCAGGAACGGAGGCAATTCGACCAAAGCCTGATCGCCAAAACGATCCCGCTGCAAAGTGATCAGGTCGTTGGCCGTGTGATAAAAGATCACATCCGCTGCATCGCAGGCCTGATGCGCCGCCCTGGCAAACTCAGCCCACGGCCCGTTTAACCGACTGGATGCGCGGGTGCTTTCCAGCTGCACATAGGGAATGCCACGCGCCTTGCAAACCCGAGGGCCCAGCAGGTCAGGTGCCTTGTAATAGTTGTGGTAGGTCACCCACAGACCGGTATCTGATGGCATGTCAGAGATAAGTCGTTTCGCTTCTTCTTCTGCCGCACGCCTCAGGGCATGTTGCAGGTCTTCGTCGCCGCTTTTGTCATAGATGCGCAAGTCGGACGCCAGATCGACCGTATCACCCTCGGCGGTCAGCGCCTGCATAAGATTCCGGGCCATTTCACGGTCGCCCGAAGGTTTCGGGCTGTCAGGAGATTTCATCGGGGCATAAAACGCGACCCGCGCCATTACGCGTTTTCCATGCACATGGAATTGAGGCGTTCAGACAGCCGTGCGATGCCGGGGGCCATCCGGAACTCGGCGATCAGGCGATCATAGGCCGCATGCGCCATCTTTGACGCTTGCTGCGGATTGGCTGACAAACGTTCCATGGCTTCTGCAAGTGCAGAGGGGTCGTCATCGGACAAAACCCCATGCGTTCCGGTTTCAATAAACTCGGGGATCGCCGAGACCGGAGTCGACAGGATTGGCAACAGCTGAGACGCGGCCTCCATCAACACATTCGGCAACCCGTCGCGGTCTCCGTCCTTCGCGATGCGGCTGGGCAGAACGAACAGGTCGGCATCACGCATCGCTTCGATGACTTCGGGCTGGTCGCAGGCCCCTTTCCAGGTGATCCGGTTCGCGATGCCGGCTGCGTTCGCCTGTGCCCGCAAAGCGTCACCCAACACGCCACCGCCGATATGGGTCCAGTGCCAGTTCAGGTCATCGGGCAGCAATGCAAAGGCCGCGATCAGACGATCGAAGCCTTTTTTCTCGACCAGCCGCCCGACGGAAATCATGTGAAAAGGACTGCCCGCAGCCCGCAGGTTTCGCCTTGGGGGCTTGGGAAAGCGAGACAGGTCCAAACCGTGATAGATCAGGTCCACGCGCTTGGGGTCATCGGCCAGGCTGCGCAGATGCTCGGCTCCGATGGCCGTGCAGGTGGCGCCGAACGTGGCCCCGCAGGATGCGGCTTGCAGCTTTTCACGTTTTTCCCAATCCGGCGACGTCCAGATATCCTTGGCATGAGCCGAAAAACTCCACGGCAATCCGCGCATGATGGCGGCGTAACGGGCAACGGAAGACGGCGTGTGCATGAAATGAGCGTACAACCCTTGCGTCCGGGCAGGCAATTCAGCGGCCAGAACACAGGCTTGCCCAAACCGGCGGATGCGATTGGGTGTCGGGTCGCGCTTCAAGTCCTGACGCCAGATCCGATAGGCCCTGTCGTAACCGGGAAGCGTTTGGGCCAAAGCCCGTGCCGCCCAGACCCGTTTGGGTTCGTCATGAAGATACTCGGGAAGGTATCGGACCTGCCCTGTGAAACGGTCATGCAAAGGATGGCGTTTCGTGTCGGTCGGGTGCCGCAAAGACCAGATGTCAAAATGATGCCCGGCATCCTGCAAGGCGACAAGTTCCTGCGCAATGAAAGTTTCAGACAGTCGTGGCCAGCCTTTGACCACAACCGCCAATCTAGGAAAATCTGAGGTCATCCGGTGGCTCGTTCCTGTTCCCAGGTCAGCAGGCTCTCGATGCGGTCGGTGACATAGTCCAGCCCGTCCAGCAATCCGCTCTGGATGGCTTGGGACGGCAGGGACTGGTGCGGCAGTTCCCGAATGGCGCGGATCATCGCCTCGGGCGTCAGGCCATCCCGGTTTTCATCCAGCATTCGGACAAGGCCCAGCCCTTCTGCACGCGAGGCCCGTATCCACTGTTCCAGTCGGGGCGTGGTGCGCGGGACGATGACGGCGCGTTTGTCAAAGGACAGAACCTCGCAGAACGTGTTGTAGCCGCCCATGCAGACGACGCCTTCGGCGCCTGCAAACAGTGTTTCAATCTGGGATTCGAAACCAACGGCGGTGACGCGACCGTTCAATGCGGCAACGCGGGTTTCGAAATCTTCGCGCAACTCACCGGACAGGAAGGGGCCATAGACCAAAACCGCCCGCGGCGACAGGTTTGGATCTTTTTCATAGGCAGACAGGACGAGGTTGACCATCGCCTTGCCGTCGCCGCCGCCGCCGGGCGTGATCAGGATATAGGGTTGTTTCGGAGGCTCGCCGACCGGACCAAGATCGCGGCGCAGATATCCCGTCCAGTGGATGCGGGACTGTGCCGCGGCGCTCAGCGGCAACCCCTTTGTCGGGTCGTAAATCGACTGCAAACCGTAAACCCAGATTTCGTGATAAAACCGTTCGGTGGCTTCAACAGCTTCCTTGCGCGCCCACTCGGCGGCCAGGACTTCGGGTTCATCCAGAACATCGCGCAACCCAAGCACCATTTTGGTTCCGCAGTTCTGTTGCAGGTGGTTCAATGTCGGCAGCAGCTCACCCCGGAACCCCGTCGGTTCCTTGTCGACGATCAGCACATCAGGGTCGAACTGCTGAACAGCGGTTTGAATCAGACCCGACCGCAACTCGGTCACTTCTTCGATGCCCATCCCGATCGTGCGTGCAGCATAAGACCCGTCTGCGCGTTTGGTGACACCGGGCAGGCGCACGTGGTCAACGCGACGGGGAAAGGTAAACCGTCCGGCCACGGGTGATCCCGTCAGGATCAGCGCGGATGCGCTTTGGTCCGCCTGCGTGATCGCGGCCGCCAAAGCCCGAGACCGGCGAAGATGGCCCAGCCCGAACGTGTCGTGACTGTAAAACAGGATACGCGGTGCGCGGCCCGGTTTGGAATTGGTTTTGCCTAGGCTCATAGTGTTGCCTGTCTTCTTGATCCCGGTTCGAAATCCGCGCGTTTGCAAGCGTTACTGTATATATCCCCGTCACGCTTGCCAAAGGAGGAATTGCTCTTCCGCAAATGTTCCAAGCATTGCGATTTGGCAACAGCATATTGACGGTTTCGCGTCATGTCGCACCAAGGCTTGAGAGGGATCGCAAAAGAACCGGTGAACTGGCAAAGGGGCAGGGCCTACAGATCCCGTTCATATTCAATTTTCGCCAGATTGAAAACATCCGGAATCGGGCAGTGCGCCAAGAACACGCCCGGACACGATATTGAGCAGGGTGCGCCCGAGCGTTTGAACTGTCTGAAACCCTTCTGTAATCTGACCGCTATCGGAAAAACTGGATGCAAAACCCCATGAAACATACCTTTCTGGCCGCAACACTTCTGGCTTTGTGGGCTTTTGTACTGGCGCTTCCGGTCAGCGTTTCAGCGCAAACATCCTTGATTCCGGGATACAACGCGGACAGTTCGTCTGCGTCCTCGCCGGAAAGCGATCTGGCTGCCGCAATTCGCGCCGCCAGCGAAGCCGGGGCCAGTGTGATTGTCATCGACAGCGCCGGGCAGGTTGTGACAACGGCAGGCGGCACGGATGCGGGCACGAATGATGCGGCGGGCGATTCGAACAATCCCATGGGTGAGGGATCGCAGCTGATGAAGGCGCAGGAGCGGTTCTCGAAATTCCGTGAGTCCATGCAATCACGGCTTGAGGCGCTGCCGTATTCGGTGTTCGAAGTGAAGTATATCCTGCGCCAGACCAGTCCGGACGGTCGCATTCAGACCTATGTGGAAGTTCTGGGCTGGAACATTCTGTTCCTGTTGTTGGGCCGCTGGCTGTCTATCGAGATATACGGGAAACGCATCGCGCGCCGCTGGGTCGTGGCGCGGATCAAGGATGAACCGCAGGGTTACCGAGAAAAGATGCCCTTCCTTCTGTTCCGGTTCCTGATGGGGATCGGAGCGACGATATTTGCCATGCTCATGGCCCTGATCGTCGGATACCTGTTTTTTGGCGAAGCGGACGATATCTCGATCCAGTTCACGGTCACGGCGATCTTCACGGCGTTCTTCCTGTCGCGCACGGTGTCCGATCTGTGGCGGATGGTATTGTCACCTTACCTGAGTCAATACCGGCTGCCACCGTTCTCGGACCGGGACGCCAAGCGGCTGTATCTGTGGGCTTCGGCACTCGCGACCTATGACATCACGGTTGTTCTGTTTTCGACCTGGGTTGCGGATTTCGGGCTGAACTACAACGTCTACGCCATGGTCTATGGCTGTCTGACAATGGTGGGCGCTTTCGGCAATATTCTGATGATCCTGTTCAATGCCCGGGCTATTTCAAATGCCATCCGGGGCGGAAGAGCGCCGGATCAGGTCTCGTGGTTGTTGCGGTTCGTATCCTTCGGCTGGGCACCTGCACTGATCGTCTATGTCGTGTTCAGCTGGTTCCGTCTGGCGGTTGATCTTGCACTGGAGAACCCAACGCCGCTGCCGCTGATCGCAAGCAGCTATATGATCTTCATGTCCGTCGTCGTTGCCTATGGTGCGATGAACTACGTGCTGGAGCGGTATTTTGACCGTTCGCGCAAGATCAACGAGATAAACGAAGAAACCGCCGCTGCCGAAGCGGATGCCGAGCCCGTGGAAACGCCCGAGGCAGAACAGCGCAAACAGTATCTTCTGACCTATGAGGATCTGGCGCGCCGGGTAGCTGGAATTCTGGCCTTTGTGATTGGTGTCTATGCCCTTGTGGTGATTTGGTACCCCGATGCGGACTGGAGCGAGGACCTGCCAGTTGCACGCGTGCTGGATGTAATGGTCATCATCTTCATCGGCTACATCCTGTTTCATTTCTTTCGCATCTGGATCGACAGCAAGATAGCGGAAGAAGTCGATGATGGCACCGAGGCCGAACTGGGCGATGAGGGCGGGGAAGGCGGGCAAAGCCGGCTGGCGACGCTGCTGCCATTGTTCCGCGGCGCAATTCTGGCCGTTGTGGTCGTGACCATCATGCTGATCGTTCTCATGGAACTTGGTATCAATGTCAGCCCGCTGTTTGCCGGTGCCGGTGTGGTTGGTCTGGCTGTCGGTTTCGGATCTCAAACACTGGTACGAGACATCTTTTCCGGGGCGTTTTTCCTGATGGATGATGCCTTTCGGAAGGGTGAGTACATCGATATCGGAGACGTCAAGGGAACGGTCGAGAAAATCTCGGTCCGGTCCTTCCAGCTGCGTCACCATCTTGGCGCGCTGAACACGATTCCTTTTGGCGAAATCAAGGTTCTGACGAACTATTCCCGTGACTGGGTGATCATGAAACTGCCGCTGCGCGTGACCTATGACACTGACGTGGAAAAGGTGCGAAAGCTGATCAAGAAGCTGGGGCAGGAGTTGCTGAGCGATCCTGTGATCGGCGAAAACTTCATACAGCCGCTGAAGTCCCAAGGCGTGATCGAGATGCAGGATTCAGCGATGATCATCCGGGTCAAGTTCATGACCAAACCGGGCGATCAGTGGTTGGTGCGCAAGAAGGTCTATCAGGAAATTCGCGAATTGTTCGCGCGGGAAGGCATCAAATTCGCGCATCGCGAAGTCACCGTGAGGTTGGCAGACGGCAAAGAGGCCGATGACCTGACGCCGAAACAGCGTGAGGCGGTAACAGGCGCGGTGCAGGCAGCGATCGATGAGGATTACCTGGACGATATCGGCCCTGGGGGCGATGATCGATAGGGGCGCGGCTGCGTACCGGATGGTCAGTTGGCGTCGAGCGGCCAGACAGGTTCTGAACTGCCCAGTTTCGACGCAGGCAAATCCCAGCGCATCGTCGCTTCGCCGACCCTCAGCGCAGGGTTGAGGCGATGGCCCGGCCCCCAGCCGGACGCCTCCGTCGCCGTGCCGAAATCCGTTGTTGCCGGGGTGATGGGCGCGGATTGTGCTTCGTCTTTGCCGAGCACGGCCAGAAGTTCGGCGGTGCGCGCCAGAGAGAGATGCGCGTGCATGATGGAATTGCCTGATGCGGCCTCGGCCAGTGCGGACAGGACGGCAGCCGCCATCAGATAGCCGGTCGCGTGGTCCAGAGCTTGAACCGGCAACGGGGTCGGCTTGTCCGCGTTCGCCCACTCCATCCCGGCATGGGCGATACCCGCGCTCATCTGGACAAGGCTGTCAAACCCGCGCCGGGTCGACCATGGACCTTGCCAGCCATAGGCATCCAGCGTGACTTCGATCCGGTTCGGAGCCAGCTCGTCACGTTTGGCCCGGGTCAGACCCAGTGCCTCCAGCGCGCCGGGTCGATACCCGTGTACGAACACATCCGCTTGAGCCAGCAACCCATGCAATCGTTCAAGGCCGGTTTCGGATTTCAGATCAAGATAGGCGCAGCGCTTTCCCAGCGATATGTCGGGGATCACCCCCGGTTCATCCCAGCCAGGCGGATCGATGCGCAAGACCTCGGCTCCGAACCCTGCAAGCGTTCGGGTAGAAACCGGGCCGGCCAGAACGCGCGTCAGATCCAGCACCCGCAACCCGGCCAGAGGCCGGTCAGCGGTGGCCCGAGGTCTGTCGCGCAGATTGACATAGCGCGGTCCCTGCCATCCGATCAAAGGGTCGCGCGACACGGCGCGGCCTTGTGGGTGATCAAGCCATTCCGTCCGGCTGCGCATGGCAGCGGCCACCCCACCTTCGGCAACAACCGCCGTTTCCAGATCCGATACTGACCAAGACCTGACGGCTTTTGCCACGGCTTCACGCTCTGGCTGGGTGGCAAGGACTTTCAACGCGGCAGAGCGATGGCGGGGCAGGTTTGTGTGCAGCCTGATCCAGCCATCAGCGGCTTTGTAGTCGCCCGCGACCGCATCCCACAAACTGGGCATGTCCCAACCTTCCGGTTTGAAGGAATAGCCGAACCACAGAGATGCCAGCCGATGATCGATCGAGACTTCGGGTGCGTTCGTGGACAGGTTGATCGCCTGGATCAGCCGGGCCATTTCCCGCCCCACGGCTGCGAAACTGGCGGTGGCCAGTTCGGAAACGGCAAAGGCGCTTGGCAGAACACCGGCACCGACCCTGTGATAGCTGCCGGCAGCGGGAAGCGTGGCCAGCAGACTCATTGCTGATAGGGGTCGAGACTGTCGCGCAGCCCGTCACCAAGGAAGTTGAACGCCAATACCACGACAATGATCGGCAGCATCGGGATTGCCGTCCAGGGATAGATCTCGATCGACGCGAGGTTCTGCGCGTCATTCAGCATCACGCCCCAACTGACTGCGGGTGCGCGCAGGCCGAGGCCAAGAAAACTGAGCGCCGTTTCCCCCAGGATCATGGCAGGGATCGACAATGTGGCCGATGCAATCAGGTGCGACATGAAGTTGGGCAGCAGGTGCTTGCGGATCACACGGCCAGAACTTGCCCCCATCATCTCGGCGGCTCTGACATATTCCTCTTCCCGCAAAGACAGGAACTTCGCCCGAACCGAGCGCGCCAAACCCGGCCAGTCGAGGATGCCCAGAATGATCGAAATGATGAAGAACACCGCGACCGGGCTCCAGTTCGAAGGCACGGCGGCGGAAAGGGCCAGCCACAGCGGCAGTTCCGGCAACGAACGCAGGATTTCGATGACGCGGTTGATGGTCCAGTCGATACGCCCGCCGAAATAGCCGGCCATCGAACCGAACAGGATGCCAAGAAAGAAGGACACCGAGATACCGATCAGACCCACTGTCAAAGACAGCTGCGCGCCATAGAGAATTCGGCTGAAGATGTCTCGGCCCAGACGGTCGGATCCCCACAGGAACAGCGTTGTCCCCTCTGGCGGGCAGAACAGATGCGTGTCCGACGGTATGAAACCGGCCAGATTGTATTCAGAGCCTTCGCAGAAGAACCGGATCGGGCGCGGGTCTTCCGTGTCGGGGACAAACTTCCATTGGAAGGTTTCAAGGTCCGCCTCGGCGACGATCGGATAGACATGTGGGCCGATAAACTCACCCTCGTGAAACCAGTTCACCGATTGTGGTGGCGCGTACAGGTGCTCCCCGTTTCGGTCATTTGGCCCGTAAGGCGCAATAAACCCGGCAAAGGGCAGCATTAGATAACAAAACAGCAGGAAGATGCCCGAGATCAGGCCCAGCTTGTGGGTTTTGAACTTGCGCCAGACCAGAACCCAGTTGGGGGCATCCAGATCGGCGCGTTCCAGCTGCTGAATCGAGGCCTGCGGATCAAACGGCGCATCATCGACATAGCGGTTGTCAGGACGATCAGTCATGCCTCGCGCCCCTCATACCGAATGCGCGGATCCAGCATCACCAGCAGGATATCAGAAATCATCGTGCCGATAAGCGTCAGCAGGGCGACGAACATCAGGATGAACGCGGACAGGAACTGATCCTGCGTCTTCAAGGCAGTCAGCAGTGTAGGGCCAATGGTTTGCAGGCCCAGAACGACCGATACCAGAACCGAGCCGGACACCATCGACGGCAGCAGGTTGCCGATATCGGCGACAAAGGGGTTGAAGGCCACCCGCAGGGGATACTTGGTCAGCATCCGTGACGGGGCCATGCCCTTCGCGATGGCGGTTTCCACATAGGGTTTGCCGAGTTCGTCCAGCATGTTCGCGCGCAGACGCTGCATCATCGCCGATGCGCCTGAAGTGCCGATGACGAAGGTCGGTACGATCAGGTGGATGAGGATGGATTTCAGTTTCTCCCAACTCATCGGCTGGCCTTCGAAACTCGGATCCATCAAGCCCCCGATCGGCAGGTTGAAATACTGGTGGCCATAGTAGAACAGGATCAGCGCCAGCAAAAAGTTCGGCGTTGCCAGCCCCAGATATCCTACGAAGGCCGAGGTATAGTCGATCCATGTCCGGGACCGCGCGGCGGCGATAACGCCCAGCGGCAATGCGACGGCATAAACAAACAGGATCGCAGCCAGATTGACCACGACCGTCAACCAAAGCGTGTCGCCGACGATTTCGGAAACGGGACGGTCGAATTCAAAGGACCACCCGTAATTGCCCTGGATCAACCCCGAAAACCCGTGCGGTCCGGGCCAGAATCCCATCCAGATCAGGTATTGTTCCCACATCGGACGGTCCAGAGCGTATTCAGCGCGCAGGAACTCTGCCTTTGCGACACCTGCCGACTGGCCCGAGGCCTGAAGTTCAGCGATCTGGTTGCTCAGATAGTCGCCGGGCGGAAGGTTGATGATTACAAAAACCAGAACCGAGACCACCAACAAAGTCAGCAGCATCGTGAAAAAGCGATACACCACGTAGCGCAGCATGATCATTTAGCTGCTCCTGCTCAATCGGCGAAAAAGAACTCGTCCGGGCGGTGAATGCCGAAATGTGCACCGGGTTCCCAGGCCCACATAGCCTGTTCCGGAACATTTCGCAGGCGGTTTGACACCACAATGGGCTGGGGGGCGCCGTTCAGGATGCCGATGGCATAGACCTGATCGGCATGGATTTTCAACATCTCGGTCCAGACAGCCGCGCGTTCTTCATCGGTCGTGGCGATTTGCCATTCATGCTCCAATTCCATCAGGCGCTGCGCCTCTGGCATGTCGGGGGCTTCACCCGCTTCGCCACCGGTCTGATAGTGCTGCCCCCATTTTGGCCAGGCCAGGAACACCTGATCTGTTGGGGCCAGATAAGCCGGGGACGTATGCGCCTGCGGAATACCGTCATCCCAACCGAACCAGACGGACGCCATGGAATTGCCCGCGAAAACGCGGTTGCGCAGGATGTCCCTGTCCAGCGGGCGCATGACCAGTTTGACACCGATTTCACGCCAGGTATCGGTCACGATCTGAAGCGCGTTTTCGACTTCCTGCCGCTCACCTGCGGTTTCGATTACCAGCTCCATTGGGCGACCGTCAGGCAACAGGCGAATGCCGTTCTTGTCGCGCTGATCCAGACCAGCCTCATCCAAAAGCGCATTGGCCTGATCAACATCGTATTGCGCCCAGGCCGCAGCGTTTTCTTCGCTGTAGAAGGGCGAGGCGGGAAGAACCGAGTTCGCGGCGGGGTGTGCGAGTTTGAAGTAAAGCGCCTGGTTGATGGTCTGCCGGTCGATGGCCAGCGACAAGGCGCGCCGCACGCGAACGTCCCTCAGTACATCGCGCCAGACATCATCAGAAAAGTTCAGGTTCGGGTAGATCGCGATCTGCGAGGCCACGCCGGTTTTCCACAACAGCGTTTTGTATCCGCCTTGTGCTTCGCCTTTCTTGAGGATCGACGCGTCTCGGAAGGCAAGGCCACGGCCTTGCAGGTCGCTTTCACCGGCGTTGGTCTTGGCGGCAACAAGGCCGGGGGCGACGATCTCCATCTCGACCACGTCAATATAGGGAAGTTGCACCCCCTTGCTGTCGATGCGGTGATAATAGGGGTTGCGCACAAAGTTGTGACGGATTTTCTTGCCCGAGCTGGCGTTCAGCCATGGCTGCAACGTGGGAAGTTCGTGGTTGTCGAACTTGTAAAGATTATCCAGCTTGTTGTGCAGCGCCGCCCAGCTTTTGACCCGGGCATCTTCAACCTGAAAGGCAAGCTCTTCCGCGTCCGCGTATTTCTCGTGATACTGTTTCAGAAAAGCGGCCGGCCGGTAAATAAATGGTGGTCGTGCTTGTGCCAGAGATTGCAGGAAGTTCGGGTTCGGGTCGTCCCATTCGAAGATCACTGTGGTCTCGTCAGGAAACGTGACCGTGGGCAATTTGCCTTCGACGATCAGAAAATCGGGCGGGCCTGACGGGCTGAGCAACTCGTTGTTGGCGACGTCTTCCCACCAATAGCGGAAGTCTTCCGAGGTAAAGGGTGAGCCGTCCGACCACTTGTGCCCTTCGCGCAGTTTCAGGGTAAATTTGCGATTGCCCTCGTTTTCATACGAGGCCAGCAGGTCGGGTACCAATTCGTAATCTTGGTTGAACCCGACCAGCCTTGCATAGCCGTAGACAACCATCTGCCGGATGTCTTTGGATCGCGTGACCATGGTGCGCAGAGTGCCACCCGGTTTCCCGAATTCTCTTCCTTTTGCGGCCAGATCCACAATCAGAGGGTCCTTGGGCAAACGCTCCTGCACTGGCGGAAGATTGCCGCTTTCAACCTCTGCGCTCCAGAAGGCGCTTTCCTGAGGTGTTGGGATTGTATCTGCCGCCGCGGGCAGGATCCCTGAAAACGCCAGCATAGCAGCCAGCAGCAGAGGGCGAATGGTATTAAACATGGCAACGTACCTTATGGCCCGGTTCCAATTCCACCAGTGAGGGTATCACGGTGTCCGAGAAACGAAAGGCTTCATCCCAACTGTCCGGCGCGCCGGCACCCAGAGAAACCAATTGAAGGTCAATCGGGCGATTGATGTCGGGTTCGGGTTGAGCGGCAATCAGCGCCTTGGTGTATGGATGGCGCGGATTGTAGAAAAGAGTTTCGGGCGGTGCCTGTTCGACGATCAGACCCCGCCGCATGACGGCAACTTCGTCAGCGATCCGTGCGACAACGGCCAGATCATGTGAGATGAACAGGTAGGACAGATTCAGGCTGTCCTGCAGGTTTTCCAGCAAGGTCAGGATTTGTTCCTGAACAGATACATCCAATGCCGAGGTCGGTTCGTCGCACACGATCAACTGCGGGTCCAGCATCATGGCGCGGGCCACGGAAAGGCGCTGTCGCTGCCCGCCGGAAAACGCGTGCGGATAGCGTTTGAGCATATCACCCGTCAGGCCGACGCGCTGCAACATCTCGGCGGCCTTGTCACGTTGTTCGGCTGTTGTGCCGATGCGGTGGATTTCCAGTGGTTCGGTCATGGCGTCCTGAATGCGCATCCGGGGGCTGAGCGAACTGTAAGGGTCCTGAAAAACCATCTGTGCCTTGCGCTGAAACGCTGTGCGCTGGGCTCGGGTCATGTTGTGCACCGTGATCGGGTCGGCATCGGGGGCGGTACGAAACAGGACTTCACCACCGGGGTCGGGCAATTCAGCCCCCAGGGCGATGCGGGCCGCCGTCGTCTTTCCCGATCCGCTTTCACCGACAATTGCCAAAGTCTTGCCGCGCGCCAGATTCAGGTCGACTCCTCGGCAGGCATAGATTGCTTTGTCGGACTGCCATCCTTTGCTGGACCGCATGGTGTAGGTCTTGGACACATCCTTCATCTGAAGGATCAGATCCGTGTCGGGCATCGGTATACCCACCGCATCCTGGTCCGGTATTTCCGGCGCGGCATCAAAAAGCTGCTTGGTGTACGGGTGTGCGGGCGCGGTCAGGATCGGGGCGGCAGGGCCGGCCTCCATGATACGTCCCTTGTGCATGACGACGACCTGCTCGGCCATGTTGGCGACGACACCCAGATCATGAGTCACCAGAATGAGCGCCATGCCGGTTTCACGCTGCAATTCCTTGATCAGGCCCAGAACCTGCGCCTGCGTGGTCACATCCAGTGCGGTGGTCGGTTCGTCCGCGATCAGCAATTCTGGTTTTGACACCATGGCCATGGCGATCATGGCACGTTGGCGCATACCGCCGGACAACTCGAAAGGGTAGGAGTCATAGGCGCGCTGTGGATCAGGGAACCCGACGCGTTCGAATTGCGTCAGGACCTTTTTGCGTGCCGCGGACTCGGACAGCCCACGATGTAGCCACAAAACCTCGCTGACCTGATTGCCAATCTTGTGCAGCGGGGACAGCGATCTCATGGGCTCCTGAAAGATCATTGAAACCCGATTGCCGCGGATGTCGCGCAGCTCACGTTCGGAAACCGTGGTGAGCTCGCACATGCCCTTGGAATCGTTCAGGGTAATCGTGCCGCTTCGAATCTGCGCCGTGCGGGGCAGGATACGTAAGGCTGCGCGGCATGTGATTGTTTTTCCCGATCCCGATTCTCCGACAAGGGCAAGCGTCTGTCCGGCTTGGACATCGAAGTTCACATCCGTGACCACGGAATTGCCCGTACCAAAGCCGATGCTGAGGTCTCTTACGGACAACAACGCGCTCATGCGGGTTTTCCACCCGTTTGACCGTTCGATGACATCGGTTACTTCAACTCCCCGTGATTTTTTGTTCAGTGTCGCGCGGTTCCGCCCGTCTAGTCAAACCCGTTCTTGGGCCGAAATGTCGCGAAATCGTGAAACTACGGGCTTCGTCGCTACACAAAGTCTTGAGATTTTGCCATCAAGGACGGCATCGGGCGCATTTATGCTCTCGAATGGTATCAAGGAGATATTTTCCGGTGTCCGAGAATCAAAGCCGTCTGGATCTGTTCATCGATCGCATGGTGTCACAGCGCGCTTGTCTGGATTACGCAATCCGGCAAACTGCGGGCATGACAGGTCCGGTGTTCGAATTGGGTTTGGGCAACGGGCGTACGTATCACCATCTTGTGCAGCACATGGATGGCCGCCCGGTCTATGTGTTCGAACGCGCGGTGGCTTCGCACCCCGACTCGACCCCGCCCGAAGATCACGTGATTCTGGGCGATGTGCGGGATACCCTGCCTGCATCGGTTGAGCGGTTCGGCGCGTCAGCCAGCCTGATCCACGCGGATCTTGGTGGGCACAATCGCGAAAAGAATGACAAATTCGCGCGGTTTGTATCTCCGCTCATCGAGCCTTTGCTTGCTCCGGGCGGGCTGATGGTCTCAAGTGATCGGATGTATTTCGAAGGGCTGACCGAGATGCCGTTGCCCGAAGGCGCCGTCGAAGGGCGCTGTTTCATATATCGCCGCTGACCGAAAAGGAGTAACGGCATGATTTTTTACGATTGCTCCACTGCTCCAAACCCCCGTCGTGCGCGGATGTTCATTGCCGAAAAAGGATTGGATATCGAAACGCATGAGGTCTCGATTGCGAAAGGTGAACAATTGAGCGAAGCCTTTCGCGCCGTGAACCCACGGGCCACGATCCCGGTTCTGGTAACGGATGACGGAACCGTTCTGACAGAAAATCTGGGCATTGCGGCATTTCTGGAGGCACGGTTTCCCGAACCGCCTTTGATGGGCCGAACCCCCGAAGAAAAAGGATTGGTTCTGATGTGGAACGCGATCGTCGAACATCAGGGCGGGGCACCGATTGCCGAGGCTCTGCGCAATGGACATCCTGCCTTCAAGGATCGCGCCATTCCAGGCCCTTCCAATCATGCGCAGATTCCCGAACTTGCACAGCGCGGGCGCGAGCGTGTGGCATCCTTCTTTGAAATGCTGGAATCACGTCTGACGGAAAGCCCTTTTGTGGCCAGTGACGTGTTTTCCCTGGCGGATATCTCGGCTTTCGTTTTTGTCGATTTCGCCCGCGTCATCAAGATGCGTATCCCGGAAGACAACGCGGCCACCCTGGCGTGGTTTCGAGCCATCCAATCTCGTCCAAGCGCAAGTCTGTAAACCTGCCGAACCGTGCCGTGTTGCGTTGTGATCGGCACTGTACAGAAATGTCTAGACAGATGTGAACAGTGCCACTAGCGTCTCCTCAGATTCTGTTCAGGGGAGGTCGGGATGAAATCCCAATATCGCGTCGTGGTCATCGGAGGAGGCGTTGTCGGGGCCTCGGTTCTGTATCACCTGGCCAAGTTTGGCTGGTCGGATGTCGTCATGTTGGAGCGGCGGCGGCTGGCGTCTGGGTCGTCCTGGCACGCAGCGGGAGGCATTCATGCTTTGAATGCCGATCCGAACATGGCGTCTTTGCAGGCCTATACGATTGATCTGCTCAGCGAGATCGAGAAGGAATCAGGCCAGAATATCGGCCTGCACATGACCGGTGGTCTGACGCTGGCGGGAACCCCCGAGCGGTGGGAGTGGTTGCAGGCCAATTACCGTATCTTCCAGTCCATCGGCATTGACGATTGTGAATTGCTGAGCCCGGAAGAGGCGCAGAAACGCTGCCCGATCATGTCCACCGATGGCATTCTGGGCGCGATGTGGGCCGACCGAGAGGGGTATATCGACACCACCGGCACCGTGCAGGCCTATGCCACCGCCGCAAAAAAGCGCGGGGCGGAATACTATGAGGAAACCAAGGTCGAGGAACTGATCCAGACCGCCGATGGCTGGCAAGTGGTGACCGACCGGGGCACGATCACCTGCGAACATGTGGTCAATGCCGCCGGCCTGTGGGCTAAGCAGGTGGGGCGCATGGCAGGGGTCGAACTGCCGGTCTCGCCGCTGAAACACCACTATCTGATCACCGACACGGTGCCCGAGGTCGCTGCGGCCGATTTCGAGATGCCGATGACCGTGGATCTGGAAGGCTTCACCTACATGCGGCAGGACCAGAAGGGCGTTCTGGTCGGCATCTACGAGGTCGATCACGAACACTGGGCCATGGACGGCGCGCCGTGGAATTATGGCGAGGAGCTGTTCAAGGAGCAGCTGGACCGTATCGAAAACGAACTGACGCTGGGCTTCGAACGCTATCCGGCGATCCAGAATGTGGGCATCAAGACATGGGTGAACGGCGCGTTCACCTTCTCGCCCGACGGCAACCCTCTGGTCGGTCCGGTCCCGGGCAAGCGCGGCTATTGGACCGCCTGCGCGGTGATGGCCGGGTTTCTGCAAGGCGGCGGCGTCGGCAAGACGCTGGCCGAATGGATGATCCATGGCGAGCCCGAGGCCGACGCCTGGCCGATGGATGTGGCGCGCTATGGCGACTATGCCCAGAACAAGCGCTATATCCGCGAGACGACCGGGCAGTTCTATTCCCGCCGCTTCGTGATGACCTATCCGAACGAGCAACTGCCCGCCGGACGGCCGCTGAAAATGGCACCGGCGCATGATGCAATGACCGAGGCGGGTTGCAAATGGGGCGTCAGCTGGGATCTTGAAGTACCGCTTTATTTCGCGCCGAAAGGGTTCGAGGAAACGCCGACGCTCAAGCGTTCGAACGCGCATGACATCGTGGCCGAGGAATGCAAAGTGATCCGCGAAGGTGCGGGCTTGCTGGATATTTCGGGCTTTTCTCGGTTCGAGGTTTCCGGTCCGAACGCAGAAGCCTGGCTGGATATGGTAATGGCCTCCAAGCTCCCCGGCCCGGGTCGTGCGAAACTGGCCCCGATGTTGGGTGAGGATGGGCGGCTGAAGGGCGATCTGACGGTGCTGAACTGGGGCGACGGGACCTGGTGGATCATGGGCAGCTATTACCTGCGGGCCTGGCATATGCGCTGGTTCGACGATCACATGATGGATGGCGTCAATATCCGTGATTTGGGCGAGGAATATTGCGGCTTTGCCGTGGTCGGGCCGAAGTCACAGGCGGTTGTGGAAAAACTGGCGGAACAGGATATCTCGGGCTTGAAGTTCATGGGTTGCGGCGATTTCGATATCGGCCTCGTGTGCGCCCGCGTCGCCCGCATGTCGGTGACCGGAGAAAAAGGGTACGAGATCAACTGCCGCTATGGCGACCACATCAAGCTGCGCCGCATCCTGCTGGAAGCGGGGGCCGGGGAAGGTATCCGCGAATGCGGCTTCAACGCGATGCTGTCAACACGGCTCGAGAAGAGCTTTGGCATCTGGTCGGCAGAGTTCACGCAGGCCTATACACCGGGCATGACAGGAATGGATCGCTGGATCGACTGGGACAAGGACTTTGTTGGAAAGGCGGGCGCGCTTGCCGAACGTGACGGCAACGGCCCCGCGCAAATTCAGGCGACACTGGAAATTGATGCACTGGATGCAGATGCCAGCGGATACGAACCGGTCTGGGCCAATGGCGAGCGCGTTGGCTTCGTAACCTCGGGCGGCTACGGGCACTATATCGGCAAGTCTTTGGCGATGGCCCTGATCGATCGGGACAAGGCGGAACCGGGCACGGAACTGTCCGTCCATGTGGTGGGCGTTGAACGTCCGGCGCGCGTGATTGCGCCGTCGCCTTATGATCCTCAGGGCAAAGCGATGCGAGGCTGATCATGACTGCTGCGGAGCGCGGACGCCGACGGCGGGGGCGGGGGGCTGAAGCCGCCCCGCAGCCCGGTCGCGATGTGAACTATCGCCAGCTCAGGAATCCTTTTCCATTGATGGAAGTGTTCCCGGCCGACCAAATCGCGGACATGCATGACACCGCGTTGCGGACTCTGGAAGATTTGGGGGTGAAGACCCTGCTTCCCGAGGCGCGGAAACTGTTCAAACAGGGTGGCGCGCGGGTGGATGAAGACAGTGAGATGGTCTTTATCGGGCGCGAGATGGTTGAAGCCGCAGTCGCTTCAGCGCCCAAATCCATCGGCTGTCGCGCCGGTGCCCGGCGTCGCGATTTCACGCTGGAATTGGGCTCTGTGGTTTTCCAGCCCGGAGCCGGCGCCCCGAATGCCACCGATCTTGAACGCGGTCGGCGCCCGGCGACGGGTCAGGATTATCTGGAGTTCCTCAAGCTCACCCATCATTTCGACGTGTTCCAGATGATCTCGCCACAGGTCGAGCCGCAGGATGTGCCGACCCATCTGCGTCATTACTTCACGACTCGGGCGCAGATGGAACTGACAGACAAGTTTCCGTTCTTCTTTTCGCGTGGAACCCCGCAGGTGATGGACTGCTTTGAGATGCTGACCACGGCCCGCGGTCTTTCGGATGATGCGTTCCGGGGCCATGCCCACTGCTACACCATCATCAACACCAACAGCCCGCGCACGTTGGATATCCCCATGGCGCAAGGTCTGATCGACTTCGCCCGCCACGGTCAGATGTCGATCATCACACCCTTTACCCTGATGGGCGCGATGGCACCGATCACCGTGGCCGGGGCGATCACCTTGTCTCATGCCGAGGCCCTTGCCGCGCTGACTTTGACCCAACTTGCCAATCCTGGTGCTCCGGTCTGCTATGGCACGTTCACCAGTAACGTGGACATGAAGTCCGGCGCGCCCGCCTTTGGGACGCCGTCGCACTTTCAGGCATCGCTGGCTGCCGGTCAACTGGCGCGGCATCTTGGTTTGCCCTGGCGTTCGGCTGCCGGATCGGCGTCAAACATCAACGACGTGCAGGCCGCGAACGAGAACCAGTTTGGCCTTTGGGGATGCCTGATGGCCGGGGCAACGGTGATCATCCACTCCGCAGGCTGGTTGGAGGGCGGGTTGACGGTTTCCTTCGAAAAGCTGGTCTGCGATGCGGAAGTGCTGAACATGGTCGCCGAACTGTGCGCAGGTGCGCAGGCGGGGCCGTCCGAGATTGGGTTTGAAACTGCATTGAGTGAGGTTGAACCCAGTGGCCACTTCTTTGCATCAAGCCAGACGATGGAGCGCTATAATACTGAGTTCTATCAACCGCATGTCCATGACTACGCCAATTTCGGCACCTGGGCCGAACGCGGGTCGGTGGACGCGAACCATCGGGCAACGGATGTTTGGAAAGGCATTTTGAACGACTTCCGGGCGCCCGCTGTCGACAATGATCGGACAGGTGATTTACATGAGTTCATTGCCCGTCGTACCGCCGAGGGCGGTGCCCCACCGGAGAGTTGAATGAGCCCGAAACCGATCCTTCATCGCGATGACCCCGAGGCCGAACCATTGATCGGCAACATCAAGGTCACGCGCGACGACTGGCTGAACGTGGCGATGGATGTGCTGATTTCGGACGGGGTGGACCAGATCAAGGTCCTGAACCTGGCCGAACGGATGGCAGTATCGCGGTCGTCGTTCTATTGGTACTTCAAATCCCGGCAAGAGTTGCTGGATGCATTGCTGGCGCGCTGGCAGGCCACCAACACCGCCGCCTTGGTCGCGCAGGCCGAAGCACCAGCCGAGACGATAACGGCGGCCGTCTGCAACGTTCATCGGTGCGTGGTGAACACCGATCTGTTCGATACTGCGCTGGATTTTGCCGTACGTGACTGGGCGCGAAAATCAGGCAAGGTGCGGCGTATTCTGGACCAGTCGGACGCCCGCAGGCTGGAAGCGCTGCACGCCATGTTCGCCCGCTACGGCTATTCCGAGATCGAAGCCGAAACCCGGGCGCGCGTGCTGTATTACATGCAGATCGGTTATGATCTGGCGCAATTGAATGAACCTATCGAAATGCGGCTGTCGATGGTGCCGCATTACCTCTACGCCTTCACAGGTGTCGAGCCGAAACCCGAGGAAGTTGAAGAATTCAGCGAGTATTCCCTGCGCTTTTGGAAAGGAAACCAGACATGAGCCAACCAGACGCAATCATCATCGGAACCGGCGTGATCGGCGCGGCCATTGCGTTCGAGATGTCCAAGGCGGGATGGAAAACACTGTCGTTGGACCGGAATTCTCAGGTCGGGCACGGTTCTACCGCGGGGTCGTGCGCAATTATCCGGATGCATTATTCCACATTCGATGGAACCGCGCTTGCCTGGGAAGGCTACCACTACTGGCGCGACTGGGCCGCGTATCTTGGCTTGCCGGAAGACGCCAACCTTGCGCAGTTCCGCGAAACCGGCTGTCTGGTCATGAAAACCGAGGCGAACGGGATGCTGGAAAAGCACATGCGCAATTCGTCCGAGCTGGATTGCCCGTTCGAGGAATGGTCAGGTGAAAAAGTGCTGGAACGCTTGCCAGTCTATTCGCTGGACAGCTTTGCTCCCGCACGACGAATGGACGACCCTGAATTCGGCCAACCCAACGGGCGCAGAATGACGGGCGGTGTGTACTGGCCTCAGGCGGGATATGTCACCGACCCGGCCCTGTCGGCCCAGAACCTGATGGATGCCGCGAAACTGCATGGGGCAGAGGTGCGTACCGGCGCTGAAGTCACGGAAATCCTGACCGAGGGCGGGCGCGTTTCCGGCGTCAAGCTGGCTTCGGGCGAGGAAATCCACGCCAAGGTTGTGGTCAATGTGGCAGGACCTGGTTCGTCCATCATCAACAAGATGGCCGGCGTTCTGGACGATATGACCATCAAAACCCGGCCCTTGCGGCAAGAGGTCGTGCACGTTCCAGCCCCTGAAGGGTTCGATTTTGAACACGACGGAACCATCGTTTCGGACAGTGACATTGCCTGCTATTGCCGGCCGGAACACGGCAATCACATCCTTGTCGGATCTGAGGATCCGGAATGTGATCCGCATCAGTGGTGCGAGGACGATGTGAACTACAATCGTGAATTCACCGATCAATGGACCACGCAGGCCATGCGGTATGCGCAGCGTGTGCCCAGCCTTGGCATTCCATCAAAAACGCGGGGTGTGGTTGACCTGTATGATGCGTCTACCGACTGGATTCCGATCTATGACAAGTCCAGCCTGCCGGGGTTCTACATGGCCTGTGGTTCAAGCGGAAACCAATACAAGAACGCGCCGATTGCGGGCAAGATGATGGCGGCATTGATCGACTACTGTGAAAACGGGGCTGATCACGACGCGAAACCGTTGCAGTTCGAATTGCCATATATCAAGCGGACAATCGACGTGGGCTTCTACTCGCGCAAACGCCCGATCAATGAGGAAAGCAGTTTCTCGGTTCTGGGCTAGTCGCGTTTCGCAAACGGTCTATGTCGTGTGTGGCTGTCAACAAGTCCGGCCCTGACATGACCGACCGAAAGACAACCGTATTGATCCTTGGCAGCGCCCCATCGGCGCTGGAGGCGCGGGCATGGTCGCGCGCGCCTTTCACGCATATCGTCGCCATCAACAACGCGTGGCGCATCCGAGAAGACTGGGATTACCTGATCCACCCCGAAGACTTCCCGGCAGAGCGCCGCCCTGGAAAAGTTTTTGGCACTCAACACATAGTCACTGCCGACGAATACGTCCCAAGACAGAATGACTATGGCGGGTTCGTCTATGCCGGCGGAACGATGGCTTTCACGGCAGGCTATTGGGCTTTGTCAGCCCTGAGCCCGGATGTTCTGGCTTTTTCCGGTTGCGACATGATGTATTCAGGATCGGGACGAACACATTTTTACGGAAATGGCACTGCGGACCCTTTGCGAGAGGACGTGACACTGCGTTCGCTTGAAGCGAAGGCCGCCCGACTGGGTCTTTTTGCAGCCGCTCAGGGGTGCAGAACCGTACGGTTATCCGGCGCGCCAAGCCGGCTGGTATTTCCATCCGTCAACATATCTGACCTGACAGCCGCACCGCTTCCCGATATTGCCGCCATGCACAATGTGCAGCGAATGGAAGATGATCTTGGATATTATGTAGCCTCTGGTCGGTATTGGGAAGTTGAACACCGGTTCGACCCTGCTGCGATTGACGCATTGGATCGGATGTGGCTAAGGGCCTATCGGCTGGCCGTATCGGAAAACGCGGCCTGGCACCGTCAGGCGGCGGCGAAGGTAACCCAGGCCCAAACCATCGCAACATAAGTCAGGTTGTGCATCAGCTGATCCAAACCTGCGGCGCGCCAAAACGCGGGTTGCGTTGGCTCAAGTCGCTTTTTGTCTGAATAGCTGGCCTTGATGAAATCGATATTGAAATGGATGAACCATTCCAGCGCCCCGACAATCAGAATAAAAGACAACGGCGCGCCGAACACCAAAAAAACGACGACAGAACCCACAACATGCACAGCGGCATGTTGCGCGCGTCCCAAGTGAAAATACTCACCCCGACCGGAAAGCATCTTCGGTGTCTGGAGGTAGTAGTCAGCGAACATATGCTTGATCAGCAAAAGACAAAGCATAAGAAACACTGCGCCAATACTGGCAGTCAAAAGAACCCTCCCGATATCGTTCTGACGCCAACATTAGGCAATAAAACGGGCACGCGTAAATGAACTAGTTCACATTCGGTCAAGAAATTTTCCAAAAGGGAAAAATTTGCTTATCCTGTCTGGATGATATTTGATTCATGCTGTTGAAATTGCATGCATTGCGTTTAATCCACGTCGAAGGTCAGCAGCAGGGGCAGGTTCCATAGAACGCACAATTTTCCGCTTTATCTGGAAATACTCCAAGCGCGAACAGCTGATCCTGCTGGCCGTGACGGCGACGCTGTTTCCTTTGCTGTACCTCACGCTTGAGTTGCCAAAACGAATAATCAATGACGCGATCGGGTCGTCCACCTCTGAGGTGACGATCTGGGGCTATTCCATGTCGCAGACCAGTTTTCTGGTTGTTCTGTGCTTTGCCTTTCTGGCGGCCGTGCTGTGCCACGGCCTGATGAAAATGCGCATCAACACCATGAAGGGCGTGCTGAGTGAACGGATGCTGCGGCGCTTCCGCTATCAGTTGATCAGCCGGGCGCTGCGCTTTCCTCAACCCTATTTCGAGCGTGTCAGCCAAGGTGAAATGGTGTCAATGATCACCGCCGAAAGCGAGCCGATGGGCGGCCTGATGGGCGATGCGATCAGCCAGCCGGTTCTTCAGGCCGGCCAAATGATCACCATACTTTCCTTCCTGTTCCTGCAAAGCGTCTGGTTCGGGCTGGCCGCGGTGGCACTGATACCCTTGCAGGCCTGGTTGATCCCCAAGCTGCAACGCCAGATCAACCTGCTGAACAAAAAACGCATTCAGGAGGTTCGGGTTCTGGCGGCGCAGATCGGCGAGAACGCAGCGGGCGCGTCCACCCTGCGGACCAATGGCGGCT
This sequence comes from Ruegeria sp. HKCCA5463, assembly GCF_013034175.1. Lineage (NCBI taxonomy): Bacteria > Pseudomonadati > Pseudomonadota > Alphaproteobacteria > Rhodobacterales > Roseobacteraceae > Ruegeria > Ruegeria sp. HKCCA5463. Next base: position 36,568 of record NZ_WQFL01000003.1, read on the forward strand.
GGCGTTTTCGCCGGTCGATGATCTCAGAGCAATTGGGACGCCTGTTCGGCATCCGTTTCGAGATCTATCAAAAGAAGTTTTTCATGAAATTCCTGAACAACTTCATCTCGCAGCTTACACCGTTCATGTTCTATCTGGTTGGTGGTCTGTTGGTGCTTCAGGGCTCGGTTTCACTGGGGGCGCTGGTTGCCGCATTGGCTGCGTACAAGGATCTCAGCTCACCTTGGAAGGAACTGCTGACCTATTACAACCAGACCCAGGACATGTCGCTGCGCTGGGATGTGGTTCTTGACCGTTTTGCCCCGGCCGGAATGCATGATGAAACCTTGTTCAAAGGTGAACCTACCGAGTGGCCGCACCTGAACGGCGACATCGTGCTGCATCACGTTTCGGTGCGCGACATGGATGGCAATCAGGTGCTTGATGATCTGGACCTCAGTTTTCCTGCCGGAAAGACAATTGGGATCGCCGCCCCCAGCGAGGAAGATCGACGCGCCATCGGCGAATTGCTGACACGGGAAATACGTCCAAGTGCTGGCCAGATTCGGATCGGGGATCTGAAACTGGCCGAGGTGCATCAGGCGGTTGTCGCCGCGCGTATCGGGTATGTCACATCACGCCCTGTCATGTTTCAGGGTACGCTGGGCGACAACGTGATGATGCCGATGCGGTTCAAACCGCTGACTGACCCGCCGGACGATCCGGATTTTCTTGAAACTCTGAGGGCGGGCAACAGTGCCGATCCGTTCAGGGCGGAATGGCTGGACCCAACTCTGGCCGGCTTTCAGGACGCCGCAGAACTGCGTGCCTGGTGGTTGCAGTTGATTGATGGAATGGGGTTTGGCGCAGCGCTGTTCCAACGGGGCGCCGAACAAAGTTTCGATGCGGCCGAGCATTGTGAACTGGCAAAGAAACTGATCGAGCTGCGCCCGGTCGTGCAGCAGGCCGTTCGGGAGGCCGGGCTGGAACAACAGGCGCTTGTCTTTGACCGGAACACCTATAACGCGGCTCTGCCTGTGGCTGAAAATCTGCTTTTCGCAACGCCACGTGTTCCTGTGACACAAGCTTTGCTTGCGCAGCAAAAGGTCTTTCTTGGACAGTTGCGTGAACTGGGGCTGGACGAGACATTGATCGCGTTGACCCGCGATGTGATCGACATGCTGCGCCAGATCTTCGGGATCGATGGAACCGACCACCCGTTGTTCCAAAAGCTTGGTCTTGATGCAAAAACCTATGAAATTGCAGTGGATCTGGTGGACCAGACCCGCAAAGAAGGTTCGGACGGGCTGGATGACGAACAGCTTGCCAACATGTTGGCGGTGCCATTTGTGATCTCTGCCGAACAGATCGGACCTGCGTTCACGGATGAACTGAAGGATCGCATCCTTGAACTCCGGCACAGCCATTCCGAGAAACTGATGGAGCGTTTGCAAGACGTCTTCGTTCCATTGGATACGAACGTCTTTGCGCCCGGATTGACGGTCATGGAAAATGCGCTGTTCGGAAAAGTCAGCCAGATTGGCGGTTCCCGTTCGGACGAAGCCCGCAAGGTGATTGTCGATGTGTTGGCTGAAAACGGCGCGCGCCCATTGGTCACAGAGCTGATCTATGATGTGCAGGTTGCTTTGGGCGGTCAGAATCTTCCGGCGGTATTTGCCGAACCCTTGGCCTTTACCCGTGCGACGATCAAGAAACCTGACATCCTGATTCTGGAAAATGCGCTGGCCAGCTACGACATGAAAACGCAGGTTGCTGTCTATAAACGGCTTCGTGAACTGCTGCCGGACACCACTGTTGTCTATCTGAATGATCAGTTCGAAAACCCCGGTGCATTCGACATGTATGTGGAAATCCGGCAAGGTCGTGTGGTCTCGGACGGAGGGCCTGTGGAGGTGGAGGAAGACAGTGCAGCATCGGCGGATTTGACGCGGAAACTGCGCGCTCTGGAACAAACCCCGTTGTTTTCGGGCCTGGATCGGCGGCAGCTGCGCCTGCTGGCCTTTGGTGCGCGCTGGTTTGATGCCGAGCCGGGGCAGGTGGTGTTCTTGAAAGATGACCAACCCACCGACGGTGCCTATGTGGTGCTGGAGGGCGAAGCAGGTTTGTATCTGCCGCAAGAACAGGGGCCTGACCAATTGATCACCAAAGTCGGGCCTGGTGCTTTGGTCGGAGAGTTGGGCCTGATCAGAAAAGAACCACGTGCGCTGAGCATGGTGGCGGAAACCCAGCTTTCCTGCTTGCGGATCGGTGAAGAAGAATTCCTTGCCGTTGTGGAAAACGACGCGGCGACCGCATTCAAGCTGTTGCAGGTGATCGCCGGCTATGTGTCCAATTAGCGATCAGCAGTCCGTGTTGCAGAACAAATCATAAAGCAGACGGATCACTTTTTCCGTGGCGCCGTCGCGCAATGAATAATAGATTGTTTTGCCTTCCCGACGCGTCGAGACCAACTCTTCCTCGCGCAGGCGCGCCAGCATCTGGCTGACTGCGGCCTGCCGCAGCTGAAGCAGCACTTCAAGTTGGCCAACGGATTTTTCACCACCACCAAGATGGCACAAGATCATCAGACGCCCCTCGTGCGCCAGTGTTTTAAGAAATGCAGCCGCGCGTGCAGCATTGTCTTTCATGTCCGGCAGAGCGTCTGTTGGGTGTTCCTGAGGTTCGGTTTCGTTAAGTGCCACTTTCTGACCGTCATATCGCGTTTGTGATGCCAATATGCATCAAGGCCATTGATATTGTCACCCCTCGGTTGCCGGGGCGCCCCCTTGAAAAGCGTTGCCTTCAACGTAATTGCATGGGTCCTCCTGCATTTGCAGATGCAACCCGTCGCCGTCATATGGGTGCGCGCGGGCCAGGTCTTCATCGACATCAATCCCAAGGCCCGGAGCATCCGGGGCAGCGACAAAGCCATTCTCGACCCGGATCGATCCCTTGATCAGTTGATCGTGGAACGGTGTTTCGATGGTTTCCAGAAGCAGCAGGTTGGGAATGGACGCCGCCAGATGAATATTGGCGGCCCATTCCACCGGACCGGCATACAGGTGCGGTGCCATCTGCGCGTTGAAGACCTCGGCCATGGCGGCGACTTTCTTCATCTCCCATATTCCGCCTGCGCGTCCCAGGGCCGGTTGCAGGATTTCGGCGGCTCCGGCGCGCAGGACGGCTCCGAATTCGGCCTTTGTGGTCATCCGTTCTCCGCTTGCAACCGGAATGCGTACATTGCGCGCGACGCGGGCCATGTCTTCGATATTGTCCGGCGGCGTAGGTTCTTCGAACCACAGAGGTTGGTATGGTTCCAACGCCTGCCCCAAACGAATTGCACCGGCTGTGTTGAACTGGCCATGAGTGCCGAACAGCAGATCGGCCCTGTCCCCCACGGCCTCGCGGATCGCCTTGCAGAAGGCAACGGATATGGAAATGTCGCGCATCGCGGGCATGTGCCCGCCGCGGATCGTATAGGGGCCGGCCGGGTCGAATTTCACGGCAGTGTAGCCACGTTTTACCATTTCCGCCGCCGTTTCACCGGCCTGTTCGGCAGAGGTCCAGAAATCGTTCAGGTTGTGCTGGGGCAGGGGGTACAGGTAAGTATAGGCCCGGATCCGGTCATTCATCCTGCCGCCCAGCAGCGCATGCACCGGCCTGTCGCGATCTTTGCCCAGAATGTCCCAGCAGGCTATTTCCAACCCCGAGAATGCGCCCATCACCGTCAGGTCCGGCCGCTGCGTAAAGCCGCTGGAATAGGCGCGGCGGAACATGAGTTCAATGTTTTCGGGGTTTTCTCCCAACATATGCCGGTCGAACACGTCCTGAATGACATGACGCATCGCTTCGGGGCCCACGGACGAGGCATAACACTCACCCCATCCCGTGATGCCGGTATCGGTCGTCACTTTGACAAGTATCCAGTATCGCCCTCCCCAGCCAGGAGCGGGCGGGGCGGTGACGATGACGTCTAGATCCTGAAGTTTCATCCCAAGTCCTTTTGGTGGGTCAGGTCCTGTCGAACAGGATCACATTTCGCTTGGCCGATCCGGTTTTGGTGTCGGCGATGGCCTCGTTGATCTGATCCAGAGACCAGCGGCCCGAGATCAGCTCGTCCAGTTTCAGCCGCCCCTGCTTATACAGGTCCACCATCCATGGTATGTCGCGCTGAATGACCACGTCGCCCATTTTCGACCCGACGATACCCTGGCCCAGGGCTGCCAATACAACAGGTTCATAGCTGGCCATGTCACCGGAATGTGGCATCCCGATCATGATCGCCTTGCCGCCGCGCCCAAGATAGCGCGGAGCTTGATCATAAGCGGGAACCGCGCCGACAGTGATCAGAACGGCATCGGCACCGCGTCCACCCAGCGCCCTGTATGCAGCTTTCCAAGGTTGATCCAAGCTGGCCAAAACGCCGTGGGTTGCGCCGAACTCTTTGGCGACCTCAAGCTTTTCTTCGGTCATGTCCACGGCCACGATCCGCCGGGCGCCTGCAATCCGCGCGCCTTGAATTGCGTTCAGGCCGACACCGCCGGCCCCAATGACCACCACGTCCTGACCGGGGCGCACGCCCGCCGCATTCACCGCAGCGCCGACCCCGGTGATCACACCGCAGGACAGCAGGCTGGCCAGTTCCTTGGGCAGGTCATCCGGGATTTTGACGATCTGGCGGTGGCTTACCACGACCTTTTCGGCAAAGGCCCCGCATGCCATCGCCTGTTCGAGCGGGCCGCCATCGCCTGTTTTCAATGGACCTTTGACAGTGTCGTAGGGTGTTTCGCAAATTGTCGGTTGCCCGCCTGCGCAAGCAGGGCAAGACCCGCAGGCGCGGATCAGGGTCACCACCACAGGGTCGCCGACCTTGAAATCCCCGGCCGCCTCTCCGACTGCGGTGATCACGCCTGCGGCTTCGTGCCCGTAAACGGCTGGCAGGAACCCTCCCCATGCGCCTTCGGCATAGGAAATGTCCGAATGGCAGATGGCCACGGCATCCAGTGTCACCTCGACCTCGCCCGTGCCGGGGGGTGCCAGATGAACGTCTTCGATCACCAGTGGCTCGCCAAATGCCCGGCAGACTGCGGCTTTGATTTTTTGCATGTTGTCCCTCACTCCCGTTGGGTTCACGGTGGCGCGGGAAAAGGCGGCTCGCAAGGCAGAAACCGCCATTTGCGTGTCGTTGTTACGCTACGACAGGCCGGGACCGTCTAAACAGAAGGAACCCTGCCAGCATCAACATGAGTGCCAGCAGGAAAGGGGCGCCGGGCAGGTAGAGCGGGGTGTCAGGTCGAATGAACTGCGCGAATACGCTGGTCATCACCAACGGTGAGATCACCATCGAAAGCGCATGCAACGCAGTCAGGACACCTTGCAATTCGCCTTGCTGCGAATCTGGTGTGGCCCGTGACATCATCGCCTGAAGGGCGGGCGTGATGACCGCCCCAATGGCGGTAATCGGAATGAGAAGCAGTGCAATCAGGCCGTTGGTCAGAAAGGCCAGAATGGCGAAGCTTATGATTTCAAAGATCATGCCATGGATGATTGTTGCCCGCTCGCCCAAAAGCCGGATGGCCGGGCGGATCAGACCGCCTTGCACGACGGCCATGCCGATACCATAGATTCCAAGCGACAGGCCGATCATCTGCGCGGACCAACCGAAGCGCTCGGTCGTGAAATAGGACCAGATGGCCGGATAGACGTAGATTGAAACCGAATACAGGAAATAGACCCACAGCATCGGCTGGATGCCGGGCAATGATGCTATGGCGCGAAGCGAGTTCACCGGGTTCGCGCGTCGCAGGTTGAAGGCACGCCTGTTTTCATCGGTCACCGTTTCGGGCATCACGAAATATCCGATGCAGAAGGTCAACGCCGCCAAACCCGCAGCAGCCCAGAACGGTGCACGAGTTCCAAATTCGCTTAGCAATCCGCCGATCACCGGACCCAGGACGAACCCCACGCCAAAAGCGGCGCCCAGAAGGCCGAAATTTGCGGCCTTGTCTTTTGGGTCGGACACATCCGCCATGAAAGCCGCCGCTGTAGAATGGGTGGCCGCCGTGATGCCGCCAATGATACGTCCGACCAGCAAAAGCCAGATACTGCCCGCCATGGCCATGACGACATAGTCCAGCGCCATGACGAACAAGGACACCAGCAATACCGTTCTACGCCCGTAAGCATCGGACAGATTTCCCAGAATGGGGCCGAAGATGAATTGCATCGCGGCAAAGGCTGTGCTCAGCACACCGCCCCAGATCGCGGCATTGGCCAGGGTGCCGCCCTGAACCTCGACAATCAGTTGCGGCATGATCGGCATCACAAGACCAATGCCCATAGCATCGATCATGACGATGCCGAGGATGAAGAAAAACGGCAGACGCATGGGACCTGAACAAATGAGTTGTGAGCGGCACCCTAGTCATGCCCGACGAATGAGGAAAGAGACAGTTCCGCCGGACACCCCATGTCGTTGCGGCAGGTTGCTAGAGTTTGCCCGCCAGTTCGGACAGAAGCTCAGCCAATTCCTGCGGATGTGAAAAAAACGGCGAATGCGAGCTGTCGATTGTACGTCGAAGGTTTTCGGGGACGCAGGCGCTCATGTCTGCCTGGTACTCGGTCGGTATCGTGTGGTCGTCGGTTGTTCGGATATAGGCCTTGGGGACCTTGGCAAAGCGTGCGCCGACAGGCAGCGGTGTTTCTTGTGGCAGGATGGCTTGCGGACACAGGCGCGCGTATGCGTATGGCAGGATGTCGTCCGGGCAATCGTGATAAAACAGCTTTGGGACCGCATCCACGGACACGGTATAGGAAAGCCCGTCCGCAGATTTTTCCACTGCGTGCGCAATGGTTTGCCGCGACCCGCGCCTGCGCATTTCCGCCATCGAAAGACCATCCCGGGGGACATAGGCACACAGGTAAATCAAAGCGCGCATTGCATCCGGGCGCGCCTCGGCCGCTGCGCTGATCGGAAAGCCGGCCCAGGAATGGCCGACGACGATCGTATCGGGTGTACAGGCGTTCAAAATGGCATCGCGGCAACTGTCCAGCGTGACGTCGGCCACCGGCGTGGGGTCTGCACCATGGCTGGGCATGTCGATGGCGCGGGCGGTATGGCCCAGGGCTTCCAAAGCGGGGATCAGGTCGCGCCAGCACCAGGCGCCGTGACACGAGCCATGGACCAACAGGAAGGACGTCATTGTCATTCTCCTTCAGACATGTCCGATCTCGGTCAGAAATCCGGTCAGGATTTCTGCGTATTCCGCGGGTTTCTCAACGCAAGGCAAATGTCCGGCGCGGCGGATCAGCCGAAATCGGGATCCGGGAACAAGATCAATCGTTTCCCGCACCAGATCGGGCGGGGTCGATCCGTCTTCGCTGCCCGCAATCCCAAGCGTGGGCAGGCGCAGGCCGCTTGTTGGGGTATAAAAGTCGGTACCGGCAATGGCGGCACAGCAGCCCAGATACCCTTCGACTGGTTGGCTGACCATCATATCGCGCCAGGGCAGGTGGTTTTGCGCGCGGCGGTATTCGCGCGAGAACCAACGCTCCATCGTGGCATCGGCCAGAGCCTCGATCCCGCCCTTTCGCACCGCCTGAATACGCTCTTGCCAGATCGAAGGCGTGGCGATCTTGGCAGCGGTGTTCGACAGCACCAGCGCACGAATCTGGTCCATGCGTTTGACCGCCAGCCCCTGCGCGATCATCCCGCCAATCGAGAGGCCGACAAAGACGCAATCGCGAACCTGAAGGTGATCCAGCAGCGCCTCGGCATCCCGCACCAAAGCGCCCATCGAATAGGGTGCAGGGGGCACCGAGGATTGCCCGTGCCCACGTTTGTCATACCGGATGACGCGCAGCCCGTCGGGCATGTATGGCAGCACCGCGTCCCAGAGATGCAGGTCGGTTCCCAGGGAATTGGCAAACACAATGGGTGCACCGTCCGTGGGGCCGTCGATGCGATAGTTCAGTTTCACGTCGCCCAGATCAGCGATCATCATGACAAAGGTCCTTGTCGTCATGCGGTCCTGATGCAATTTGCACAGCTTTCGCACCCATGTCAGGTCAGGAATTCCAACGCCTTAGCAAATATTCCCGGATCGACATTCCCGCCCGATGTGACGACGATCACGTCGTCGCCTTCGATCTCGTCGCCCCGGAAAAGGGCTGCGGCCAGGGCTACGGCGCCGCCGGGTTCCAACACGATTTTAAGGCGCAGAAAGGCATATGCCATGGCCTGCAATGCCTCGTCTTCGGTGACAGAAAGTCCGGGGCCGCAAAGACGGTGAAGGATCGGAAAGGTGATGTCGCCGGGCTGCGGTGTCAGGATCGCATCGCATATGTTACCCGACGCCGCATTGTTGTTTTGAATGCGACCTGACGCCAAGGATCGTTTGACGTCGTCGAACCCTTCCGGCTCACAGGGGCGCGCCCGCAAATTCGGCGCGTGTTTCTCCAGCGCCAGCGCAATGCCCGAGGTCAAACCTCCGCCGCCGCAACAGATCAGAACATCCGCCTGCGAAACCCCAATTTCCGCTGCCTGCCTGGCGATTTCCAGCCCGGTTGTGCCTTGCCCCGCGATGACCTGCGGTTCGTCATAGGGGCGGATCAGGGTCAGACCCCGTTCGGCAGCGATGGCCTCGCCTATTTCCTCCCGTTTTTCATTCGCACGATCGTACAAAACGACTTCGCCGCCCAGCGCGCGGGTGTTGTCGATCTTGAGTTGCGGCGCGTCCGACGGCATGACAATGACCGAGGCAATCCCGTGCTTCGCGGCGGCCATCGCAACGCCTTGCGCATGGTTGCCTGATGAATATGCGATCACACCACGCTGGCGTATGCCCTCATCCAGCGCCGAAATGGCCGACCACGCGCCGCGAAACTTGAAACTGCCTGTATGTTGCAGGCATTCCGGTTTGACCCAAATCCGGCGGCCCGCAAGCGTGTCGAGAAAGGGCGACGACAGGATCGGCGTTTCGCGAACGTGTCCTTTCAGCCGCTCTGCGGCGGCTTCGATCATCTCAAATGTGCTCATGCGGCGTTCTTCAATACCTTCTGTATCAGGTCCAGTGATTGGGGTTCGTTCAGGAAAGGAACATGCCCACGATCCGGTACCTCGACCGAGATCAGGCCCGGGTGTCGGTGCCGCATCTCGGCCAGAGTGGCCACGCCCAGAACATCGGAATTCGCGCCCCGGATCACACCGGTGGGAATGTCGCGCAAGGCTTCGAAGAACACCCATAGATCAGGGGCTGCCCCGCTTGCAGCTTGTTCAAGAAGCGCCTTGCGCAAGGCTGGATCATATCGCAACTTCAGCCCATCCTTGCGCATTTCATACTGAAATTCTGCCTGTTTGCGCCAGGTTTCCAGTGGAACACCGGGAAATTGCGGCTCCATTACGTGTTTCAATTCGGCGGCGGCTTCATCATAGGTTTTGGCCGTGGGCTGCGCCCCCACGTAGGCCATGATCTTGGCGATACCCGACGGCTCGATAACCGGCCCCACGTCATTCAGAATTACGGCGGCCAGACGTTCAGGATGGCTTGCGGCCAGCGCCATGGCGATCAACCCGCCGCGCGATGTGCCCAGAATGACTGCTTTAGCGATCCCCAGATGATCGAGCAGCTCAATCGCGTCATGGGATTCGCGGAAGATATTGTAGTTCATGAAATCGGAGTCGTATTCCGAACGCCCGCGCCCCCTGTAATCCATGGCGATCATGCGCAGGCCCGAGGCATGTGGCGCAAAAAACGAAAAGTCGCGGCTGTTTCGAGTCAGACCGGCCAGGCACAAAAGCGGCGTGCCGGTGCCGGTCTCTTCGAAATAGATGCGCCTGCCGTCCGTTGTCATGAATTCTGACATCAGATACCGGCCAGCTTGGGAATCGAGGTCAGATCGGACAGCACATGCGCAGGTGTCCAGGGAAGGCGATCCATGGGTTCACCAATCCGATTGACCCATGCGGTCACAAAACCGTACCCGCTGGCCCCGGCAGCGTCCCAGCCGTTCGAACTGACGAACAAGACCTCATCGCGTGCGCAGCCAAACCTGTCTTGCACCAGATCATAGACACGGGCGTGGGGTTTGAAGACGCCGACGCTTTCGACCGACAGAACATCATCCAATACATCGCCGATTCCGGCGGAATTCACGGCTCCGTCCAGCATGGGGGGCGACCCATTGGACAGGATCGCCGTGTGCAGCCCACCATCCTTGAGGGCTTTCAGCATGGCCGGAACTTCGGGATAGGCCTGCAATTCCCAATAGAGATCAAGCAGACGTTGGCGCAGTTCCGGGTTGCCTTGCAGGCCTGTGGCCTCCAGAGCCCAATCCAGCCCGTCCTGGGTGACGTCCCAGAAATCCGCATGCGCATCCGCCACGGCGCGCAGCCATGTGTATTGCAGTTGTTTCAGACGCCAATGCCCCGCAACGGTGGTCCATTTGTCTTTCAGGGCTTCGAAACCCGGCTCGTCTGCCGCCTGTCGGGCAGCCGCGGCAACATCGAACAATGTTCCGTAGGCGTCGAACACACAGGTCGTGATCGCCATATGATCCTCCTTTGATTGCGCGCAGGTTGGCACATCGGCGCAGGGGGTGAAAGAGCCGAGGGTTTACAACATTGTGTCAACCTATAGGGTTGGCCGCTTAACCCCTTGGAACGGCCGGAGGCCACGATGACCGAAATCAAACAAGGCGACACGGTTCGCATCCACTACACCGGGACGTTGCTGGACGGCAAAGTCTTTGACAGCTCGGACGGGCGTGATCCGCTGGAATTCGTGGTCGGGTCGGGCCAGATCATCCCGGGTCTGGACCGTGCCATGCCGGGCCTGTCCACCGGGGACAAGACGCGGGTCGAGATTGCCTGCACCGACGCCTACGGCCCGATCAACCCGGCGATGCGTCAGGAAATTCCCCGTGAAGGCATTCCAGACGACATCCCCCTGGATCCAGGGACACAGTTGCAGATGCAAACGCCAGAAGGTCAGGCCGTGCCTGTAACGGTTGTGGATTCAAACGACGCCACCGTTACCCTGGATGCAAATCATCCGCTGGCAGGGCAGGATCTGGTTTTCGAGATCGAAGTCGTTTCAGTCAACTGAGACATGGTTCGAGCCGGATGTCCGGCCCGGATCTCACCCTATCAGAGCGTGAAACGCGGCCCGCACCTGTGGCTGCGTAAAGAAGACAAATACCAGCAGCAGCGAAGTCAACGTAAGCAATAGCACCCTAGCCCGTTGGCTGAGAAAGCCGGGTTTTCGCCTGCTTTGCGTGACGCGTGCATTATTTGCAATGATCTGGTCAAGTTTGCTCATATCGATTACCTGCCGCTAAATGATGGTAAAATCTGGGCAGCGGCAGGGAAAGATATGGTCACATGGATTCGGGTTGAGGCATGCCCAGAACGTGGAAACCACCGTCAACGCGGATGATCTCACCCGTCGTGCAGGCACCGGCATCTGACGTCAGGTACACAGCCGTTCCGCCGACAGCTTCAAGTGTGGCGTTAGAGCGCATCGGTGCATTCTGATCGCAGAATTTGTAGGTCTTGCGCGCGCCGCCGATGGCTGCACCGGCGAGGGTTCTCATCGGCCCCGGGGAAATCGCATTCACGCGGATGCCATCGGGGCCAAGATCGTTGGCCAGATAGCGCGTTGCTGATTCCAGCGCAGCCTTTGCGACACCCATCACGTTGTAGTTGGGCACAACCCGGTTGGAACCCTGATAAGTCAGGGTCAACAGGGAACCGCCATTGTCTTTCATCATCGGATAGGCGCGACGCGCGACCTCGATGAAGGAATAGGCCGAAACATCCATCGAATGCTTGAAATTCGCCCGTGTTGTATTCAGGAACCGACCTGTCAACTCGGACTTATCCGAATAGGCGATCGCATGGACCAGGAAATCTATGGTGGGCCAACGTTCGGCCAACTCGCCAAAAGCGCGATCCAGAGACTCGTCGTCGGTGACATCCGCATCGACCATGAAATCGCTGCCCAGGCTCTGAGCCAGCGGCTCCAGCCGTTTTCCGAATGCCTCGCCCTGATAGGTGAATGCCAGTTCGGCGCCAGCCTCGTGCATGGCCTTGGCAATGCCCCACGCAATCGAGCGGTCATTGGCCACGCCCATGATCAGGCCGCGTTTACCTTTGAGAAGATCCGACATTACTTTCACCCGTTATACTTTGAAAGAACCATGGACCCGTTTGTGCCGCCAAAGCCGAAGCTGTTGGTCATGACACTGTCCAGTCCTGCGTTTTCAACCACTTGAGTCGCAATTTCACCGGGCTGAATGCCTTCGGCAAGCGTGTCGACATTGATCGATGGTGTAATGAAATCATTTTCCAGCATCAGCAGGCAGAAAATAGTTTCAAGCGCGCCCGCCGCGCCCTGAGCGTGGCCTGTCATCGACTTTGTCGAGGAGATGGGGGGTACGTTGCCTTCGCCAAAGATGCGGCGCACTGCCTCTACCTCACCCACATCGCCGACGGGGGTCGAGGTGCCGTGGGCATTGATATAGCCGACCTTGCGCCCCTCGGGCAGGGTACTCAGAGCAAGTCTCATCGCGCGCTCGCCGCCCTCACCTGAAGGAGCAACCATGTCGTGGCCGTCTGAAGTTGCGGCATAACCCGTAACTTCAGCATAAATCTTGGCGCCGCGGGCCAGGGCGTGGTCCAGTTCTTCCAGAACAACGATTCCACCGCCGCCCGAAATCACGAAACCATCGCGGTTTTCGTCGAACGCGCGCGAGGCTTTATCGGGTGTGTCATTATATTTCGACGACATGGCGCCCATTGCATCGAACAGGCAGGAAAGCGTCCAGTCCAGTTCTTCACCGCCGCCGGCGAACATGACGTCCTGCTTGCCAAGCATGATCTGTTCGGCCGCGTTGCCGATGCAATGCAGCGAGGTCGAGCAGGCCGACGTGATCGAATAGTTGATGCCCTTGATCTTGAACGCGGTCGCCAGATTGGCCGAGATCGTCGAGCACATGCATTTTGGCACGGCAAACGGCCCGATGCGCTTGGTCGCGCCCGTCTTCAGAACAGTCTGATGCGCCGTCAGCATCGCGCTGGTCGATGGTCCGCCAGAGCCAGCAACAAGCCCGGTGCGCGGATTGACGATCTGGTCTTCGGTCAGACCAGAATCGGCAATCGCCTGGCTCATGGCGATATGTGCATAGGCCGCCCCTGGACCCATGAAGCGCAATGTGCGCTTGTCCACATGCTGGGCCACGTCGATCTTGAGCGTTCCTGCGATCTGGCTGCGAAAACCATGTTCCGCCATCTGTTCGCTGGCCACGATCCCGGATTTACCTGCTTTGAGCGAGGTCAGTACCTCTTCGGCATTGTTCCCGATCGAGGACACAACCCCCAGACCGGTGACGACTACTCGACGCATGTGCGCACTCCTTGTTTCAGACCGTTCAGGCTCAGGCCTCGGACAGAACGACCTTCATGTCCTTGACATCATAAATCATCTCGCCATCGGCTTCGACAATGCCATCCGCCACACCCATTGTCAGGCGGCGCGTTTGAACCGCTTTTTTGAAATCGATTTTATACGTCAGCATTTTACGGTTCGGGCGCACCATGCCGGTCAGCTTTACTTCGCCGACGCCAACGGCCATGCCGCGCCCTTGCCATCCACGCCAGCCAAGGTTGAAACCGGTCAGTTGCCAAAGCCCGTCCAGCCCCAGACAGCCCGGCATGATCGGGTTGCCCGGAAAGTGGCACTCAAAGAACCAAAGGTCGGGTGTGATGTCGAATTCGGCCAGCACATGGCCCTTGCCGTGCAGACCACCATCCGCAGAGATGTCGGTGATCCGGTCCATCATCAGCATCGGTGGGGCGGGCAATTGTGCGTTGCCGGGGCCAAATAACTCACCGCGAGCGCATTTCAGCAGATCATCTTTGTCAAAACTGCTAGGGAACTGGGCCATTCTGCCACCTTTCCTGCCGGGGGTCTGTCTTTACATCTGGCTTCGTCTAACACCCGTTTGCAAGGTCCTGCAAGAGCGGCGCGCCACATCATGTTGTGTTGGTTCTTATCTTGCGAATGAATTTCATTTGTAATTGCCGGTGATGCGCCCCTATATATATAGGCAGCAATAACGGGTATCGGATCGATGACACCTCAGAGCCGCGAAATCGCAACAGGTTGGCTGGTGAATGCCGGCTTGCGACCGACGCGTCAGCGCGTGGCGCTGGCCGAGCTTCTGGTGGGCGACGGCCGCCATCGCCATGTCACCGCAGAAAGCCTTTTTGAATCGGCAAAGGCGAATGGGGATGCGGTGTCTCTGGCAACGGTCTACAACACCCTGCGTGCTTTCTGCGATGCAGGCGTCCTGCAAGAAATCACAGTGGACGGATCGAAAAGCTATTTCGACACGAACACACACGATCATCCTCACTTTTATTGGGAAGACGACGCAAGGCTAAGTGATGCGCCGTCGGATCAGCTGGTCATTCAGCGCCTTCCCGAGGCGCCGGAAGGTGTCGAAATCGCCTCTGTCGATGTCGTCATTCGCTTGCGCAGGAAGTAACAGACCTTAAACGCCTGTCAGCCCGGCCACCAAAACACGTTCGGCCTTTTCTATGACCGTGTCAGAGGGCCCTGTACCGTGCCGTGCCAGAACGACGGATTCCGCTGTGTCCGGATTGGCGATCGGTACGCTGACCAGATGCTTGTTGTCATAGCTGAAGCTGCTGGGTGGGCTGGCATAGCTGATCCCGATTCCCTCACCATGGGCGGCAAGGCTGCGTTGAATCTCAAGGGATGCGGCCCGGTGCGCGACGGTAGGGCGCAGCCCGTTTTGTCGGAACAGGCCGAGAATGTGTTGGGCGGACAAACCTTCCGAAGACAGAATCAGCGGATAACCCTCCAGCGCCGCAAGGGTGACTTCCGTGGTTGTCGCCAATGGATGATCCGGGGGCATCAACGCTTTCGGTCTACTGTCGAACAGCTTTGTACGGGCGAACCCCGCATCCATGGTCAGGTCGTATGTGATTGCAATGTCAATCTGGCCATCCATCAATCCATTCAGCAGCCCTTCGAAGGACCCGGCCACATATGTAAGGTTGATATCAGTGAACCTGTCTCGGAGAAGTTGCAGGGCCGGGGCCAAAAGGAAGGGGGCCAGGTCCGTAAAGCAGCCCAATCTCAGCCTGGTGGTGCCCGGCGCGGAGGTATCGGACGTTTCGATTCGCGCAGCATTTTTCAGCAAGACCTCGGCCTGGTCTATGAACGCACGTCCCTGGGGTGTCAGTGCCATGGCTGCACCTCGGCGGCGAACGAACAGCGGAAACCCCAAATGGGCTTCAACACGCGTCAGCGCAGTGGACAAGGCCGGTTGCGAAACATTGAGATGCTGGGCTGCCGCCGACAAACTGCCGTGACCCCCGACTGCACAGACATATTCATATTGGCGCAGTGAAATATATAACATGAGCTTAATAATAACTTCGAAAGATATGATTTGAACAGAATACATTTTTCCGGGCAAAAACAAAAAAAACTTCAGGAGCTTCCGATGCCACACCCTCTTGTTTCTCAGCAGATGATCGACACTTATCAGGCCGACGGCGTCGTACTGGTCAAAGGGCTGTTTGCGGATCACGTGGATCAACTGCGCGATGGTGTGGCCGCGAATATGGCCGATCCCGGTCCCTATGCCTCGGAAAACAAGAAGGCGGGTGAAACAGGTCGTTTCTTTGATGATTATTGCAACTGGACCCGGATTCCACAGTTCCGCGACGTGATCGAGACGTCTCCTGCAGCTGAGGTTGCCGCGGATCTGATGCAATCGAGACGCGTTCAGATGTTTCACGATCACGTGCTGGTCAAGGAACCCGGTACGTCGATGGCGACGCCGTGGCATCAGGACGGCCCATATTATTTCGTCGAGGGTCAGCAGACGATCAGCTTCTGGTCTCCGCTTGATCCGGTCAGGCAGGCGACGCTGCGGTGTGTCGCCGGGTCGCACCGATGGGAGAAAGAAGTTCTGCCGACCCGATGGGTTTCCGAGGACGGCTTTTTCCCGGATGAAGGTCAGTACATCCCTGTGCCGGATCCGGATGCCGAAGGTATGAAGATCGTCGAATTCGAGATGGAGCCCGGCGATGCCGTCGCTTTCAACTATCGCACGCTGCACGGTGCGCGCGGAAACCAGTCGGACAGCCGTCGCCGCGCCTTTTCACTGCGGCTGGTGGGCGACGATGCCCGGTATGTAGAGCGCCCCGGCCGAACCTCGCCCCCGTTTCCCGGTCATGACATGACGCCGGGACAGCGCCTGCGCGAGGATTGGTTTCCGATTCTGTTGCAGCGCCAGGCCGGCTCAGAACCACTGACCTGATTCGATCAGCCCGAGATCCAGCAGCTGGCGGGACTGCCATTCAAACGGCACCGAGTTGCGCCAGCAAAAGCTTCGGATGTCAAAGGTTGACCCTGCATTGGATTTCAGCGCCTTCGCGGCACGGAAGGAACAAATGGCGGCCGTCAGGTTGTGATGCCAGGGACAGGAATAGGTATTGTATTCCGGTTCGTTGAACGTGTGATCGGGTCTCAGCACCAGGTTTTTTTGCGCTTTGAACAATGCGATGCGGTCGATCCTGCGACGTTCGTAGGGGATGTGGTCCTCGAACCGCCATCGCAACCCGCCTGAAAGATCCACCTGACGGTCCAGCGGTTGGCCGCTTGGGTCCTGGCGGGTATGGACATAATAGCCAACGCTGTCGAACATGGCCTGATCGGGGGCCACGCCATTGGGATGTGCGGTCAGATCCTCTGCGTACAGGTCGATGACATAGCTGAGCATCGCATTGCGACGCTCTTCACCATGAAAGACAAGCATCTCGCCCACGCTGCGCGTTTCGCAGTAGGGAAAGAACAGGTATTCGGCGTTGTAGCAATAATACATCCAGATGCCGGGTGCGGCCTGAATGATCCTGTTTATGGTTTCGAACACAACCAGCCGGGGAACACATTTCAAATTGACCCGATGCACCTTGGCGGACAGGTCCTCTGTCAGGTGAAACTCGTCCGGGGCAAAGACGATGACGGATTTGAAACCCAGCCTTAGATGATGGTGCAGCGTGCTGGCCAGCTCTACGTCGTCCTCGGCAAAAATCAATGCTACGGGGCCTTTGGCCAGTGCGGCCTGTCCCGATTTCAGGAAATGGTCGAGGGAATCGTACGTCATCGGGTGCTTTTTGGTCCGGCCTTGCTGGAAAGTCCTGCCAAATTCGGGTAATTGCGCCCGCATTGCAAGCGGCGTTCGAAGCGTATAGATGACGCCGATCCAGCGAATGCAAAGGCCCGTCCCATGTCCGAACCGAAGAAGCTGTTTATCAAGACTTATGGCTGTCAGATGAACGTCTATGACAGTGAACGCATGTCCGAGGCGCTGGGCGGGCAGGGCTATGTCGAAACCAAAACGCCTGACGATGCCGACATGATTCTGCTGAACACTTGTCACATCCGCGAAAAAGCGGCTGAGAAAGTTTATTCAGAACTCGGTCGCTTCAAGGGTCTGAAGGCCGAAAAGCCTGACCTGAAAATCGGTGTGGCAGGCTGTGTTGCGCAGGCCGAAGGTGAAGAAATCATGCGCCGCCAGCCGCTGGTCGATCTGGTCGTCGGTCCGCAAAGCTATCACCGTTTGCCCGAGATGGAGGCCAAGACCCGTGCGGGCGAAAAGGCGCTGGACACCGATTTCCCCGAGGAAGACAAGTTCGAAAAACTGAAAAACCGTCCCAAGGCCAAGCGCGGCCCGACGGCGTTTCTGACTGTTCAGGAAGGGTGCGACAAGTTCTGCGCCTTCTGCGTGGTGCCTTATACGCGTGGGGCCGAAGTCAGCCGCCCCGCGGATCGCATCATCCGCGAAGCCCATGATCTGGTTGAACGCGGCGTGCGCGAGATCACGCTGCTAGGTCAGAACGTGAACGCCTATCACGGGGCCGGCCCCGACGGAGACGTGACCCTGGCAGGGCTGATCTGGGAACTGAACAAGGTTGACGGGCTGGAACGTATTCGTTTCACCACGTCGCACCCCAATGACATGGCCGACGACCTGATCGAGGCACATGGCAGCTGTGAGAAACTGATGCCGTATCTGCACCTGCCGGTTCAGTCGGGCTCGGACCGTATCCTCAAGCGAATGAATCGCAGCCACACGGCAGAAAGCTATCTGCGCCTGATCGAACGCATTCGTGCGGCGCGCCCGGATATTGTGATGTCAGGGGATTTCATAGTCGGCTTCCCCGAAGAAACCGAAGAGGATTTTCAGGCAACGATGGATTTGGTTGAAGAGGTCAAATACGGCTACGCCTATTCCTTCAAGTATTCCACACGCCCGGGAACACCGGCGGCCGAGCGGGCTCAGGTTGATCCGGCTGCGGCGGATGATCGATTGCAGCGCCTTCAGGCCCTTATCACAAGATACCAAAGGGAAATTCAGGACGGTATGGTCGGTCTTACAGTCCGCGTTTTGTTTGAAAAACCGGGCCGCCTGCCGGGCCAGATGGTCGGAAAATCCGAGTATCTGCATTCGGTGCACGTGAAGGGCACCGGGATTGCCGTTGGTGATCTGAAAGAGGTCCGGATCACCGACTCGGGCGCCAATTCTTTGGCGGGTGAGCTGCTCTGAGTCGGTAAGATTCCGCCGTTCAGACACCATAGTTGGTGTTTGTTTCGAAAATTTACCCTTGATTTATTGCTTGGAACTATGCTCGGAGAGGAGCCATGTTTTTTCAGGCGCTGTTTTTGCGTCAAAAAAACGATTATTCGCCGATCCCGAGATCGGAGTGATGGAGGTACGAGTGCCAATCTTGAACAGCTTCAGGACCCTGAGCCTAGTGAAAACCTTGCCCTTGGCCTCAGTTGTCACTTTTTTTGCCAGCGCGACGATTGCCGGAGACCTGAAAGGCACGACAACCGATCCTGTCGTTATCAGCCCCAAGAAGTTCAGCAGTGACGTCAGTGCATTTTACCTGGGGATTGCTGGCGGCTACGCCTCAGGCTGGGACGATCGATTTGGTCTGAGAACGCCCGCCGGGCTGTTTGATATTGGCGACCTGAACGTATCCGGCGCATACGGTGGCTTTCGTGGTGGCTGGCGTGGTGTTCTGCCTTCAAGGTGGGGGCGTGATTTCGTTTATGGTTTTGAAGTCAGTTATGATTTCGGATCCTTGGACGATAGTGTCAGAACCCAGATCTCTGGTGCCGATGTTCAGGGTGGGACAGAGGTTTCTGACGTTTTGTCCCTCAGGTACCGAAGCGGCCTGACAAGTCGAAACGGTCGGGTTCTGTACTTTTTCAGTGTCGGTTAC
The DNA here is from genome assembly GCF_013034175.1 of Ruegeria sp. HKCCA5463. Taxonomy (NCBI): domain Bacteria; kingdom Pseudomonadati; phylum Pseudomonadota; class Alphaproteobacteria; order Rhodobacterales; family Roseobacteraceae; genus Ruegeria; species Ruegeria sp. HKCCA5463. The sequence goes on from NZ_WQFL01000003.1 coordinate 55,874, forward strand.
TTGTGGGGGGATGTTGAGACAACCAACAATATCGCAACGGGGACTTCGACACAGAATTTTGCGGTGTCGGATCGGCGGGGCGGATATACCGCAAGCATCGGTGCCGAACACAAGCTGACCGACAATTGGTCGGTCACCGGCGAATACGAATACGTCCAGTTCAAATCCGAAGACGTTCAATTCGGTTCGGGCTTTTCCACGAAGTCCACACCGAAATACGGCGGCTTGAGATTCGGGCTGAACTATACGTTCTGATGCGCGTCTGACAGGCTTTTTCTTTTGTATGATCGGCGCTTTTGTCATCTGTGGGCTTATTTTTGAAACTGTGGCTTGCGCCCACCGAGATTTGTTGTCTACGCTCAGGGTGAACTGCCAAGACAGGAGAACGGATTGGCCATCGGTGCCCTGACCCCACCGCAAGACGAAATGCCCCAACGCGAGGCGTTTTTAGAGTTTCCCGACAACCGATTGTTGATTGACCTGTGCGGCGAATACGACCGCAATCTGACCGACATCGAAAGCAAGCTTTCCGTCCAGATCGTACGCCGCGGCAATCAGCTTGTCGTGATGGGCGATGAAGACGCCCAGAAGCAGGCTATTGAGGTGCTTCAATCGCTTTACACGCGATTGGAAGGCGGGCGCGAGGTCGAGGCCGCGGACGTGGACCGAGAACTGCGGATGGGTGGTTCGGAACAGGGGACCGGCAGCCGCGACGGCGATCAGTTGGAAATGTTCAAGGGCGGTTCAGTCGAAATCAAAACCCGCAAGAAACTGGTGGAACCGCGCACGGACGCCCAGAAGGCTTATGTGCAGTCACTGTTTCAAAATGAGCTTGCATTTGGCATCGGGCCAGCTGGCACGGGGAAAACCTATCTGGCTGTCGCCGTGGGCGTGTCGATGTTCATTGGCGGGCATGTGGATCGAATCATCCTCAGCCGCCCGGCGGTCGAGGCGGGTGAAAAACTGGGCTATCTGCCCGGTGACATGAAGGACAAGGTCGATCCCTACATGCAGCCGCTGTACGACGCGCTGAATGATTTTCTGCCCGGCAAGCAGCTGGCCAAGCTGATCGAGGAAAAGCGAATCGAAATAGCGCCGCTGGCGTTCATGCGTGGACGCACGTTGGCCAATGCTTTTGTGGTGCTGGACGAGGCACAGAACGCCACGACCATGCAGATGAAGATGTTCCTGACTCGTCTGGGCGAAGGCAGCCGTATGGTAATCACCGGCGACAGGTCTCAGGTGGATTTGCCACGCGGCGTTCAGTCGGGTTTGCAGGATGCCGAAAGACTGTTGAAAACGATCCCCAACATCAGTTTCAACTATTTCACGTCCAAGGACGTGGTTCGCCACCCGCTTGTGGCCGCGATCATCGAAGCGTATGAGGCGGATGCGGGCCGCGAAACCAGTTGATTGCAAGGCTCATTCACAGGGCTGTTGTGCGATAAGATGAATCTGGAACTCACTGTCGAAGACGACCGGTGGCAAGGGCTTGAAGCTTTGTCGCGGCAAGCGATATCCGCCGTCCTGTCCCATGCGGAACTGGACCCTGAGCTTTGCGAGATCAGCGTTCTGGGATGCGATGATGCGCGCATTTCGGAGCTGAACGCCGAGTTTCGCGGCAAACCAGCCGCCACCAATGTTCTGAGCTGGCCGGCAGAAGACTTGGCCCCGGACGAATCCGGGCAAGCGCCGCATCCGCCAAAGCCGGATTTCACCGGTGAAATTCCTTTGGGCGATATTGCGATCTCCTTCGACACCTGCGCGCGTGAGGCGGATGAGGCGGGCAAGGACATTGACGATCACGTCATCCATTTGCTTGTTCACGGAACGTTGCATTTGCTGGGATATGATCACATTCGTGACCCCGATGCCGCTTTGATGGAAGGGATTGAGGTCGAGATACTTGGCAAGTTGGGTATAGATGACCCATATAAGGTATAAGGTGGGTCAAGCGACCCGATCAGTTGGAACAAGGTAATGGGCGAAACAGACGGCAGTTCTAGGGCAGCGCAAAGCGCGCAACCTCAGGACAGCGGCAATGATACAGAAGAGAAAAGCGGGTTTATTTCTCGAATTTTCGACGCGTTTTCGGGTCATGAGACTCAGCAAAACCCGGTGATGAATGGGCAGAGCGCAGCGGCAGCTCGGCCTCACGGGATGATGAACCTGCGCCGGATGCGCGTCGAAGACGTGGCCATTCCAACGGCCGAGATCATCGCGGTTCCTTCTACCATCACCAAGGATGAACTGGCCGACGTGTTCCGGGACAGTGGGTTGTCCAGAATCCCGGTCTATGAAGGAACGCTGGATACGCCGTTGGGCTTCGTTCACCTCAAGGACTTCGCACTGACCCATGGTTTCAATGGCGGTGCCGACAAGTTTGACCTGAAATCCATGTTGCGCACGCTTTTGTTTGTGCCGCCTTCAATGCCGATCGGTGTCCTGCTGACAAAGATGCAGACCGAACGTCGCCATATGGCGTTGGTGATTGATGAGTATGGCGGCGTCGACGGGCTGCTGACGATCGAAGACTTGATCGAGCAGGTCGTGGGTGAGATCGCGGACGAACACGATGCAGACGAAGATCAGCTTTGGGTGCAGGAAAAGCCGGGCTGTTACGTTGTGCAGGCACGTGTGCCGCTTGAGGACTTCGAAGCCGAGATCGGCAGATCCTTGACCAGCCACGAGGATGTGGATGAAGAAGACATCGACACGCTGGGGGGGCTAGTGTTCATGCTGTCCGGGCGTGTTCCGGCACGGGGTGAGGTCGTGATCCATCCGGAAGGGCCGGAATTCGAAGTGATTGAAGCCGACCCGCGACGCATCAAACGGTTGCGCGTCATGCTGCCGGACGTCGCTGCATGACGCCTGTCCGGGGCTGGCCGTCATCGTTGAGATTGTTTGCCGCCGCCGCACTGGGCGCCGTCGGCGCTTTTGGCCAGGCGCCGCATGGGTATTGGGGCGCTACGGTTCTTGCGCTGATTTTGATCGTTCCGGTTTTCCTTGCCAGTGAAACCCGCGCTCGCGCGGGGTGGATCGGCTGGTTCTTCGCCACCGGCTATTTTGCACATGCACTCAGCTGGATCATCGAGCCCTTTCAGGTGGACGCAGAGCGCCACGCCTGGATGGCACCGTTTGCGCTGGTGTTTATGGCCGGCGGGCTCGCCTTGTTCTGGGCGGTTGCGTTTCGACTGGCGCGGCATGTTGGCGCGACCGCCATGCAGCAAAGCGTTTTGCTGATCGCGACGCTGTCGCTGGCTGAACTGGCACGGGGATACGTGCTGACCGGGTTCCCCTGGGGCGGAGTGGCGCAAATCTGGGTGAATACGCCCGTGGCGCAATTGCTGTCTCTGGTAGGGCCGTATGGCCTGAATGCGCTGACATTTGCCGTGGCGTTTCCGATAGGGGCGGCACTGGTTCAGGAAAGACGCTTGCGGGCACTGCTCCGTCCACTGGGATTTACAGCTGCGGCGGCGGCGCTGGCAGCTGGCTATGCGTCGATGCGGCCAATAGTGCAGGAAGGCCCGCACACAGTTCGTGTTGTTCAGCCCAACGCGCCGCAGCACCAAAAGTGGGACCCGGCATATGCGCCCTTGTTCTTTGCCCGTCAGATTGAATATTCCGCCGCTTTGCCCGGACCGGACCTGATCGTCTGGCCCGAGACCTCAGTTCCAGCCTGGCTGGGCAGCGCACAACCGTATTTGACGGCCATCGCGGATGCCGCTCAGGGGACGCCCGTGGTTTTGGGGATCCAGCGCGGAGACGGCCCGAGGATCTTCAACTCGATGGTCTATCTGGATGAAGCCGGGCAGCAGGGCGGTCTGTATGACAAACACCATCTGGCCCCTTTTGGGGAATATGTGCCTTTTGGCGAGTTGATGGGCCGTTTTGGGATTTATGGGATGGCGGCCACGACGGGGCATGGATTCAGCGCGGGGCCGGGGCCTGATCTTTTGGACCTTGGCGAATTGGGAAAGGCGTTGCCTCTGATCTGTTACGAAGCCGTGTTCCCGCAGGATGTGAACGGTGCGCCGGGCCGGGCAGACTTTCTGTTGCAGATCACCAATGACGCATGGTTCGGAACGCGTTCCGGACCGTTTCAGCATCTGGCGCAGGCCCGGATGAGGGCGATTGAGCAAGGTCTGCCGATGATCCGTTCGGCCAATACCGGCATATCGGCCATGATTGACCCGCTGGGTCAGGTCACGGCCTCATTGGCTTTGGGCAAGGCGGGATACGTGGATGCGATCCTGCCGCAGCCACATCAGCCAACAGTTTATTCCCGCATCGGGGACAGCCCCGTTCTTGCTGCGCTATTGTTTCTTGCTGCACTGGCGTGGTTCAACATCCGCCGCCTGACCAAATAATTAGAGATTGACCCCATCTTGAAGCGCGCGTATGCGTCTGTGACCTGTCACAACGGCTTCCTGGCGTGGCGGAGAAACCCCTAATGGAGCGCATTTATGTCCCGACAGAACTATACATTTACTTCGGAATCCGTTTCCGAAGGGCATCCTGACAAGGTCTGCGACCGTATCTCGGATGCTGTCCTTGATGCATTTCTCAACGAAGAACCAGAAGCCCGTGTGGCTTGCGAAACCTTTGCAACAACCAACCGGATTGTGATCGGTGGCGAAGTAGGCCTGTCTGATCAAGACAAGCTGCACGATTACATGGGGCGCATCGAACAGATCGCTCGTGATTGTGTGAAAGACATCGGTTACGAGCAGGACAAGTTTCACCACGAAACCGTCGAAGTAACCAACCTGCTGCACGAACAATCCGCCCATATCGCTCAGGGCGTTGATGCGGCGGATGACAAGGACGAAGGTGCCGGCGACCAGGGCATCATGTTTGGTTATGCCACGACTGAAACTCCGGCGCTGATGCCTGCACCGATCCAGTATTCGCACGCTATCCTGCGGCGTCTGGCGGAAGTACGCAAGAACGGCACCGAACCTGCTTTGGGCCCCGACGCAAAGTCGCAACTGTCAGTCGTTTATCGCGACGGCAAGCCGGTCGGCGTCAGCTCGATCGTTCTGTCTACGCAGCATCTGGATGAAGCGTTGTCTTCGGATGATATCCGCGCCATCGTCGAGCCTTATATCCGCGAAACCCTGCCTGACGGCTGGCTGTCGGCCGAAACCGAATGGCACGTCAACCCGACCGGCAAATTCGTTATCGGCGGACCGGATGGTGACGCGGGCCTGACCGGGCGCAAGATCATCGTGGATACCTATGGCGGTGCGGCCCCTCATGGCGGCGGCGCGTTCTCGGGCAAAGACCCGACCAAGGTTGACCGCTCGGCAGCATACGCAGCACGCTATCTGGCCAAAAACGTCGTGGCGGCCGGCATGGCCGAACGCTGCACGATTCAGCTGAGCTATGCGATTGGCGTGTCCAAGCCGCTGTCGATCTATGCCGACACGCATGGAACCGGCCAACTGGCGGATGCGGCTATCGAGAAAGCCGTGGGTGAGGTCATGGATCTGACACCGCGCGGCATTCGCCAGCATCTGCAACTGAACAAGCCAATCTATCAGCGCACTGCTGCTTACGGCCACTTTGGTCGTCAGCCGAGCGATGATGGGGGGTTCAGCTGGGAGCGCACCGATCTGGTCGATGCGTTGAAGTCCGCAGTCTGATCTGAACAACACAAAGCGCGCCTTTCAGGGCGCGCTTTTTCCTTGTGCGTACCGCGCGCCCTTGCAACGTTCTCTGGCGCGCAGTATGGCGACCGCCATGAGCACCGAGACCCCACAACGCCCGCGCAGAAACTTCTATGGCCGCTTCAAGGGCAAGACCCTGAAGCCCAGCCAAAAGACCTATCTGAACGAAGATCTGGCGGCTTTGTCGCCCGGTGCGGTGGATTGGGATACAAACCCCGAACGCAGGCCGTTGGACCTGAACAAGTTGTTCGGCGGCAAGCCGGTCTGGCTGGAAGTCGGCTTTGGCGGCGGCGAACACCTGGTTCATCAGGCGCAAAGCAACCCCGACATCGGCATCATCGGGGCCGAGCCCTATATCAACGGTGTTGCCATGCTGCTGGGTAAAATTCGGCAGGCGGGGGTTGATAACCTTGCTGTGCATCCCGGCGATGCCCGAGACCTGTTCGACGTGCTGCCAGAGGCCAGTATATCGCGGGCCTTCCTTCTGTATCCTGACCCGTGGCCCAAAACCCGACATCATCGTCGCCGTTTCGTGACGCCGGAACATCTTGAACCGTTGGCAAAGGTCTTGAAGCCCGGATCGATCTTCCGAGTCGCCACGGACATCCCCGACTATGTGCGGCAGACACTCGAGGAAGTCCCCCGCGCCGGGTTCGAGTGGCTGGCCGAGCGCCCCGCAGATTGGCGCGAGCCGTGGGACGACTGGATTTCCACACGCTACGAGCAGAAAGCCTTGCGTGAAGGTCGCACGCCCCATTACCTGACCTTCCGCCGCAATGACTGATTGCCGCTGGACCAACCGGTGCCAATTCGCTAATCGGCTTGAGCACTGATAGCGCAAAAGGAGCCCCCATGTCCGGACACCGAACGCCCATCCCGATGACTTCGCATCCCTGCGGCCCGCTGACCGGCACGGCAGAGGTGCCGGGCGACAAGTCGATTTCGCACCGGTCGTTGATCCTTGGTGCGATGGCCGTGGGCGAGACCAGGATCTCGGGGTTGCTCGAAGGTGAGGACGTCTTGGACACCGCAAAGGCAATGCGGGCATTCGGGGCAGAAGTCACAGATCATGGCGGCGGCGAATGGACCGTGCATGGCGTGGGTGTCGGCGGGTTTGCCGAACCGGATCAGGTGATTGACTGCGGCAATTCCGGCACCGGGGTGCGACTGATCATGGGTGCCATGGCGACCTCGCCGATTGTGGCAACGTTTACCGGGGATGCCAGCCTGAACAAGCGTCCCATGGCGCGGGTAACGGATCCGCTTGCGTTGTTTGGTGCGCGGGCCGTGGGACGCTCGGGGGGGCGTTTGCCAATGACGATCGTCGGTGCGGCGGACCCGACTCCGGTCCGGTACGAAGTTCCGGTGCCCTCGGCCCAGGTGAAATCAGCGGTTCTGCTGGCGGGGCTGAATGCCCCCGGTAAAACCGTGGTTATCGAGAAAGAGGCAACCCGCGATCATTCCGAGCGGATGTTGTCCGGGTTCGGTGCCGAAATCACGGTGGAAGACACCGATGAAGGCCGGGTCATCACTTTGACGGGGCGCCCGGAATTGAAGCCGCAGGTCATCGCCGTACCGCGCGACCCGTCCAGCGCGGCCTTCCCGGTTTGTGCGGCGCTGATCACGCCCGGTTCGGACGTTCTGGTGCCGGGTATCGGCCTGAACCCCACGCGCGCGGGCCTGTTCACGACGCTGCGCGAGATGGGTGCCGACCTGACCTATGAAAACGAACGCGAAGAGGGCGGCGAGCCGGTTGCCGATCTGCGCGCGAAATACTCGCCAGACATGAAGGGTATTGACGTACCGCCTGAACGCGCGGCCTCGATGATCGACGAATACCCCGTTTTGTCCGTGGTTGCCGCAAACGCCGCGGGCACGACGATGATGGGCGGAGTGAAGGAACTCCGGGTGAAGGAAAGCGACCGCATCGATGCCATGGCACGCGGTCTGCGCGCCAACGGCGTCACGGTCAACGAGGGTGACGACTGGTGGTCGGTCGAAGGGTTGGGCATCGGCAAGGTTCCGGGTGGCGGAACGTGCGAAAGCTTCCTGGATCACCGCATTGCCATGTCCTTCATGGTGATGGGTATGGGCGCGCAGAACCCGGTAAGCGTGGATGATGGCGGCCCGATCGCGACATCCTTCCCGGTTTTTGAGCCGTTGATGGCGTCGCTGGGCGCAAAGGTAGAGCGCAGGTGAGCTTCACTGTCGCGATTGACGGACCTGCGGCTGCGGGCAAGGGTACGATCTCCAAAGCCGTGGCGGCGCATTTCGGGTTTGCGCATCTGGACACCGGGTTGCTGTATCGCGCCGTCGGGCGGCGTACCCTCGAAGGGTTTGGTGCGCTTGAAGCTGCGCAGGCCCTGACCGCCGAAGAGCTTGAGCAGGGTGATCTGCGCACGGCTGAAATCGCGCAGGCCGCATCCAAAGTGGCGGTGATCCCCGAGGTTCGCGCTGCCTTGGTGGATTTTCAGCGCGCCTTTGCCCGAAGGTCAGGTGGGGCCGTCTTGGATGGGCGCGATATCGGGACGGTGATTTGTCCCAATGCCGAGGTGAAGCTGTTTGTAACGGCCAGCCCAGAAGTGCGAGCCGAACGCCGGTTTCTGGAGCTTAGTGCAAAAGGTGCTGACGTGACGCGCGAACAGGTTCTGGCAGATGTCAAAGAGCGGGATGCCCGCGACGCAGAGCGCAGCGCTGCGCCGATGAAGCCAGCTGAGGATGCAGTGCAACTGGACACGACAGACCTCAGTATCGAGGCTGCATTGGCCAAAGCGCTTGAAATCATAAGCGCAAAACTGCCCGCGACGCGCTGACGTCGCAGGCAGGGGCGGAGTTTAAAGCTCGCCTACGGCGATGCTCTTGATGTTTGCCCACTGTTCGTCCGCCGTTTTTGCGGTGGCGGGAACGTCCTTCATGAAGGCCGCGCGGGTTTCGGCGTTCAGGAACAGGTACAGTTTTCCATCTGCGACCAGGTACTGATCCGGGTCTCCGTCGAACTTCTTGCCGACCGATACGCCGAATGAACAGAACCCACCATGCTGCGGCAGGTAGGCCTCCGGGTTCGCTTCGAACGCCTCGAGGTTGGCGGCGGTGGTGAAGTAGTAGGACGCGCCGTCATAGGTTGCCGAGTGGGTGGCGAAGCCTTCGACCGGGTTGCCATCATTGACCAAAGCAACCAGATCGACCCCATGTGCGGCAAGCGGGGCACCTGCGGCCGAGATGCCGTTCGACACGTTGATTTCGTCCGCGGCAAAAGCCGGCGCGGACAGGGCGATGGCGGCTGCCAGGGCGGTGAAGACGATAGTTTTCATTACACGTTTCCTCTTGGTTCTGGGTTCGGGTCGATCGGATCGTCGACCGGTGAAACATAGTTAGGGGATGAAAGCTGGACGTGTAATCGCAGATAGGCCATCAGATATTGCAGATCGTACAAGTATCTGAATGTCCAGAAGGTGCGTTCACCAAGCTTTGTTTGGTCAGTGTGGTTTTGCGTACCTATGCTGAAAGAATGCCCGCAGGAGTGCCATCATGATCCGATTAGCCCTCATCCTTGTTTTCATTGCCCGAAGCCTTGCCGCGCAAGAGCCCGTGCAAAGCCCACCCGAAGCTGAGCCGCCGATGACGTATGAACGGCTGGGCAACATTCTTTTTGCGCTTGACCCCGAAGCAGAGCCGAGCGGCCCCGGGTTTCAATTGACGATTGCAGGGGTGGAGGTCTTGGTCATCACCGACACCAATGCGGATCGGATGCGGGCCATGGTCCCGATCCGCAGCGCCGATGCGCTGTCGGAGGAAGACTTGATCCGAATGATGCAGGCCAATTTCGACAGCACGCTGGATGCCCGCTATGCGATTGCCAATGGCACCTTGTGGGCTGCGTTTATCCACCCATTGTCCCTTTTGGAAAAAGACCAGCTGATCTCGGGGCTGGCCCAGACTGTGAACATCGCCAGGACATATGGCACCCTGTATTCCGGCGGTGCGGCAGAGTTCGGAGGCGGCGACAGCACCGATCTGCAACGTGAGTTGATTGAGGAACTGCTGAAGAAAGGCGAAGAGATCTGACTGCATCGTGAATATGGGACTGGCGTGACGCCAGCTGATAGGCCGACGTTGCGCGGACGGGCCTTCAGGCCGGTGCGTCATAGACCCTAGATGGATTCAGGAAAGCTGTTATAGTTTCTTCCCAGCGAAAAGGGAAAGCTGCGACACAACCCGCAAAAAAACAGGGGCGCAGCAAAAAATTCCCAAGCCAACAGGGACAAAACTATATGAACAATCGTTTGAACAAAATCACCATCGTGGGTGGCGGTACGGCTGGATGGATGACCGCGCTGATCCTGGACATGGTGTTTTCCCGCACGTCAACGCCCAAGGATCGACCGCAAATCTGCCTGATCGAAAGCCCGAACATCTCGACCGTGGGGGTGGGTGAAGCCACGGTTCCGCGGATGCCTGTCACGCTGCGTCAGGCGGGTATTTCAGAGCGGAGTTTCTTCCGCGAGACCAACGCGTCCTTCAAGCTGGGTGTGAAGTTCTGCAACTGGAACAATGACGCCAAGGGCAATCGCATCGATTACATGAACCCCTTTGCGCATGGCCAGATGCTTGAGGGGCTGGAAGCCGCCGAGTATTTCCTGCGCTTCGGCAATGGCGACCGGGATTTCACGCAGTCCATATCGCCGCATGATGATCTGGCCCGTTTGTGCAAGGGTGCGCGTCAGTTGGGGCAGCCGGAATTCGAACAACGGTTTGGTTATGCCTATCATCTGGATGCCGTAAAGTTTGCAGGCATGCTGACCAGGGTCTGCACGAAGCGCGGAGTGGAGCATATCCGGGATGAGGTGCAAACGGTCGAGTTGGATGAACAGGGCAATGTCAGTCATCTCATGCTCGAGGCAAAAGGCCGCCATGACATTGAGATGGTCGTGGATTGCACCGGGTTCCGTGGGCTGATCATCAACAAGGCACTTGGTGAGCCATTTTTGGATTACTCTGACTACCTGCCCAATGATCGGGCCTTGGCGTTGCAGATCGAGCATCCGGATCCTGACAAGATCGAAAGCGCCACCAGATCCACTGCTTTGGGCGCGGGTTGGACGTGGCGCGTGCCGCTTTTTAACCGTGTGGGCACAGGATATGTCTATTCGTCGGCACACCGCACGGATGATCAGGCGGCGGACGAATACCTTGAGTGGCTGGGAGACAGCGGCAAGGGTTTGACACCGCGCGTGATCCCGATGCGCGTCGGTCGCGTGCGCAATGCCTGGGTCAAGAATTGCGTGGCCATAGGCCTGTCCGGCGGGTTCATTGAACCGCTGGAAAGCACGGCGATCCACATGATTGACCATGCGATACGCTGGTTCGCCGAGCATTTGCCCACGCGAGACATCGAACCTTCGCTGAGGGACAGATACAATCGGCAGATGGACAAGCTCTATAATGAGGTTCTGGAATTCATCTGTTTGCACTATCGGTTGGGCAACCGTACCGATGACCAATACTGGATCGATGCGCGCACCGAGATGAAGATACCGGATCGGTTGGCCGAAAATCTTGACTTGTGGCAGTATCGCCTGCCGATGGATCACGATATCGAGTTCGCCACTTTGTTTGACAGCCGCGTTTATCAGACCGTTCTTTTGGGCAAACAGGTTTATGATACGGGCTATGGTTCAGGCATCCGTGATCGTCTTCGACCGTTGAAGAAACCGATTTGGTTCCAGGGTATGAAGAACGCGAAAATGGATCTGGCGAAGATCGTTAAATCCATGCCGGATCACAAAACACTGTTGCGCGATATCCGGGGGGAACTTGATCAACCTGCCTTTGGAATGGCGGCGGCAATGAAGCCTACAGTGGCGATGCCGGGCACGGCGCCAGCCCCTGTTGTCATCGAGAACATGCCGAACTTTGCTGAAATCCAAAGCGGCAAAAAGGATCTGCAACTGTTCTGACTGCTTCCTGCCCGTCGTGTAGGGAATGTTTGCAGGAAAGGCGGGGTGCAAACTCCCCGTCTTTTTTACTTCCGTGTGCTTTGTTGATATGTAATGTAATTACATACACATTGCGAAAGGCGACCGTATTGCAACAACAGAAGAAACAAGGGCAAACAAGGGGTCGGAACTTGCGGAGTACCCTCAAACGTCGGAGACGACAGGCGGCGCCTATGCAGGTCTACGACTCTCTGCCGTCAGGGCTGCGCCTGTGGTTGGCCTCGGCAAGCTTGCCGTGGAGCCCCGTTTCTGCGCAAAAAATCTGGAACCGGGCCGGAGGTGCGCGCAACCCATCCGCAGCGTTGATGCGACTGGACGCAATTGAACAGGCCATGCTGCGGCGCGATGCCGGGGTTTGGACCTTCAAAACCGGCAACGCGCCTGGGTACAGAGCCGCCAAACCTTGAAAATATGGGCTTTGCCCTTGCACATACCGGGGAATCCGCCTATACGCGCGCTGTCGATACAAGGGCGGTCAACGTCCGGATGACGTTTCTGAGCAGGGCCGAGTTACCTCGGCCCTTTGTGTTTGTTTGCTCAGGGGCGCACCGGATCACGCCTGAAGACATCATGAAACAAGACCGGCGGAGACAACCGCTCGGCCAGCAAAAACGTATTGTAAAGGAAAACAACGCCACATGGCTAACGCATCCATGGAGGAATTCGAAGCCCTCCTGAATGAAAGCTTCGAAATGGACACACCCGAAGAGGGGTCTGTTGTCAAAGGCAAGGTTCTGGCGATCGAAGCCGGCCAAGCCATCATCGACGTAGGCTACAAAATGGAAGGCCGCGTTGATCTGAAAGAATTCGCAAATCCCGGCGAAGCCCCTGAAATCGCTGTAGGCGACGAGGTCGAAGTTTACCTGCGTGCCGCAGAAAACGCCCGTGGCGAAGCCGTCATCTCGCGCGAGATGGCCCGCCGTGAAGAGGCATGGGACCGTCTGGAAAAAGCATATGCCGACGACCAGCGCGTCGAAGGTGCAATCTTTGGTCGCGTCAAAGGTGGTTTCACCGTCGATCTGGGTGGCGCAGTTGCGTTCCTGCCCGGCTCGCAGGTTGACGTTCGCCCCGTGCGCGACGCTGGCCCGCTGATGGGTCTGAAGCAGCCGTTCCAGATCCTGAAAATGGACCGCCGCCGTGGCAACATCGTTGTTTCGCGTCGCGCCATCCTGGAAGAATCGCGTGCCGAACAGCGTGCCGAAGTCATCGGCAACCTGTCCGAAGGTCAGACCGTCGAGGGTGTTGTCAAGAACATCACCGAGTACGGTGCATTCGTTGACCTGGGCGGCGTTGACGGCCTGCTGCACGTCACCGACATGGCATGGCGCCGTGTGAACCACCCGTCCGAGATCCTGACGATCGGCGAAACCATCAAGGTTCAGGTCATCAAGATCAACAAAGAGACCCACCGCATCAGCCTGGGCATGAAGCAGCTGCAGGAAGATCCGTGGGATCTGGTTGCTGCCAAGTACCCGCTGGGCTCGGTCCATCAGGGTCGCGTTACCAACATCACCGACTACGGCGCGTTCGTCGAGCTGGAAGCCGGTGTCGAAGGTCTGGTGCACGTGTCCGAGATGTCCTGGACCAAGAAAAACGTCCACCCCGGCAAGATCGTTTCGACCAGCCAGGAAGTCGACGTCATGGTTCTGGAAATCGACGGCGCCAAGCGTCGCGTGTCTCTGGGCCTGAAGCAGACTCAGCGCAACCCGTGGGAAGTGTTTGCAGAAACACACCCCGAGGGCACCGAGGTCGAAGGCGAAGTCAAGAACATCACCGAATTCGGTCTGTTCATTGGCCTCGAAGGCGACATCGACGGCATGGTTCACCTGTCCGACCTGTCCTGGGACGAGCGTGGCGAGGATGCGATCCAGAACTACCGCAAGGGCGATGTCGTTCAGGCGGTTGTCTCGGAAGTTGACGTCGAAAAAGAGCGTATCTCGCTGTCGATCAAAGCCCTGGGCGGTGACAAGTTCGCCGAAGCCGTGGGCGGCGTGAAGCGTGGCTCGGTGATCACTGTCGAAGTCACCGCGATCGAAGATGGCGGCATCGAGGTCGAATACGAAGGCATGAAGTCGTTCATCCGTCGTTCGGATCTGTCGCGTGACCGTGCCGAACAGCGCCCCGAGCGTTTCTCGGTCGGTGACAAGGTCGACGTCCGCGTCACCAACGTCGACAGCAAGACCCGTCGTCTGGGCCTGTCGATCAAGGCGCGCGAGATCGCCGAAGAGAAAGAGGCCGTGGAACAGTACGGTTCTTCCGATTCGGGCGCATCGCTGGGCGATATCCTGGGTGCAGCCTTGAAATCCGGCGACTGAGCCAAGGCAGTATCCCAAGCATGAATTTCGGCCCCGCACGACAGTGCGGGGCCGTTTTTGTTGCGAATCAATATGTTCCGAACCGCAGGGTTAATAAGGGGATTGATCGCGCATTAAGTGTGGAAATTGGCCTGACAGATAAAATTTCGCGCGAGAATGTGGCAAAATAAAGCCTCAAAACTCAGAGTATCCGTTCCCCCCTTCCGGGTTTTTTCCTATACTGTCAAAACAGTAGACCTGTCACACCGGCTGCCTGGGAGGGTATCACGCATGATCCGTTCAGAATTGATTCAGAAAATCGCTGACGAAAACCCGCATCTCTATCAGCGTGATGTCGAGCGGATCGTGAACACCGTATTCGAAGAAGTCACAGACGCCATGGCGCGCGGTGACCGTGTCGAACTGCGGGGCTTTGGTGCCTTTTCCGTGAAGAAACGCGACGCACGTGTTGGGCGCAACCCGCGCACGGGCGAGACAGTGCAGGTCGAAGAAAAATGTGTACCGTTTTTCAAAACTGGCAAGTTGCTCAGGGATCGATTGAACGGTAAAGCCTGACACCATGATGCGTTACCTTCGATATGCTTTTCTGGCGGCTCTCGGGATCATCCTGATTTCCGTGTCTCTTGCCAATGTTCAGTCCGTTGAACTGAAACTGATGCCGGATGCTCTGGCCGAGCTTCTGGGTTTTAACCTCAGCGCGTCACTGCCGCTGTTTCTGGTGGTTTTAGGGGGTGTTGCAGCAGGATTGGTTATTGGTTTCCTGTGGGAATGGCTGCGGGAACACAAGCACCGCCGCGACGCGACCGTGAAGAAAACCGAAGTGCGCAAGCTTGAGCGCGAAGTCAAGAAACTCAAGAAAAAGCAAAACGAAGGCAAGGACGACGTGCTTGCCATTCTGGATGAGGCGAGCTGAGCCTGACCGATATGCCTGATGTTCGGTTCAAAATCTGCGGTCTGACCGCACCGGATCAAGTGCGCGCTGCGGCAGACGCCGGGGCAGGCTATGTTGGGTTCGTTTTCTTTCCGAAATCGCCACGCAATCTGGATGTTTCGCGGGCCGCAGAACTGGCGCATCTGGTCCCAGTTGGCGTTGCCAAGGTGGCTTTAGTGGTGAATGCCACTGACGAAGAATTGGACGGCATCGTTTCGACTGTACCGCTTGATATGCTTCAACTGCATGGCAAGGAATTGCCCGAACGGGTTTCCGAAATTCGCGAGCGATTTGGTTTGCCGGTGATGAAAGCCATAGGAGTGGCCGAGGCCGAGGATCTGGCGGCCATCGATCTTTACTCGGAGGTGGCCGATCAACTGCTGATCGATGCGAAACCGCCCAGAGAGGCTGAATTGCCGGGCGGCAACGGGTTGGCCTTTGACTGGCGGCTGTTGGCCGGACGGAAATACTGGCGGCGACCCTGGATGCTGGCCGGAGGCCTGACACCCCTGAACGTTGCCGAAGCTGTCCGGATGACAGGTGCCCGGCAGGTAGATGTGTCAACCGGTGTCGAAAGCGCGCCGGGTGTGAAAGATGCGGCCCTGATCCGCGACTTTGCATCGGCTCTCAGGTGATCTGAAAAAGATCTTGTTGCGTATCCCTCGAAACAGAGGGGTTGAGCATGCTCGCAGCAATCGGGGGCGTTTCCTTGAAACATTGGTACCATGCGCCGGAGTTTTTCTGGCGCGCGGGACAGGCCTGTCGGCAGGCGCAAGGCGACCCATTGTGTCTGCACGCTGACTTGTTCAGGCAGGATGGCATCTATTTTTCATTCAGTGTCTGGCAAGACATTGAAGCAATGCTGACATTTTCCCAATCCGGCCCCCACAGGCGTGCCGTGTTGGCGGCCGGTCGGTTGGCGGATGTGAACAGGTTTCATCATTTTCCGTGCATTGGTGTGCCCTCGCCGGAACAGGCGATTCAGGTCTGGCGTCAAAACACGCAGGTTGTGGAATGATGCGTTTTGCCCATGGCAAATCCCGCTGCCACCACCTATGAACAACAGATACGACGAGGGAGACACCCATGGCCAACGATCTTTTCAATTCCTTCATGTCCGGCCCTGACGAACAGGGACGTTTCGGCATCTTCGGCGGGCGTTTTGTCAGTGAAACTCTGATGCCGCTGATCCTGTCGCTGGAAGAGGAATACAACAGGGCCAAGGATGATCCGACGTTCTGGGCCGAGATGGATGACCTGTGGGCAAACTATGTGGGTCGTCCTTCGCCGCTGTATTTTGCGGAGCGCCTGACCGAGCATCTGGGGGGTGCCAAGATCTATCTGAAGCGTGACGAGCTGAACCACACCGGCGCACACAAGATCAACAACGTGCTGGGTCAGATCATTCTGGCGCGGCGTATGGGCAAGACCCGGATCATTGCTGAAACCGGGGCAGGGCAGCACGGCGTGGCCACCGCCACCGTATGTGCCAAGTTTGGCTTGAAATGCATTGTCTATATGGGGGCGCACGACGTGCAGCGGCAAGCTCCGAACGTATTCCGCATGCGCCTTCTGGGGGCCGAGGTGATCCCTGTGACCTCGGGTCGTGGGACGCTCAAGGATGCGATGAATGACGCGCTGCGCGACTGGGTGACCAATGTGCGCGACACGTTCTACTGCATCGGCACCGTGGCTGGACCGCACCCCTATCCGGCAATGGTCCGCGATTTCCAGTCGATCATCGGCAAGGAAGCGAAAGAGCAGATGATGAAGGCTGAAGGCCGTTTGCCGGATACGATCATCGCGGCAATCGGCGGCGGTTCGAACGCGATGGGTCTGTTCTATCCCTTCCTCGACGACAAGGACGTCAACATCATTGGCGTCGAGGCGGGCGGAAAAGGTGTGAACGAGAAAATGGAGCATTGCGCCTCGCTGACCGGCGGTCGGCCGGGCGTGTTGCACGGCAACCGGACCTATCTGTTGCAGGATGACGATGGCCAGATTCTTGAAGGCTATTCGATCTCGGCCGGGCTGGACTATCCGGGCATCGGGCCCGAGCATTCCTGGCTGCACGAAATTGGACGCGCGAATTACGTCTCGATCACCGACAAGGAAGCGCTCGAGGCGTTCCAGCTGTGCTGCGCAACCGAGGGGATCATCCCGGCGCTGGAACCAAGCCACGCTTTGGCCCATGTGATGAAGATCGCACCGGAATTGCCCAAGGATCACCTGATCTGCATGAACATGTGCGGTCGTGGAGACAAGGACGTTCAGACCGTAGCCAAATATCTGAACTTCGATATGTCAGACACCGAAGGCCGTACGGCGGACTGAGTGTGAACCGGGGCGGCATGTCCCGGTTGCTCTGTCTTGGGGTCGATGGCTCAAGCAGACCTGAAAGCAATAATTCCAAGGCAGGACAGGCGGGATAGTCAAACATGTGACATGTCCGCCGAAATCAGGTTGCCCTGCAAAAAGGGCCGCCGCCAATGCGCATGTAAGGACAACACAGAAGCCCGAGGAATCGCCGGCTGCTGTGAAACCTCGATCATTGTGCCTGCATTTGTTTCCCAACAACTGCCAGTTGCGACCCCTGCCCGAGATTGTTGCGAATATCCCGTCAAAGCCGAGGGTCTGTATCCGGCATATCTTGAGCATATGACTTGCAAAGTCACGGCTTGTTGTGACGTCTTGCCGAGAAGACTCCCTGAAAACAACGTGCTTCTAAGTGCTTTCCGGCATTTTTCGCCTTTGCCTTGCGGTTTATGCATGGCCATGTGGCCCGCACGCCAAAGTTGAGTTGCTTCCAATTCTATACAGTGTCTCCAAATTGAATTAACTATTGGGTAACTGGCGTAGTTGCGGCCGGTTCAGGGGACGTCTCTGCAATGGATGGGACAATGGATGACGTGGTTCGGGGCACAGTGTCTTTGCCCGGGCGCCCTGGTGTTTAGCGCCCTCGCGGTGTTGTAGGAGGTAAAATGGTTAGGTCCGTTATTTCGAGGCTGTTGTGCCTCTGTTTTCTGATTTCAGCACTCATGATCGGAAGCGCGAAAGAGGGTGCGGCTCTTGGTGGCGGCTTCATCATAACCTCGGTTCCGACGCCGAACAGGGGAAGCATCTTTTTCAACAATATCCCATTTACCGGCACGGCCTTTGTTTCTCTGGGGGGGTCGGGGCAGGTTCCCGGCGGCAGTTTCTATTTCAACAACGGCATTTTGAACCAGAGTGCGATCACGCCCGCCGGCCTTGCTTCCCTTGGCTATATCGGCGCAACCATTCTCAGTCAGGATGGCGCGGATTCCACATATGCGGCAGACGGGTACATGGGGATAACGTTCACCGCGCGCGAAACCGTTGGAGGGCCGCTTTATCGCTATGAGATCGCGTTGTCCGGTGTAACGAACACCCAAATCGTCAACACGCGCGTTCTGGTGGATACGACACAGCCAACTGCAACGATCGGGGCCTTGACGCCGACCGGCAGCGGAACGTTTCAAGCAAGCATTACCCTCAGCGAACCAAGCACCGATTTCACCGTGGGCGACCTGTCCGTCACCAATGCAACGGCTACTCTGACCGGGTCCGGCACCAGCTATGTCGCCACTTTGACGCCCCAGAACAACGGCACCATCGAGCTTTTCATTCCGGCAGGGGTGTTCTCGGACGCGGCTGGGAATCTGAACCTGGAATCAAACAGGGTCAGCACGCTTCAGGCCGTGACAAATGCTCAACGTCAGATTCAGGCGTTCCAGAACGCCCGGGCCAACAGCCTTGTGACGAACCAGCCGAAACTGACCCAGTTTCTGCAAGGTTCGGGGTCGGGTGTTCTGGACGCTTCGGTCACGCAGGGCTCGGGCTATCTGAATTTCGCCAGTGATCCGGCGCGGCCCGTCTGGTTCAGTGTGACCGGCAACTGGAGTTCGCAGGATGATTTTGACAACTCCTATGCACTGGCAGTTGTCGGGGCTCATCGCCAGATCAATTCGAACCTGTTGATCGGTGCCATGCTTCAGTTCGACTATGCCGAAACGGAAAACGGCCCGGCCAGCGTGGACGGTACGGGCTGGCTGGTTGGTCCTTATGTGGTGGCAAAATTGCCCAATCATTCGGTGTTTCTTGAAGGGCGCGTTCTTTATGGTCAGGCCGACAACAACATCTCTCCGTTTGGCACCTACG
The DNA here is from genome assembly GCF_013034175.1 of Ruegeria sp. HKCCA5463. NCBI lineage: Bacteria > Pseudomonadati > Pseudomonadota > Alphaproteobacteria > Rhodobacterales > Roseobacteraceae > Ruegeria > Ruegeria sp. HKCCA5463. The sequence goes on from NZ_WQFL01000003.1 coordinate 74,967, forward strand.
AGGACAGTTTCGACAGTGACCGTTGGCTGGTCCAGTCGCGCGTAACCGGTGAGATAAAGCGTGGCGCCCTGACATTGATGCCTTTGCTGGACGTAAGCTATGCCAGCGACGATCAGAAAGCGTACACCGACAGCCTGGGCAATCTGATTCCACAGCAGGATTTCAGTTTGACGACGGCACGGTTGGGTGTCGATTTCAGTCACCCGTTGCAAGTGTCACGAGGAGAGATGATGCTGACGGGTGGGCTTTCTGGGATTTGGAGCACGACTTCGGGTACCGGGACCGCCCCGGGCGTGACACCGATTGGCGATACCGCCCGTGCCCGCGCGGATCTGGGCCTGGACTACCGGCTGGAAAACAACAGCTTGCTTGCAGCAAACGTGTTCTACGATGGCATTGGTGAAAGCGGTTTCGAAAACTACAGCATCAGCCTGATCTGGCAAATGGCATTCTGACCTTGGGGCGAAACTGGATCGCGGATCACGTCTCGCCCCGGGCGCAATGGCTTTCAGGCATTCGCCTTGTTCTGAAGCAAGATATCAAGCGGCACAATCTCGAGCGCGCGTTGATGGGTCGCCTCCAGGTGAACCTTTGGCGCGCATCCTTCGTCATGGGCCTGTAGGAACCGGCCGGCACACAGACACCAGCTGTCACCGGGCTTGAGACCCGGGAAATCGAATTCGGGCCGAGCCGTGCTCAGATCATTGCCGACGTATTTCGAGAATGCCAGAAACTCGGCCGTCATCACGGCACAAACGGTATGGCTGCCCTGATCCTCGGGGCAGGTATTGCACGCACCATCCCGAAAGAACCCGGTCAGAGGATCGCGTGAGCAGGGCGCCAGAACGCCGCCGAGTACATTGATACTGTCTTGTTTCTGCATGAACACACCTTACAGGCTTTCTGCGATCTTGCGGAACATTTCGATATTCTGGTCGTTTATGCCAGTGTCGCGGAATTTCCGATCAGCGCCGGTAGACACAATCAGAACGCCGCGAGGTTGGTTGAAATAGATGTATTGCCCATACACGCCCCGGGCCAGAAACTCTCCCTCATGGGCGCCGCGCGGGATCCACCACTGGTACCCATATCCAATCTTCCCCTGAGCGGTCGGGGCGCTGGGTTGAGTTGCCTCGAATATCCAGTCGGCGGGCACCACTTGCCGGCCGCTCAATTTCCCATCTTGCAGGATCATTTGCCCGAACCGTGCAAAGTCACGTGTCGTGAAATTCAATCCGCCCAGAACAAAGGCGACACCAGCGCCGTCAGTGACATAGTACCCGTCACGCTCAAGGCCCAGGGGCTGAAGGATTTTCTCCGTCAAAAGATCCGCGACACTGCGACCGGTCGCCCCGCGTATCACCATGCCCAATACATGCGTGTCTATGGAAACGTATTGCCAGGTTTCACCGGGGGGCGCGAAACTGTCCTGCAATGAGGCTGCAAAATCGTCCAGTTCACCGCCCAGGGCAATCACACGGCCCATCCTGTTGATGTCAGATTTTGGGTCCAGATAATCTTCGCCAAACGTGACGCCGCTGGCCATGTTCAGAACGTTCCGAATTGTCGCCCTGTCATATGCGCTGCCTGCAAGTTTGGGGGCGTATTTGACGACGGGATCATCCAATGAATCGATTGCGCCCTCTTGCAGGAGAATGCCGAAAAGCGCCGACAGATAACTTTTTGCCACTGACCACGAAATCCGACGATCATCGGGACCGGTGCCCAGATAGTATTCCTCGAACCGGATCTTGCCGTTCTGCATGATAAGCAAAGAAGTGACCGAGCGTTCATTGATCCAAGTGTCGGTGCCTTCCGGAAGATCGAAACCTTCGCCGTAGGGCAGTTCCCATGTTGGGGCGTTTCCACGCGGCAGATCCACGGTCAGAAAGGCTTCATCCATATGCGAAAAGTTGTGAACGATCTTGTCCTCGGCAAACAGAGAGTTCACCGCCATCAGGCGCTGTAACTCTTCGCGTTTCCAAAGCCCAACGGCAGCGGCGGCCAAAGCCAGCGCCAGCACAATGCGCAGAACCCACTTCAGTATGGACCGCATCGCATAGCCTCCCTTGTTTGCGTGTATTGGAACGTGGACATCCCGCTTTCGCAACGCCGACGTAACGGAAAGAGGGCGGGGCGCTATTTGAACCTGTCCAACAGCTTTTGCATGGCGGACCGTTCGTCGGCCGGTGGCTCAGGAGGTGCCTTAGGCGCGGTTTCGGCTTTCGGGGCAGCCGTCTTGGACGACCGGGGCGGTGCAGTGCGCAGGGCCACCGCGTTCATGAATTTTCCACCATCATCCCGCGCCAGATGGGGCACTCCGTCTGAAACACCCCGAAGGACGTCATCCAGCCAGTCCGCCTCGGATTTCGCAAAGTCGCTCAGGACATAAGCCGAGACCATCTCTTTGCGCCCCGGATGTCCGATCCCAAGCCGGACACGGTCATAGGCTGCGCCTATATGGTCGTGGATCGAACGCAGACCATTATGCCCAGCGTGTCCGCCGCCCGCCTTTACCCGCACTTTGCCCGGGGCGAGGTCCAACTCGTCATGGAACACGACAACATCTGTGGACTCGAGCTTGTAGAAACGCATCGCTTCACCCACGGATTGACCGGACCGGTTCATGAAGGTCTGCGGTTTCAGCAACAGGATTTTTTCAGAGCCCAACCGCCCTTCCGAGATTTCGCCCTGAAACTTGGATTTCCATGGGCCAAACCCATGATCTTCCGCAATCCGCTCCACAGCCATGAACCCGATGTTGTGCCGGTTTCGGGCGTATTTCTGCCCCGGGTTTCCCAATCCGACAAAGAGTTTCATGACCAAGCTCCGCCTCTGTAGCCTCGAGGCTATGTGATGCCCGGAATTGCCATGGAAATCCAGCCAGCGCCGCGCGTCTTGGCCATAAAAAAACGGGGCTCGTCAGAACCCCGTTTCAAAATCCAGACGTTTGATCCGGATTTATTCTTCTTCTTTGCCGACGACTTCGACTTCGTCGACTGCAACTTCCGCTTCTTCACCTTCTTCGTCGTCGCTCGTGGACAGACCGGTCGGTGCCGAGACGTTCGCGATTACGAAGTCGCGGTCGATGGTCGGCTTGGTGCCTTCGGGCAGGTCAACCGACGAAATGGTGACGACGTCGTTGATGTTCATTCCGGCCACATCAACGGTGATCTTCTCAGGAATGTCACCTGCGGTGCACAACAGCTCGACTTCCGGGCGGACAACGGTCAGAACGCCGCCCTTCTTGATGCCGGGGGCTTCATCTTCGTTGATGAACTCAACCGGAATGTACAGCGCGATCTTGGTGGTCCGGCGCAGGCGCATCAGGTCCAGATGGGTCGGCAGGTCTTTGACGACATCACGCTGAACATCGCGGCAGATGACGCGAACGTCTTCATGGCCTTCGACCTTCAGGTTCCACAGGGTCGACTTGAAGCGACCGGCCTTCAGGCGCTTGAACAGTTCGTTGAACGGAATCTGAATCGGCAGCGGATCTTTGTCGCCGCCAAACACTACGCCCGGAACCATGCCTTCGCGGCGAGTTTTGCGAGCGGCGCCCTTGCCTGTCCCCGTCCGTTCCAGAGCTACGAGATCAGGAATCTCTCCAGCCATGATAATTCTCCAATGTTAGGGCGGGTATCCTCCAAGGCTGTATACCCGCGTGAAGCCGCGTCCTTATCTCGATTCATCCGGTTTGGAAAGGGGTAATTCACAGCTTGCCGTTTTGTGGGGCTCAGCCGCGCGCTCCGAAGTGTTCTTCGCCAGATCAGTGAAGGGTCCGCTGTTTCATCTGGCCACAAATATCCCGGGGGAGACGCCCGGAACGGGCGGCGGGGGCAGAGCCCCAAATCTCCCGCGGTCTCAGCTTCGCCAACGACCACCGAAATCTTCTGGTACCAGAAGATTGTGCGCCCCCAGCGCGCCGACGGTTTTTTCACCGCACAGCGCCATTGTTGTATCAAGTTCCTTCTGAATCACCTCCAGCGCGGTGGTGACGCCTCTCTGGCCCATGGCGCCCAGCCCATAAACGAATGCGCGTCCGATATACGTCCCCCTGGCCCCCAGCGCCAATGCCTTAAGCACGTCCTGACCCGAGCGGATACCACTGTCCAGATGCACTTCGACATCATTGCCGACAGCGTCCATGATTTCGGGCAATACCCGGATCGAGCTGAGCGCACCATCCAATTGACGCCCGCCATGGTTCGACACGACAATGGCATCGGCCCCAAGCTTGGCAGCCATTTTGGCATCTTCCGCGTCGAGTATCCCTTTCAGGATCACCTTTCCGCCCCACTGTTCCATCAGTTTTTCGACTTTACTCCAGTCGAGGGTGGGGTCGAACTGTTCAGCGGTCCAGGCCCCCAGTGAAGACGCGTCCGAGATACCTTGCACATGTCCCACTATATTGCCGAACTCGCGCCGTTTGGCACCCAGCATTTCAATGCCCCAGGCCCATTTGGTCATCAGGTTCGCGATGGTCTTCGCGGTCAGCTTGGGGGGTGCGGACAGGCCGTTCTTCAGGTCTTTGTGCCGTTGGCCCAGAATCTGCAGATCCAACGTAATCACCAGCGCCGAACACCCGGCGTCCTTGGCCCGCTGGATCAGACGGCTGACATAGTCAGCGTCCTTCATCGTGTAGAGCTGAAACCAGAACGGCTTATCGGTGTGCTCGGCCACGTCTTCGATCGAGTTGATCGACATTGTGGAAAGGGTAAAGGGAACACCAAAATCCTCAGCGGCTTTGGCGGCCTTCATCTCTCCGTCCGCATGCTGCATCCCCGTCAACCCGACCGGGGCCAACGCGACCGGCATCGACACCTTCTGGCCGATCATTTCCGAGGCAGTTGAACGCCCGGACATATCAACGGCAACCCGCTGACGCAGGCGGATCTTTTCAAAATCGGAACTGTTTTCGCGGAATGTTTGTTCCGTCCAACTGCCGCTTTCAGCGTAGTCGTAGAACATCCGCGGCACGCGACGCTCGTAAATGCGCCTGAGGTCTTCAATATTGGTTATCACAGGCATGACTCAGACCTCCGAACTTACTGGTTCGTTTTCCTTACCAATGCATGTCAAAGCCTGCAATGATCTGGCCCGGCGGCGGGCAGTCAAAAAAGCCTGCCCCAGAACAGTTTGCGGCAGGCTTTCGAGTGTGTTGTGTTATCTGCCGGATCAGGCGCTATGAGCGCCATCCGACAGGGACTTTACAAAATCCAGAACTTCCTCGACCGGTTTGCCTGCACCGATCTGGCTGACGATCGCCGATCCGACTACGGCACCATCTGCCACGGACGCGATATTGCGGGATTTCTCGGGCGTATTGATGCCAAAGCCCACGATCACCGGCAGCTCGGTCGCGGCCTTGATGCGGGCAACCTCGGGGGCCACATCCGTTGCCTGCGCCTCGGCCGCGCCGGTGATGCCAGTGATTGAGACGTAATACACGAAGCCCGAGGTGTTTTGCAGAACGCGCGGCAGGCGCTGGTCATCCGTGGTAGGTGTTGCAAGACGAATGAAGTTCAGCCCGGCCGCCTGCGCAGGCAGGCAAAGCTCTTCGTCTTCCTCGGGCGGCAGATCGACAACGATCAGCCCGTCAATACCGGCATCTTTGGCATCGGCCAGAAAAGCCTCGACACCCCGGCTGTAAATCGGGTTGTAGTACCCCATCAGGACAATTGGCGTCGTGTCATCTGTTTCCCTGAACGCGCGCGCCAGATCCAATGTGCGCTGCAACGTCATCCCGCCGTCCAGCGCGCGTTGACCCGCCGCCTGAATGGTGGGGCCATCCGCCATCGGATCAGTGAAGGGCAAACCAAGTTCGATGATGTCCACACCCGCGCCGGGCAGGCCTTTGACCACGTCGAGCGAGGTGTCATAGTCTGGGTCCCCTGCCATCACATAGGCAACAAAAGCCTTCTTTCCTTCGGCTTTCAGGGCGGCAAACTTAGCGTCGATACGGGTCATCGGATGTCCTTGCAATCGGGTTTGGACCCGTGTGCAGAAACTTTGACCGAAAATCAATCCCGCCAACGCAGGAATAGCTCAGAAGCCCAGATGGTACCGCAGCAGAACCGCGTTTACACCAGGGTTCTCATCATTGGTGCTGGCGTTCGATTTGTGCGTGATCGCAACTGACATTCTGTTGCCGTTGTTCAGGTTATATCCAAGACCCAAAAGGCTGCGGATCTGAAAGTCTCCGCCCAGGTCGTTCTGGTCGTTGCTGGCATTGAAGTACCCCGGCATGACACTGCCTTCGACGAACCAGCGCTCACCCAGAGAATACAGTCCGACCAGCCCCACACCGATATGCGTATCCCCGTCTTCGTCCACAGAAAACGCAGCACCCCAGCCAGCACTGAACCGAGTTGCCTGGTGAAAAGGAGTGTGATGGTACTCGAGAGCGATCAGTGCCTGATCTTCGGACGTCGCCTCGGAAAAATCTGAATACCCGGCACCAAAAACAACCGTCTGAGCTTGGGCTGTAGCAAATGTAGAGACCGTCAGTACGGCTGCAAGAAGTAGTTTTTCCATTATATTCTGCCATTTAATTTGGTCGCGCTATGTTAATTGTTCATCCTACCCTTCGTTTTTCAGGACCGACAAGAACACGATTTGAGAACAATTTCGTGATGTGGCCGAAGGGACTCAAACAAAGTAGCCCCGGCAATCACTTGCGCATTGATGCGGACCTGCATAGAAGCTGCGCTCGTATTCTATGCAGGAGGCCGTTATGGGCTTTAAGATGGGAATCGTGGGTCTGCCGAACGTGGGCAAGTCGACCCTGTTCAATGCGTTGACCAAAACCGCTGCCGCGCAAGCCGCGAACTTCCCGTTCTGCACGATTGAGCCCAATGTCGGCGATGTGGCCGTGCCGGATGAGCGGCTCGACAAGTTGGCCGCAATCGCATCGTCAAAACAGATCATCCCGACCCGCATGACATTCGTGGATATCGCCGGTCTGGTGAAGGGGGCTTCGAAAGGCGAGGGGCTGGGGAACCAGTTTCTGGCAAATATTCGCGAGGTCGATGCCATCGCCCATGTCCTGCGCTGTTTCGAAGATGGCGACGTGACCCATGTAGAAGGCCGCATCGATCCTGTGGCCGACGCCGAGACCATCGAGACCGAGCTGATGCTGGCCGATCTGGAAAGCATCGAAAAGCGCCGTGCCAACCTGGTGCGCAAGCTGAAAGGCAATGACAAAGAGGCCCAACAGCAGGACCGCCTGCTTGCCGAAGCGCAAAAGATGCTGGAGAGCGGCAAACCTGCACGGTTGGTCGAGGTTTCGGACGAGGATGCCAAAGCTTGGAAGATGTTGCAGCTGCTGACCACCAAGCCGGTTCTTTATGTTTGCAACGTGTCCGAGGAAGAAGCCGCTGAAGGCAACGAATACTCGGCGAAAGTCGCCGAGATGGCTGCCGCCCAAGGCAACTCTCACGTCATCATCAGCGCCAAGATCGAAGAAGAGATCAGCTTGCTTGAAGCGGACGAAGCACAGATGTTCCTTGAGGAAATGGGTCTGGAAGAACCCGGCCTCGACCGTCTGATCCGTGCCGGGTACGACCTGCTGAAACTGGAAACCTATTTTACGGTCGGCCCGAAAGAAGCCCGCGCCTGGACCATCCGCACTGGCACCGCTGCACCGCAGGCGGCTGGTGTCATTCATGGTGATTTCGAAAAGGGATTCATCCGCGCCGAGACCATCGCCTATGACGACTTCATCGCCTGCAACGGCGAGCAGGGGGCGAAAGAGGCAGGCAAGATGCGGGCCGAGGGGAAAAGCTATATCGTCAAGGATGGCGACGTGATGCATTTCCTGTTCAACACCTGACGCCATTTGCCCTGTGCCGTCATCAGGGCGTTTCGTTCAAGCTGCATTGTCGAATCAGCCACCCGCCGTCCGGCTGTCTGTACAAAACGTTGAGAGATGTGCCGTCATCAGTTGTTCCTTCGCGGAAAGTCGCAAGGCACCAGCCGATTTGGCCGTCGATGCCAGCCTGCACAACTTCGATGACTTTGTCCTCGCCACCTTCCTCCAGCCATTCCGAATGTATTGTTTCAATGGCTGTTCGTCCTTTGGCTGCGGGGCCAAAAGGTGAGTATAGCTCTGCGTCTTCGGTGAAAAACGATGCGCACCCAGCTGCGTTTCGGGATCGGTAGCATCCGACATACGCGTCAAACAGTTTTTGAAATACGTCTACAGCGGTCATGCGGTACCTCGCCTACTTGTTCCCAGCGCCCATTAATGGCGGGCAATCTTATACGACAAAGCACCAGTTTCCGACGCGCCCGCGCTGAAAGACGGTGCTTTCCCTGTACGGTAAAGACGGTGCTTTCCCTGTACGGTAATGCAGTTAGAGTGGTCTTTGGCCTGATGTTGGAAATTTGAATCATGATCGAAATCCGCGACCTGCAACTGCTCAGCGCGTTGGCGCGGCACCGTCATTTCGCCAAGGCCGCCGAGGAATGCGGGATTTCGCAGCCCGCCTTTTCCATGCGCATCCGCAACCTCGAGGATCGGCTGGGCGTGTCCATCGTCCGCCGCGCCAACCGGTTTCAGGGCTTGACCGAAGAGGGCGAGATGATTGTCCAACGGGCGCGGCGTATTCTCGATGACACCAAAGCACTGGAACAGCAGGTGCTGGCCACCAGGGGCGAGATCACCGGCACGCTGATCCTTGGCGTGATACCGACGGCCATCGCCTTTACCGGGCGCCTCACCAAACGCTTTCGGCAAGCCCATCCTCGCATCGTTACGCGCATCGAGACCATGTCTGCCACCGCCATTCAACACCGGCTGGACGAAGGAAGTCTGGACGCCGGGATAACATATGGTGACAGCATCGGGACTGATCTGCGACAGGTGCAACCTTTGTACGAGGAAACCTATGTTCTGCTGGTTCCGTCACACATGACGGACGAAACCGGCCCCTTGCCTTGGGCGCGCGTGGCTGAATTTCCGCTGAGCCTGCTCGAGCCGCAGATGCAAAACCGGCGTATTCTGGATCGTATCTTTGCCGAACAGGGGCTGCACCCGGACGTGGTCGCCGAAACCAGCGGATTCACCGCGTCGATGGTGATGGCACGCGAGGGGCTGGCTGCCACGGTTGTGCCACGTGTCCTTATTCGGGCATTGGGCGAGTTGCAGGGGACAAAGGTGCTGCCGCTGGTCGATCCGATTGTAAGTAAACCGATCTGTCTGGCCACCCTGAGCCGAGATCCTGAACTGCCAACGGTGCAGGCACTGCGCGCTGTGGTGACGTCTTTACGGTGATAAGATGTCGTTATCGTGCGATTGCAAAAAGCGATTTGACGATATGCTAGCCTGATGAGACACGGGGCCTGAATCGGAGGGCATCATGGCACCATTAGACACCAAGCCATCAGGCGCACCCAAGGGCGTCTGGAAGTCAGGTAAAGGCAAGGGGCGGCACACGCCCAAAGGCCGACAGTTCACGGATGAAGCACAGGCCGAAATTGCGCGCCTGCTGGGCGACCGCCCACGCCGCCGCGACCTGCTGATCGAGTTTCTGCACCTGATTCAGGACACGCACGGCCATATCAGCGCCGACCATATCGCCGCGCTGGCCGTCGAGATGCGGATCGGGCAGGCCGAGATTTACGAGACCGCGACCTTCTATGCCCATTTCGACGTGGTGAAAGAAGGTGAAACACCGCCCCCCGCGCTGACCATTCGCGTCTGTGATTCCCTGTCCTGCGAAATGGCTGGTGCGCAGCAGTTGAAAAAAGCGCTGGAGGATGGGCTGGACCCGTCCGAAGTGCGCGTTCTGCGTGCGCCCTGCATGGGGCGCTGCGACACCGCGCCGGTGCTGGAAATCGGGCACAACCATATCGACCACGCGACCCCTGAAAAGGTGCAGGCCGCCATCGCGGCCGGGGACACCCACGCCCATCTGCCCGACTATGAGACCTTCGCGACCTATGTCGAGAACGGCGGATACGCCAAGCTGAAAGAGCTGCGCGAGGGCGGCGACTGGGAAGCGGTCCAGGAACAGGTTCTGGCCTCGGGCCTGCGGGGCCTCGGCGGTGCCGGTTTCCCGTCGGGCAAGAAATGGGGCTTTGTCCGCATGAATGACGGCCCGCGTTTCCTGGCCGTGAACGGGGACGAGGGCGAGCCGGGCACATTCAAGGATCGCTACTATCTGGAACGCACGCCGCATGTTTTCCTCGAAGGTATGCTGATCGCTGCCTGGGCGGTTCAGGCCGAGACCTGCTTCATCTACATGCGTGACGAATATCCAGCCGTTCTGGAAATTCTGCGGCGCGAGATCGCGGCTTTGGAACAGGCCGGGATCGTCGAGAAAGGCTATATCGACCTGCGCCGCGGCGCGGGCGCTTACATCTGCGGAGAAGAATCCGCGATGATCGAGTCGATCGAGGGCAAAAAGGGCCTGCCGCGTCACCGCCCGCCCTTCGTGGCGCAGGTCGGCGTATTCGGCCGCCCGACGCTGGTGCACAACGTGGAAACGCTCTACTGGGTGTCCAAAATCTGCCGGGAAGGTCCGGAGATCCTCAATTCGGTTGAAAAGAATGGCCGCAAGGGGCTGCGCAGCTATTCGGTCTCGGGCCGGGTGGCCAAGCCGGGCGTTTACCTGCTGCCGGCAGGGTCGACCATTCTTGACGTGATTGATGCCGCCGGGGGCATGGCCGAAGGTCATGTGTTCAAGGCGTATCAACCGGGCGGGCCGTCGTCAGGTCTTCTCCCCTCCAGCATCGACGACGTCCCGCTCGACTTTGACACACTACAACCGCTGGGCACCTTCATCGGGTCTGCTGCGGTTGTGGTTCTGTCCGGTCAGGACACGGCCCGCGATGCGGCGCTGAACATGCTGCGCTTCTTCGAGGACGAAAGCTGTGGCCAGTGCACGCCCTGCCGGGCGGGCTGCGAAAAGGCGGTGAAACTGATGCAGGCCGAGAAGTGGGATACCGACCTGCTGGAAGATCTGTGCCAGGTGATGGGCGACGCTTCGATCTGCGGTCTGGGGCAGGCTGCCCCGAACCCGATCCGCCTGGTCATGAAACACTTCGCTGAAGAAATCTGAGGGAGACAGAGCCATGCTTGATGCAAGCCCAAACAAGACCGTCACCTTCAACCTGAACGGCGATGACGTCACCGTGCCCGAAGGCACCACTATCTGGGAAGCGGCCAATGGCCGTGGACTGGTGATCCCGCATCTGTGTCACAAACCGGCGCCGGGCTACAAACCCGATGGCAACTGCCGCGCCTGCATGGTCGAAGTCGAGGGCGAGCGTACGCTGGTCGCCTCGTGCATCCGTCCGGCGGCTGACGGGATGGTGGTGAAAACCGACACCGACCGCGCCGAGAAATCGCGCGCCATGGTCATGGAACTGTTGGTGGCCGACCAGCCCGAGCAGCCGCACGATGCCTCGAGCCATTTCTGGGATATGGCCAAGCTGAACGATGTCAGCGACAGCCGTTTCCCGGCGAAAGAGCCCGAGAAGATTCCGCTGCTGGATGACAGCCATGTGGCGATGCGGGTCAATTTGGATGCCTGCATCAACTGCAACCTCTGCGTCCGCGCCTGCCGCGACGTACAGGTCAATGACGTGATCGGCATGGCCGGGCGCGGGCATACCGCGCAGGTGGTGTTCGACCAAAACGACCCGATGGGCGAGTCGACCTGCGTGGCCTGCGGTGAATGCGTTCAGGCCTGCCCGACCGGCGCTCTGATGCCCGCCACCGTGCTGGACGACCAGCAGCACGGCGACAGCAAGGATTACGATTCCGAAACCGAAAGCGTCTGCCCCTTCTGCGGGGTGGGCTGCAAGGTCAGCCTCAAGGTCAAGGACGGCAAGGTCAAATATGTCGAGGGCATCAACGGCCCCGCCAACGAAGGCCGTCTGTGCGTCAAGGGCCGGTTCGGGTTCGACTATATCCACCACCCGCATCGCCTGACCAAACCGCTGATCCGGCGCGAGGATGCACCGTCAAAAGGTCTGAACGTTGATCCCGGCAACCTGTCGACCCATTTCCGCGAAGCGACCTGGGAAGAAGCGATGGATCTGGCGGCCACCAGACTGATGGCCCTGCGCGACCAAGACCCTCGCAGCGTTGCGGGCTTTGGCTCGGCCAAATGCACCAACGAAGAGGCCTATCTGTTCCAGAAGTTCATCCGTCAGGGTTTCAAACACAACAATGTCGACCACTGCACCCGTCTGTGCCATGCGTCGTCTGTGGCCGCTCTGATCGAGAACGTGGGTTCGGGCGCAGTGACGGCGACCTTCAACGAGATCGAGAACGCTGATGTGGCGATCATCATCGGCGCCAACCCGATCGAGAACCACCCCGTCGCGGCGACCTATTTCAAGCAGTTCGCCAAGCGCGGCGGCAAGCTGATCGTGATGGACCCGCGCGGTGTCGGCATGCGCAAATTTGCGGACGAAATGCTGCAATTTCGGCCAGGTGCCGATGTCTCGATGCTGAACGCGATCATGAACGTGATCGTCGAGGAAGAGCTGTATGACAGCCAGTACATCCACCGCTGGACCGAGAACTGGGAGGCCGAGAAAGAACACCTGCGCCAGTTCACCCCCGAGGCGATGGCGCCGATCTGCGGCATCGAACCGGATCAGCTGCGTCGCGTTGCGCGCACCTTTGCGCAAGCCAAGGCTGGTCTGATCTTTTGGGGTATGGGCGTCAGCCAGCATATCCACGGCACCGACAATTCGCGCTGCCTGATCTCGCTGGCATTGATGACCGGGAATGTCGGCAAACCCGGCGCGGGTCTGCACCCTCTGCGGGGCCAGAACAACGTGCAGGGTGCATCAGACGCCGGCCTGATCCCTATGTTCCTGCCGGACTACAAGACGGTGACGGATGACGGCATTCGCGCGCAGTTCACCAATATCTGGAAATCGGATGATTTCTCGAACGAGAAGGGTCTGACCGTCACCGAGATCATTGACCAAGCCTATGCGGGCAACATCAAGGGCATGTACATTCAGGGCGAAAACCCGGCTATGTCCGACCCGGATGTTGGCCACGCACGTGAGGCCCTGGCCAAGCTAGACCTGATGATCGTGCAGGACATCTTCCTGACCGAAACCGCGAACTATGCCGACATCATTCTGCCGGCCTCGGCGCTGTATGAAAAGAACGGCACGGTTTCGAACACCAACCGTCAGGTGCAACGTGTCCGTCCGGCCGTGGCGCCTCCGGGTGAGGCGCGCGAGGATTGGAAGATCACGGTCGAACTGGCGCAGCGCATCGGGCTGAACTGGGACTACTCCGATGTGTCCGAGGTCTTTGCCGAGATGAAACTGACCATGGAGTCGCTTGACAATATCACGTGGGAACGGCTGGAAAACGAGACGATCACCTATCCGTCGCTCAGCGAAACCGATCCCGGCCAGTCTATTGTGTTCGGCGATGGTTTCCCCCGCGCGGGTGGCAAAGCAAGGTTCACTCCGGCCAATGTCATCCCGCCTGATGAGGCGCCCGATGATGAATACCCGATGATTGCCACCACCGGCCGTCAGCTGGAACATTGGCATACCGGTTCAATGACCCGCCGGGCAAAGGTTCTTGATGCGGTCGAGCCAGAGGCCAACTGCTCGATGAACCCGCGCACGCTGAAGCTGATGGGGATTGAGCCGGGCGAAATGATCCGCCTGACCACGCGTCGTGGTTCGATTGAAATCATGGTGCGCGCCGACCGGGCCATTGCCGAAGACATGGTGTTCATCCCGTTTGCCTATGTCGAAGCGGCGGCGAACATCCTGACGAACTCGGCCATCGACCCCTACGGCAAGATCCCCGAGTTCAAATTCTCGGCCATTCGTGTCGAAAAGATCGAGGATGCGATGGCAGCGGAATAAGATCGCGGCCAGACTGAGCAAGGGCGGCCTCTGGAAGGGGGCCGCCTTTTTTCTTTGCCGCGCCATCGTTCAAACGATTGCACCGTCTGACCGGCTCCGACAATTCGTCGGGTTTTCAATTGGCCGCAGCACCGCGCAAATTTCCGCGCTGGCGATTGCATCGCGACCACCAACGAAATCGGAATCAGGCGTCGACAAGACAATTTGAACACCCGTCACCTGCTCGTGCGACATGAACGGATGGCTCAACTCGGTTTCTTTTTTGACAGTTGGTCAGTGGTCAGTAGTCACGCTCGAAGAACACACCCACGCCGGTCTCTCCTCGGCCATCGACCGTACCGCGCACGGTGAAATTGTCCGTGACATCGAGGTTCAGGTTCACTTCGGTGTCACCTTCGGTGTTCACGGTGAAGTCCGTATAGAGGTTTTCACCCAGGTACGCGCCCGCGCCCAAACGGCCCGCGCCGCTTTCGGACGCTCCTATGTCGACCGTGTCGACTCCGGTGGAGTCGCGGAGACCTTTGGTTGCATCCCCTCCCGCACCGCTAAGCTGCGCCAGTGATGCTGCCATTTGCGCGATCAGGAAAGGCGAGATTTCTGAAAACCGGTTCCCGAACAGCAACATTGCCAGTGCTTCTTCAGCCGGACGTTCGGGGTCGGAAAACACATTGACCTCAGGTGAATCCAGCGGGCCGGCTATTTCGATCGTTGCGGTGCCGTCAGACGTGCTGGCTGAAGACTCGAACTCGATATACGGGGTCAGGTCGCCCTGCAACGTGACGATCCCCTTGGTCAGTGCCAATCTGCGGCCCAGAATGTCGAAATTCCCGCGGATCAGTTCGATCTGACCGGACGGAACGACAGAGGCAGTGGTGCCGCCGATGAAAATTCGACCACCCAGTTCAGCGTTCACCCCGCGCCCTCTGACGAAAACCGCTTTGGGTGCAAGCAGGCTAATATCCAGCGCAATACGGGATGCGCTTTTCTCCGATCCTTCGGTCACGACCAATCCGGCCCGCTCTCGGGTGACGAAACCGGCGCGACTTTCGTTGATGTGCTGGATGTCCGGGATAGGTGCCGCGCCTACCGCGCCGGACGCGGCGGCAAGGTTGATGTTGGTTTCGTCAAACGTGATCTGACCGGCAAGCGAACTGTTTCCGGCCAACGCCCCGGTCATGGCAATCTGACCGTTCAGGGTGGTTTCATACAGCAACCGGTCTGTCAGCACCAGGTTGTTCAGGGTGGTGGTAATCTGGGCGTTGAACGGAGGGGTCAGGTCAACAGGCCCGTTGACGGTAAAGTTGCCGCCCGCCCGAACTCCGCCATTCAGTGTAATGTTTGCGCGACTTTGCGCCAGATCCACCTGACCACTGATCCCGGTAATGGTCTGACCAGCACCCGGAATTGCAAGGGATGTGCCCGAAGTGGTGACTGAACCGCTCAGCGACGCCAGCGCCGGAGCACCTTTGAGTGCCAGATCGAAGCGCGCCGAACCGTCGATCTTGTTGGGTGTGATGAAGACATTCGCGATCCCAAGGTTGATGCCGCCCTGTGCCTTCAGATCCGCCTGACTGCTGGTTTCATCAAAAGTGCCGGCCAACGTGGTGTCAATGTCGGCAGGCCCTTGCGCCTTGGCGTCAATCGTCCAGACACCGTTATCGCGTTTGGCCGTTCCCTTTGCTGCCACAGTGCCGGGAAATTCGGGAACGAACCGCTCGATCCGGTTCAGTTTGGCGTCAAAATCCACATCAGCCGAGCCATTCTGGCCGACCGTTCCTTGAAGGCTGGCGTAAGAACTGTCAGGCCCGTCCAGGCGAGCAGTGCCTTCCAGTCCAGAGCCGGTCGGAGCGACGTTCCCGCTCATGTTCAGCGGTCCGGACAAAGTTTGCGACAGACGGGCAAGGTCATCCAGTTTGGCGGAAAAGTCCAAACCGCCGGCGTCTCGGTTCAGCTTGCCCGATGCATTCGCCGAAAGGGCGGTTCCAATCAGTTGGAACGTACGGATATCCAGGCCTTCATCGTTGTTCATCGCGTCCACGGTCAGGTTCGTTCGCCCCTGGATCAGGTCGTCAACGGCGTCGATCCCGGTTTTGATATCGTCCGCCGCCAAATTGCCTTTTACGTCGAACGCTTTGCTGCCGACTGCGCCCTTGCCGGCAACATCCGCTCGGATCGCCCCTGCCAGATCGCGTTTTGCAAGGCTGGAAAACGGTGACAGGTCCGGGATGTTCACATTGACCTGCCCGTCAATGGCAAGGGCTTTCCTTGGATCGTCTATGGTAACAGAGGCCTTGGCGGTCAGGGCTGAACCGTTCACCGATGCGTCGCGGATAACAATCTGTTCTTGGCTCAGCGCACCGTCGAACGTGATCTCGTTGCGACCGACCAAAAGCGGGTCGATCTCGGTTAGACCGGTTTTGATATCCCGGCCCGATACGCTGGCCGTTCCGTCAAACTCCAGCGTCTGAACGGTTCCCTTTCCGTTCAGCTTTGCTTGCACCGCACCCCCAAGCTCGCGGTCGGCAAGGCCGGAAAACACGGACAGGTCTCGGGAATTGACCGTCGCCTGACCATCGATCGTCACGTTGCCATCAGTGGTCGTTACCGTGCCGTCGGCCTGGGCGCGCAAGGTATCACCGATCAGGGTGAAATCTCGGATGGTTACGCCATCTGCGCCGCGCCTGGCGTCGAGCGTTATCGTTGTATTGCCCTTGATCACCGGATCGATGTCATCACGCCCGGTCGAGAGGTCGGTTCCTTCGACCTCCAGCTTGCCGTCGAAACTGCCTTCCAGTGGCGAGCCCCGACCGGTCACCTTGGCCGAGACCTCGCCTCCCAACTCCAGTTGCGCCAGTTCCGAAAACCGGGACAGATCCGTGGCTTTCAAAGTGGCGGTGCCGTCGACGGCCAAGCCGGTGGACAGGCCGCTGACCAATGCGTCGACGCCCAATTCGTAGTCCGAACCGACCAGTTCGAGACCGGTCAGGTTCAGGGATTGGTCACTGCCATATTCGAAAGTGCCATCCAGAGTGACGAGGTCGCCTATTGCTGCATTCAGGGCCTCGTCCGCCAGACTAATACCGTCCAACGCGGCCTGCAGGTTGCCATTGATTTTTAGCGCTGCGCCCTGTTCCAGGGTCCCGTGAGCAGTAATTTGCGCGCGCTCCAAATCAACTTGCTCGGCCTGCACGGCATCTGCTGTCAGACTCAAGTCCCAATGATTGCCGTTTTTTTCGTCGTACAGCGCCGAAATCTGTGCTGCTCCAACGGACGTGTCACCGCCTGAGGCTGGAAGAGTTACCCTTTCACCCTCCGGTGGCGTTATGCGTCCTTGCAGGGCCGCGAGTTGCAATCGCCCACCTGCCGCCAATTGTAGCTGGCCTTTCAGGTTCAGTGCTTGTGACGAGATCTCAAGCTCGTCAATTTCCAGCGCACCCTCAGGTTGGGTTCGCCCATCCACATAGAGCTGTGTTTTGGCACCGAAAAACGTATCCATTTCTTCGGCGACAAAAGGTGTCAAATCACCACCGAGATCGGCAGTAAACGCAATGCCCTCTTCTGCGCTGGCCGCGGCAGTCGGGGCCGAGCGTAACCGAACCTGCCCTGTCACCCGAGGCTGACCATCGCTGCTGAGGCCGATATCTGCGGTGAAGTCGGTCACCGGTCCGGACCCTTTCGCTGTCAGCGCGATAGGCGGGGTATCCGGCATTTTAAGAGCGGTCGAGATCAGGCCGCCCGCCGCCTCTGTCACCTGAAGATCAAGATCGATCTGGCTGTTTGAATTCTGAAAGCCCGCTGTCAACTTGATTTCATCACCTGCCCGGTCCAGCCGGGTGATATCAAGGTTGGTGTCCAGCGTCCCGTCGGCCAGTGACAGGTTGCCACTAACCGCCAGTTCTGCGGCCACTCCGATCAGGGGCTCGCCCAAAGCCAGCTCGTCGATGCGAATTTCACCGATTTGGATGGCAACAGGCAGTTCAGGCAGTTGGAAGCCTTTTGCCTCTGCGGTTGGCGGCGGCGTGTCTTTGGTGGTGGTGCCAGGTGCGCGGGCAACGTCGATCTCTTGCGCCGTCAGGGCATTGACTGAGAACCGCCCACGGATCAAAGCCAGCCGGTTCCAGTCAAGTTCGGCATCTTTTATGGTCAGCCAGACCCCTTCGTCATCGGCAACGGTGATCTCGGCAATCGTGGCACGTGAACTCAGTGCACCTTGCAGGCCTTTGACGGTGACGTTCTGATCCTCGCCCGACAGGGTATCCTGCAGGAACCGCTCGATCATGCTGCCGCCTTCGTCCTCCTGCGGATGTCCGGCCACAGGCACGATTGCCAGCGCGCCGATCAGCAGAGGGTATGAAAGGTACCGTCTCAAAATGCCTGTCCTATCCCGATATAGAACTGTAGCCCGTCCCCGGTGGGACCGCTGACAGGATAGGCCAGATCAAGACGCAAGGGGCCAAACCCGCCCAGATCGTATCTTACGCCGATACCGGCGCCCGAGTGATCTTCTTGCGCGCCGCTGCCGACAAAGGAAGACGTATCGACGACACCGTAGTCATAAAACCCGACCAACGACAGGCTGTCAGTAACCTTGCCACGGATCTCGCCGGACAAGCCAATGAATGACTTGCCGCCCGCGATGCCGGTCCCGACCGGAATGCCAAGGCTTTCATAGGGTTGCCCGCGAACGGTTCCCGCACCGCCCGAGAAGAACAGAAAGTCAGGCGTGACGCCATCGGCAGGTGGGCCAATCACGGATCCCAGCTGCGCGCGACCGGCCAAAACGATCCGCCCCCCTGTCCCCAGGCTGGTATAGGCCCGCCCATCAAAGAAAAGGCGGAGGCCGGTATCCGTACCGGATATTCCGACAAAGGGCATGACTTGCGAGTCCAGATAGAATCCGCGTGTGGCGCTGACTTTGCTGTCGCGTTTGTCCCATTCAGACCGGAAGGGCAGGATGAAATACCTGAACTTGCGACCAGTGCCATATGCGTCGTCGGCGTCTGACAGCTGAAACCCAGCGGATGCCTCGGCATATAAGTTGTCGGAAAAAGTGCGGCGCGCACCATAGGCCAGCGAAGCCACCGTTACATTATAGTTTTCCGTGTTGCGGCGTTCCAGCAGGGCGCTCCAGAAGGTGTTGTCATCCGGGCCAAGCCGGTCAGGTTGATCCAGACGCAACCCGATCCGGCCATCAATATCCTCTGCACCGCCAATATTTCGAACCGCCACTTCGAAGCGCAGACGTTCTGCGCGCCTGAACATATTGCGATGGGTCCACGTCGCGGTCACATCAACACCATCGCGAGAGGCCAGTTCGACACCAAAGGTCAACCGACGTTTGGGCAGGTCTTCGAACGTGGCATCGAAATCCAGTGTGCCATCCGGATTCGGCGTCTCTCGTTCCTGCAACGAGACCACGTTGAACGTGCCGGTCCGGCGCAACCGTGTTCCCACCTTCTGGATTTTCTCAGGGGAATAGACCTCTCCGCTTGGAAACCCGGCGATCTTTTCGATGGACCTGTGGCGCACATCTGAATTGCCCTTGATGAACATCTTGCCAAATGTCAGCCTGCGCCCGGGATCAAGGTCGATCTGGGCATCCAGACGGGCCTGGGCGTGGCGCGCGATGATTGTCTGACCCGCAATTCCGGCTTTTGCGTGACCCGCGTTCCTCCAACCCTGAACACCGGCCGAGGAGGCCTGTTGAATGGCACCGGTCGTCGCCAGTTTCCCGGGGGCAAAGTTTTCGGGCAGATCCGTTCCGGGGGCCAGGGGCTTGACAGTGGCGGTGCCGAATTTGAAGCTTGGCCCGGTTTCAACGGTAATTGCAGCACGGTTTATTTGTGCAGGCACCGTGAGAGAGCTCAACTCGGCCGCCTCCTGTCCATCAAGCTTGATGCTGACGACTGGGCTGAAATACCCTTCGTCGTAAAGGATTTGTACAATCGTACGGTAATCCGACAAAGCTGCCGAGAGGATTTCAAGCGGGGTGTCGAGGCCGCGTTCCTCAGCCGTGGTTACTGAGGAGGTCTCCTTGAGGCGATCAACCAGTTCTTTCGATGCGCCGGGGGCCGAAAGGGAGGTTTCCAGCGCCGCCAGCGTGGTTGGGGCCAAAGTCACAACTGTGGCCATCAGCCAGCGCCCCAGACGGCATTGCCGCTTGCTCCTTTGCATGAATTGCCCCAACTGTCCCAATTCCAGTTCTCTTGTCCGTGTCGTGCACGGCCCTTTGAATTCAGGTTAGAGCATCTGAAAGCGGATGGGGAAAGGAATTATACATGAGACGAGAATTTTTTCGGCCAAATTGTGCTGAGGTTGCCGCCCGGCTATTCGGCTGCCATAAGGCGGGCCACGTCCAGCATTCGCGCCGAGAAGCCCCATTCGTTGTCGTACCAACCAAAGACCCTGACCTGATTTTCACCCACCATACGGGTCTCGGGCCCGGCAACAACCAGCGATTCAGGGCGGGACCGCAGGTCGGACGAGACCAGTGGCAAATCAGTCCAGCCAAGCACTGGGGATGCAGCAACGGCCTGCTTCAGGGCTCGATCGAAGATCTCGGCGCTCATGCCGCGCTGCAATGTGACCACGAGGTCCACGGCTGACACGCTTGCCGTCGGAACGCGGACAGCCGCGCCCGAGATACGCCCGGCCAGATGCGGAAGGACGACATCGATAAGGTGCATCGCGCTCGATGTGGTCGGAACCATCGACAGTGCCCCAGCCCGAGAACGGGCAAGGTCGCCACGCGGCGCGTCGACCATGGGTTGGCTGTTGGTATAGCAGTGGATGGTGGTCATGTGCCCCGATGCAACACCGCCGATATCGTCGATGACCTTGACCAGTGGCACCAGCCCATTGGTGGTGCAGGATGCGTTTGACACAATACGGGCGCTGCCCAACTGGCCTTCGTTCGCACCCAGAACGATGGTGACATCAGCAGCGGGGGAGGGGCCTGAAATCAGTACTTTGCCTGCGCCCGCAGACAAACCGCGACGCGCAACGTCCGAACTGCGGGCGATACCCGTACAATCCAGCATGACGTCAACGCCCGACAGATCAACGCGGGACAGATCATCGCTGTGGGTCATGGGAATTGAGTGCCCATCCACGATCAGCGCGGCGTCCCCTGCGGACACATCGCCGGGATAGGGACCAAATGTGCTGTCGTATTTGAACAGGTATGCACAGGTGTCCAGCGGCGCGATGTCATTGATCAGCACCAGCTCGATATCTGACCCTGCCGGCAGGGCCAGAACCTGCCGCAGGATCGTACGGCCAATACGGCCGAATCCGTTTATTGCGAGTTTCATGCGCAAGCTATGGCAGGCCGGTCGGGCGACCTCAATGCCTGATCTGACGCTGTGTCAGTTGCAGCTGACCTGCGAGAAAAACTGGCCCGAGATGTTCTGATACATGCTGGCCACGATCGGCTTGCACCCGGTTGCCTGCTGAATCGCGGCAATGGCCTGAACGGTGCGCAGGCGCGGTGGCGGACCGAATGGGTTGAGGTTGTTGTTGTCACGCGTGGCGCGATAAACGACCGGCGCGTCGGAAACCTGTGTCACCGCCCAGGTGCGGCTCATGACGAACACGGATTTGGTTTCTTCCTTGGCCGAGATGGGGGATGCAAAAAGGGCCGCGGATGAAGCGAGTGCTGCGACGGCCAGCAGGGCGGGGCGTAGTTTCATGGAACAATCTCCAGTGCTCAAAATCAGAATTTACTTGGATTTCAGCAAATTCCGGCCCGCCTGTGAAGCCCCAAGGTCAGAAATTTGCGACGCCACCCCGTCGGGCAGGTGTTACCGGCGAGCTGTGGGCATGGCAAATGTCGGTCGCAGCCCCTGTGCCGCCAATGCCTGAACCACCCCGGATCGCCCGCGTTGCGGGCTTGCGAAGAGAAGTCTCGCAGACAGGTCTGTCCGGGGTTTTTTTGAAGGTTCGCGTCAGGGGCTTGGCCCTGCCGGGTTAGGGGTATAACCTTGACCACAAATGATTTCAGCTCTGCGAGGCCGCCATGAATGCCCCATTTGTTACCGCCATCGCCGCATGCGGCATTTTATTGATGAGCACTGTGGTCGAGGCCAAGCCCCTTTCTCGAATCATAGCCGAGATGGGGTTGTCTCCGGCAGATTTCGAAGTGGTCAACGCAGCCTCGAACGCGCTTTTGACCAGCGGTACGCCTTCCGTGGGCCAGGAACGGTCATGGAAGAATGACGACACGGGTTCCAAAGGGACAATCCGGGTGCGATCGGTACAGGGAAACTGCGTTGCTCTTCAGCATGTGATTCAGCCGGAAGGCGGTGATCAGAGCAGGGAAATCCGAACCCGCCGCTGCAATGACGGCAACGGCAATTGGATCCTTACGCCCTGATTATCAGCTCAGAATTCAGTAGCCCTTATCACGATTGACTTCATGCAGCAAGGCCACGCCGGAACTGAGGCGTCGGAAGTTTTCAGCCACATCCGACAAGGCGTCGCCCAGATGCCAGCCTGAAACATGTGGAGTGATCGTCACGCCGGGGTGGCGCCATAGCGGGCTGTCTTGTGGCAAAGGTTCCTGCGAGGTGACGTCCAACACGGCATGCCCCGGAACACCTGCGTCCAGTGCCGCGATGAGGGCGTCCTCATCAATCAGATTTCCGCGCCCCGCGTTCAGCAACTGACTACCGGGTTTCATCGCCGCCAGCATCCGGGCATCAAACAGGCCAGCGGTCTGAGGGGTCGAAGGCAGGATTGCGCAAACGTGGTCACATTGGCCAAGTAGCGCGGGCAACGCGTCCTGCCCGTGCATGCAAGTTACGCCTTCAATGGCTTTGGGCGTCCGGCTCCAGCCCATGACCTGAAAGCCCACGGCGTGCAGCATCCGCGCGGTGCGGGCGCCGATGTGGCCAAGACCCAGAACACCGACCACGGTGTCCGGCGTAAAAACCGGTGCGCGCGGGGACCACTCGGCGCGGGTTTGGGCCGCTTCGTGAAACGCCATGTGTCGCTGAGCGCGCAGGATATAGGCCAGAAACCACTCGGCAATGCCCTGTGCCGGTGCGTCAGGCTTCAGGCGGGCGATGCGCACGTGACCGGGCAGACCAGGATGGCTGACAATGGTCTCGACCCCTGCGCCCAGCTTTTGAACCAGTTTCAGGTTCGGCAGTCGCGTCGGGTGGTCACGTTGCATGTCAACCACGGCCAGCATCGTTATGTCATCCGGATTGCCCAACGTTTCGGCGGTGCGGATATCCGCATCCGGTAACACGGCCTGTAAACTGCGGGCAATTTCGTCATCACTTATCCAGTTGGACAGCCCGGTTTCGATCAACAACGCCATGTGCGGCTCCTGCATATGTTTGATGTGGTGACGTCCCGTCACTGCGGTGGACAGGGCCCGGGCAGTTAAGCCATCCTTGCGGCAAAAGTATAGCCCGGACCCGGTGCTTCAGTGGGACATTTCCGAAAACATGACATTCAGCCTGGCCGTGCAAATTCATGATCATCTGCAAGACGTTGCTGATATGACCGGGGCCGAGGTCACTCGGATGGATGACGCATGTGTCCCTGGCGGTGATGGCGAAACTGATCGCAAGGCCAGCGTGTCAAACAAATTCGCCCCCAAAGTCGGAACGGGGAAAGTGTTTGAACGCCTGGCTTCAGACAAACGGAAACGATTTGCGCAAGAACAGACCTGAGGATCACATGGCCGAAGCGCTCGACTTTACCAACACGACCTATTTTCATCAGCGCGAGGACGGGGCGTTTGTTGGCAACGATGCCGCGCGCGGGCCTTGGTCTGCCGCACATTGCCACGCGGGGCCGGTCAGCGGCTTGATCGTTCGGGCCGCAGAAACCGAAATCGGCCCGGAGAAGATGCTGACCCGACTGACTGTCGATTTGCTGAGGCCGCTCCCGCTGGCCGGGCTTCGCGTTGCGGCAGAGACCACGCGCCACACAAAGACACTCGGGACTACGCGGGTCACGGTGCACGATCTCGACGATACGTTGTGCGCCACGGCAACAACCATGCACCTGTTGCGGCGCGATCTGGGGCAGGTGCCGAATGTCGAAATGGATGCGCCGCGAATAGAGGACGTTGTCGATGGCCCTTTTCCGATAGGTGAAATTCGCCACGACCTGCCAGGCTTTGCCCATTACAGCGATATTCGCTATCCCGCAGGGGGAAAACAGGGGGCCGGGCCCAAAACGATTTGGATGCGTACTCCGCAGCTTTTGCAGGGCGACGATCAATCGCCCATACAGGCCCTGTGCCCGTTGGCGGATTGTGGCAACGGTATCTCATGGAATGCGCCGACCACTGAAATGGGGTTCATGAATACGGACCTGACCGTGCATATCCACCGTGAACCGATTTCGGATTGGCTGGCCTCAAAATCGATTTCGCATTGGCAGCCTTCCGGCATCGGCATGTCTCAGTCCGTCCTCTTTGATACGCAAGGTCCGGTGGGCACAGCGCTGCAAACACTGGTTCTGTTTCCGCCGACCTGATGTTGGGCCGGATTTCGCATCGGGAGTGAAAATGTCGTTGCCGCCACGCGGACGGAGACCTATCTTGCGCCTATGCGTTACCTTATAACCACTATGATCCTTTGTTTGCCGATGCAGGCCAACGCCCACCCGCATGTCTTCATTGATACCGGGCTGGAGTTCATCGTGGATGACGCTGGTCAACTGACCCATGTTCGCGTGACCTGGGCGTATGACGAATTCTACTCGTTTCTGGTTCTGGAAGACATGAAGCTGGATCAGGATGCTGACGGCGTTCTGACGGAAAGCGAAGAACGGTTCCTGACCGGGTTCGATACGCAGTGGGTGGAAGGATATAACGGCGATCTTGTCGTTACCGCAGACGGAAACCACGTCGCGCTGTCGGGCCCGATGGAGGCGCAGGCGACAGTTGAAGACGGGCGCGTTGTCACCACGCATCTCAGGGCGGTGGAGGCCGGTTCCGTCGCGGCCGCGGCGCTGTCTGCGAAAGCGTTTGATGAGACGTTTTATACCGCCTACGAGGTGACGCGGCCCGTGACCGTGACGGGCCCCGCCGCGTGCCAGATTGACCGGTTTGACCCGGATATCGACGGCGAACTGGCCCAGATGCAGGCCTTTCTGCTGACCCTGGACGCCGACTATGACCTCGAGGAAAATGACATCCCTCTGGTCGGTGAACGTTTTGCGACCGAGATCCGCGTTTCATGTCCCGCTACCTGATCCTGCCTGTCGGCCTGGCGATTGTACTGCTGCTCTGGTTTTGGGGCAGCGGAGGCTTTGACAGTCTTGCAGCCTGGGCTGCGGGGGAGCAACGAGAATTCCAGAACCAGATCGCCCGATCCTTGCGTGCCGCGCGTGCCGAGCAACCCGAGGCGGTGGCAACGCTGTTGACAGTCTGTTTCGCCTACGGGTTCTTTCATGCCATCGGCCCCGGCCACGGAAAGGTCCTGATCGGGGGTTACGGTTTGGGTCGGCGTGTCGCCTTCTGGCGGTTGTCGGCGATCAGTGTATTGTCCAGCCTGGGGCAGGCGGTGACGGCCGTCGTCTTGGTCTATGCCGGGGTGCTGGTGTTCCAGATGTCCCGTGAAAGCCTTGTTGGAACGACGGAACAGGTCATGGCACCGATAAGCTACGGAGCGATCGCCCTTATCGGTCTTTGGCTGGTGGTCCGGTCCTTGCGCAGTTTTGCAAAGAGACGGAATACCACGTCGCCCCATGAGCACCATCATCATGAAAACGATCACTCGCATCACCCTCACCACGATGGAGAAGTCTGTTCAGATTGCGGCCACCGCCATGGCCCGACCGCGCAGGAAGTTGCAAATGTGGGTTCACTGCGCGAGGCCCTGATCCTGATTGCGGGCATCGCGGCACGACCGTGCACAGGGGCTTTGTTCGTGCTGATTCTGACGTGGCAGATGGGCATCGCGATGGTCGGTATCGCCGGGGCTTTTGCCATGGCATTGGGCACGGCGCTGGTGACGACACTGGTGGGATGGACGTCCTTTGGCCTTCGCGGAGGTCTGCTGGCCTCAGCCTCAGCCACACGGTTCGCGTCGGTGCTGGCCCCAACAATCGAACTGGTGGCCGGGCTGATCATTGCCGTGATCGCAAGTGGTTTGCTGCTGCGTGCGATTTAGGTCAGTCGAAAACCGGTTCCGGATACCCGACCCGCGCCAGATACAGCCCCTGCGGCGGGCACACTGGACCGCAGGCCGCACGGTCGGCAGCTTCCAGCGCCTCGCGCACCTCTTCCGGGGTCCACGCTCCGGCGCCCACACGTTCCAGCGTTCCGACGAAACTGCGCACCTGATTGTGCAGAAATGACCGAGCCCTTACGTGGAAATGAACCTCGGGGCCGGAAAAGCCCTGAACCTGTTCAACCCGCAACTCATCCAGAGTTTTGACCGGGCTGGCCGCCTGGCAAATCGACGACCTGAAGGTCGTGAAATCATGGCGACCCAGCAGCATGTTCGCCCCTTCCTGCATGGCCTCGACATCCAGCGGATGGTTGATCTGCCAAACCTGCCCTTTGTCATGGGTTGCAGGCGCGCGTCGCATCAGGATGCGGAACAGGTATTGCCGTTCGACCGCTGAAAACCGCGCGTGCCAATCGTCGGTCACGCGCGCGGCGTCCACGATCGCCACCGGCTGCGGTTTGAGGTGATAGTTCAGTGCCTCGGACAGGCGGAACGGGTCCCAGTCCTTGGCCATGTCGCAATGGGCGACCTGACCCAACGCGTGAACGCCGGCGTCGGTGCGCCCTGCGGCCGCAATCGTATGCGCACCCGGCTGGATACGGGACAGGGCCTGTTCGATTGCGCCCTGCACGGACGGCTGATCCTTTTGCCGCTGCCATCCGGCAAACGGTTCCCCCTGGTATTCGACTTTCAACGCGTATCTGGGCATGTGCCGCTGGTACAGCTCGGCGCGGGAACGGGCAAGGGGGCGAAAGCGCTGGTATGTGCGGTACCCTCTACCTATCTTGGGTGAAACGATAATTGCGGGGCGACGGATTGGTCATCTCATCTCTGGCAGACAGTCTTGTGCGCGGCGTCGAAACCATCGGCGACAGCGTATCCGAGACGTTTTTTGAGCCTGTCATCCGCCTGGGTGTCACCGGGTTGGCGCGGTCGGGCAAGACGGTTTTCATCACCTCGCTGGTGGCGAACCTGCTGGATCGGGGGCGCATGACCGGGTTGGTTGCGCAGCAGGAAGGTCGGATCAATGCCGCCTATCTGCAACCGCAGCCGGATGACACCGTGCCCCGGTTCGATTATGAAACGCACCTGTCCGCCCTAACGGGTCCGACACCGCACTGGCCGGACAGCACGCGCGCGGTGTCAGAGCTGCGCCTGTCCTTCAAAGCCCGCCCAGCCGGCTTGCTTGCCGGCTTGCAGGGACCGCGCACCGTTCATCTGGACATCGTCGACTACCCCGGCGAATGGCTTCTGGATCTGGCCCTGCTGGACAAGTCTTATGCAGACTGGTCTCGGGAAACACTGGAACGTATCGAGGCCCGCTCGGAGGCGGTCGAGTATCTGGGGCAGGTCAATGCCGCAGACCCTTCCGGCGCGCATGACGAGCCGACCGCGCAGGCGCTGGCATCGTCGTTCACGACCTATCTCAATCAGGCGCGTGAAGCGGGGTATTACGACTGTACCCCCGGGCGGTTCCTGCTGCCGGGGGATCTGGCCGGATCTCCGGTTCTGACCTTTGCGCCGTTGGTGGTGTCTGGCCCGTCGCGGCGCAGAACGCTTCAACGCGAGATGGAACGGCGATTTGAAGCCTATAAAGCCCAGGTCGTGAAACCGTTTTTTCGCGATCATTTCTCGCGCATCGACCGGCAGGTGGTTCTGGTCGATGCGCTGGGCGCTATTCACAAAGGTCCTCAGGCGGTCGAGGACATGCGCCGCGCCATGGCTGATATCCTGTCGGCCTTTCGCCCCGGCCGAAACGCGTGGCTCAGCCAATTGCTGCTGGGCAAAAGGGTTGAACGCATCCTTTTTGCGGCGACAAAAGCGGACCACCTGCACCACATGCAGCACCCCCGCCTGACCGCGATTATCGAGGCGTTGACGCGTGAGGCGCGTGATCGGGCGAATTTCGCCGGAGCCCGGACCGAGGCCCTGTCTCTGGCTTCGCTGCGTGCTACGACCGAAGAACTGCGCCACCACGACGGGACAGACTTGCCATGCGTTCGGGGTACCCTGTTGGAGAGCGGCAAACAGGCCGCCTTCTACCCGGGAGAATTGCCCGAGGATCCAGCGCATCTGTTGGGTCCGGCCCGCAACGGGGCTGATGCGTGGTTGGGCGAAGATTACGGCTTCATGGCCTTTGCCCCGGCAAAGCTGTCGCTGAAACCCGGTGATGGCCCGCCGCATATCCGGCTGGACAGGGCGGCACAGTTCTTGATCGGAGATCGGTTGTGACGACAATTCTGCGCCACGCACGCCCGACGGATGCGGGCACCATCGGGTCGATCCTGCACAATTTCGCCTTGGAAAAAGACTGGATGCCTGAATTGCACAGCTGCGCCGAGACGATCGCTTTCTGTGGTCGAATGATTGATCTGGAATGGGTGACCGTGGCCGAAACCGAGGCCGGCGTTGTTGGTTTTTTGGCGCTCGACGGTCGTGAAATCCATTCGCTTTATCTGGATGCTTCGGTTCGGGGCCGCGGGATTGGTCGGCAATTGCTGGATCACGCCAAATCGGCCCGCTCAGAGCTGAGCTTGTACGCGTTTCAGGACAATGCCCGAGCCTGCCGGTTTTATGAACGTAACGGCTTTGCCGAGGTGGCTCGCAGCGATGGGGCGGACAACGACGAAAACCTGCCGGACATACGGTTTGTCTGGCGCAGCGAGGATGTGATCAATGGCTAAAGGCCCGGTTTTGATCGATCTTGAAACGGATGAGCCCCCTGCCGATGTCGCCAAGGCCCCGCCGGTGCCGGACATCGCGCAACCACAAGGGCAGGCGATGCAAGGCGCGGCGCGGCTGGCGGCGCGCAGACCATCGGCTCTGGCACGCTGGTTCTGGGGGCTTGCTCTGGCGGTGATCGGGGCGGCCGTATCGGTGGCCGCGTGGGATTTTGCAACTTCGCTGGTGGCGCGAACACCTGTTTTGGGTTGGATCGTAACCGGATTGATCGCCGCGCTGGTTCTTGTGGCGCTTATGATCGCAATCCGTGAACTGGCCGCATTGGGGCGATTGTCCCGTGTGGATGGCCTGCGCCGGGCCGCAGATGCCGCGTTGGCAGAGGACGATCTGGCTCAGGCCCGCGCAGTCACCAATCGTATCATCGCATTCTACAAAGGCCGGGAAGACACGCGCTGGGGCCGCGAACGATTGACCGAGCGGATGGCGGATCAGTTCGATGCGTCAGCTCTGCTGGAACTTGCCGAAGTTGAGCTGTTGGCGCCTCTGGACGAAGCCGCCAGCCGCGAGGTCGAGGCCGCGGCCCGGCAAGTTGCAACCGTGACCGCATTGGTGCCATTGGCGCTTGCGGATGTGATAACCGCGCTGGCCGCGTCATTGCGGATGATCCGCCGGGTTGCCGAAATCTATGGCGGGCGCGCGGGTACGTTGGGCGGCTGGCGTCTGACCCGCAGTGTATTTGTGCATCTGGTGGCGACAGGGGCGGTTGCAGTCGGCGATGATCTGCTGGAGCCCGTCCTGGGCGGTTCGGTTCTGAGCAAACTGTCACGCCGGTTCGGCGAGGGTCTGGTCAACGGTGCCCTCAGCGCTCGTGTGGGTGTGGCCGCGATGGAGGTGTGCCGCCCGTTGCCCTTCTCGGACAGGCACAAACCTTCGACGCGGGGCATCATCAAGCGCGCCTTGCAGGGCCTGTTTTCCAAGGGTTGATCCAAAGCAAGGCGCCCCGGCCTGCGCTTCGGCACACTGAATGTGTCAAAGGAGCCAGCCATGACGGATCACGGTCACAGCCCGCAGGAAATCGCCGAACGGATCAACGCGCCGCCCGGCCGCGGCGTGTTGCGCGATGTCGTCTATGGCGGCATCGACGGGTCCGTCACCACATTTGCCATCGTGGCAGGCGTTGCAGGGGCAGGCCTTTCCCCTTTCGTTATCGTGGCGCTTGGCCTGGCGAATGTTCTGGCTGACGGGTTTTCGATGGCGGCGGGCAATTATTCGGGCACCAAGGCCGAGCTGGACAACATTCGCCGCATCCGCGCGGTCGAGGAACGCCACATTGCGTTGTACCCGGATGGTGAGCGCGAAGAAGTGCGAGAGATCCTTGCGCAAAAAGGGCTGTCTGGCGACATTCTGATCGAG
Source organism: Ruegeria sp. HKCCA5463 (assembly GCF_013034175.1). Classification (NCBI taxonomy): domain Bacteria; kingdom Pseudomonadati; phylum Pseudomonadota; class Alphaproteobacteria; order Rhodobacterales; family Roseobacteraceae; genus Ruegeria; species Ruegeria sp. HKCCA5463. Next base: position 105,122 of record NZ_WQFL01000003.1, read on the forward strand.
GCCACGGCAGAGATCACCTCGAGCAACGAAAACTGGATCAACCTGATGATCGAAGGTGAATATGGTCTGGGCAGTGTCGACCCGCATCCAATGAAAGCGGCTGTGGCCACCTTCTTCGCGTTTCTGGTGGCGGGGATGATCCCATTGCTGCCGTTTCTGGCGTCCGTGCCGAACGCGTTTGCGATCTCGGCCTGGATGACCATGGCTGTCTTTTTTGCGATTGGCGCGCTCAAAAGCCGGTGGTCACTGGCCCCCTGGTGGCGGTCGGGGATCGAGACGTTTTTGATCGGCGGGCTGGCCGCGCTGATCGCGTATCTCGTCGGGTCCTTGTTCCACCCATAAATTTTGCGCCGCTGGGATGACGGTTGTTGCGGCAGGCGTTACCGCAGACCCCGGACCTTTTCAGGCCGACGATCGCGCGTCCGGCGATTTCGGTGCTTTAGATCGGATCACAGCTTTCCTGACTGTCACTTTCGGACGGCTCAAGATAGCCTGACCTCCAAAAGGATCGGAGACTCGGTTGGAATCGCTGCTTGTTCTTGTTGGCCTGATAGTTCTGGCCATCCCTGTGACATTGATCGCTCTTTTGGTCGGGCATTCCCGATTGCGTCGCCGGGTAGAGCAGCTGGAAGCGCAAATCAACGCCTTGGCCTCAGGCGATGCGACGGTCCTGCCGCAACCGGAACAGGAAACGCCTGCACCGCAACCTGCTGCTGAAGAAAAGCCGCGCAGGCCGGCACCTTGGTCGGCTCCAAAACGGCAGGAAGACAACAGTGCCGACGCTCAGGATGCAGAGATTTCTTCTCCGGCTGTCGTGTTTCGCCATGACAGGTTTGCGGCTTTGGGCGCGTGGCTGCGCGAGAACTGGTTTTATGTGGTTTCGGCCCTGTCTCTGGCATTGGCCGGTATTTTCCTTGTGCAATACGGCGTCGAAAACGGTTTGCTGCCGCCGGCGGCCCGTGTCGTCGCTGCCCTGGGTTTCGGCACGGTTCTGATCCTCGGAGGAGAAGTCCTGCGCCGCAAGTTCGGTGATGACGAAGCGGTGGCAACCGCCTATCTGCCCTCGGTCTTTTCCGGTGCCGGGCTGGTCACTTTGTTCGGGGCGATCCTGTCCGCGCGCCAGCTGTACAACCTGATCGGTGCCGAAACGGCACTGGCAGGGATGGTCGTTGTCGCGCTGGTGGGCCTCGTTCTGGGGTGGTTCCACGGTCCGCTGCTGGCTGCGGTCGGTTTGATCGGTGCCTTCGCGGCGCCTTTCCTGGTCGGGGGCACGTCCGATGATCCGTCGTGGCTTTATGCGTATTTCCTGCTGGTTGCCGTCTTGGGGCTGGGTATCGACACGGTACGGCGCTGGGCATGGATCTCGGTCCTGACGCTGTTTGGGGCTTATGCGGCGAACCTGCTTCTGGTGATGGGCGCGCCGAGTACGGAATCGGGATACCTGATCGCGGCAACGGTGCTGGCGCTTTTGGCAACCGCCATTCCGGTGCGACGCATTTGGCCAAATCACGCGGGCCCCATGCTGACTGAGATGATCCGCCGCCCAAAGGCCCGCCCTTGGCCGGAATTCCCAACTCGACTGGCCGCCGGGGCCATCGCGGCAAGTACGGTGATCCTGTCCTGGCATTGGGCGGACACGGAACCCGAATTCTGGTTGGGCGTCAGCCTGTTGTCTGCCCTTGTTCTGGCTCTGCTTCTATGGGCTAAGGATGCACCGGCCCTCCGGGACCTGACCGTCCTGCCTGCGGCTGGATTGGTGGTCTTTGTCGCCTCTCACGGGCTTGAGAATGGCGCGGTTCTGGACAGGTTTGCGGGCACTTACGCGGAAACGCCCGAGGCCGACTATCCGATGGTGGTGACTGTTCTGGTCGCCTTGGGAGGTTTGATGTCGGCCCTGATGGCCTGGCGTTCATTCACGACCAGCCAGTATCGCGCCGTCTGGGCCGGAGGAGCGGCGCTTTTTGCCCCTGTGCTGGCCATCGCGCTGGAAATAGGCTGGCATCCGGCTTTGGTGATCGGAGCCTACCCCTGGGCGCTCCATGCGATCGCACTGGCGGTGCTGATGGTGGTTCTGGCAGAACGTTTTGCCCGTGTTGACGGCGATGAACGGATGCGAGCGGCTCTGGCCACTCTGTCCGCGCTGTCGTGTCTGGTGTTCGCTTGCGTCATCGTGCTCAGTTCATCGGCGCTCACGGTTGCTCTGGTCGCCAGTGTCGTGGTTGCCGCAGCGTTGGACCGCAGGTTCATCCTGCCGCCGATGAGCTGGTTCATCTGGGCTGGTGTCTTTACCGTCACGGTGCGTTTGGTGCTTGATCCCGGACTGGACTGGGCCAATTCCGCTCCGGTGTCCGAGATGGCGATGGTCTATGGCGCGGCCACATTGGGATTTGTCGTGGGCTGGTGGCTTTTGCGTCCGTTGAAGCGCCCTCTGGCGGCGCTGCTACTGGAAAGTGCGGCCTGGGCGACAGCGGGTATCCTGCTTTCCTTGCTGCTGCTGCGTTGGCTCGAAGGCTTTGGCGAGGGCGGCGCTGACAACAGCCATTGGGGCCTGGGTCTGTTGGCCGTCATCTGGCTTTTGCTTGCGTTCGCGCAGGTACAGAGGTTCGGGTTGGGTGGCAAACTGAACTACCTGCGATACCTGCTTGCTCTGTTCTTTGCGGGTCATGGCCTTTTCTATCTGTTGCTGGCATTGGCGGACCAGAACCCCTTGTTTGATCCGAATGCCGATCCGGTGCTTGGGCCGCCGGTTTTGAATACGCTGGCCGTTGCCTATCTGTTGCCCGCATTGGCCATCGGCGGATCGGCCTGGAGGATCAGGGAAATGCCGAAACCGATCATGCAAGCAAGCTTTGCCGTTGCAGGGACGTTGGCCGCAGTTTGGTTGGGTTTGACGATCCGTCACGTCTGGCAGGGCGCGGCGGGGATGTATGAAGTCAACGGCGTCACCCAGCCGGAACTGTATACCTACACTTTGGTGCTGCTGCTGATCGGGGCCGCTCTGTTCTATCAATCTCTTGCCCGCCGATCCGACCTGATGCGCAAGGCAGGGCTGGCGGTGATCGGGCTGGCGGTGGCCAAGGTCTTCCTGATCGACATCGCCGGTCTGGGCGGCCTGATCCGGGTGTTTTCGCTGTTGGCGCTTGGCCTTGCGCTGGCCGGTCTTGCGTGGCTGAACCGGTGGGCGAAACTGCGCCATTCGCCGCAGCGGGCAGAACCTCTGGACCATTAGGTGCAGGCGTCATATAAGCGCGCCATGCATGACCGGATGGCCATCATTATTCGAATTATATCCCCGGCGCTCTGACCTCCTGAGACGCCGGGCAAAGGTGTTTGAGACTTCGCACCGACCGCTTCGATCCAATAGACGACCAGATCATCCAAAGGACGCCCCAAATGTGCGCCGACACGATCCAGACACCTGACTACAAAGACACGCTGAACCTGCCCAAAACCGATTTCCCCATGCGCGCCGGCCTGCCCAAGCGCGAGCCCGCATGGCTGGAACGGTGGGAGACCATCGGTGTCTATGACCGCCTGCGCGAGAAAGAGGGCCGCTCGCCCTTTACCCTGCACGATGGCCCTCCTTATGCAAATGGGCATCTGCATATCGGCCACGCCCTTAACAAGACCATCAAAGACATGATCGTGCGATCCCATCAGATGATGGGCTTTGATGCGCGATACGTGCCCGGCTGGGACTGCCACGGCCTGCCGATCGAATGGAAGATCGAGGAACAGTACCGCAAGAAGGGCAAGAACAAGGACGAGGTGAACATCGTCGACTTCCGTCAGGAATGCCGCAAGTTCGCCGAGGGCTGGATCGACATCCAGCGCGAAGAGTTCAAGCGTCTGGGCATCACCGGCAACTGGGCCGATCCTTACATCACCATGGACTATCACGCCGAGGCGGTGATTGCGGACGAATTCATGAAGTTCCTGATGAACGGCACGCTCTATCAGGGTTCAAAGCCCGTGATGTGGTCGCCCATCGAAAAGACGGCCCTTGCTGAGGCCGAGGTCGAGTATCACGACAAGGAAAGCTTCACCATCTGGGTGAAGTTCAAGGTCGTGAATGCGGGCGATCTTGATGATGCCTATGTGGTGATCTGGACGACGACGCCGTGGACCATGCCGTCGAACAAGGCCGTCGTCTATGGCAAGGACATTTCCTACGGTCTCTACGAAGTTACCGACACGCCCGAGGAATGCTGGGCCAAGGTAGGCGACAAATTCCTGTTGGCCGACAACCTGGCCGCCGATGTATTGGGCCGTGCCCGTCTGAACGACGATCAGTGGACCCGTGTGCGCGACGTGACCGCCGACGAATTGGAGAGCGTGCAGCTGCTTCACCCGCTGGCCGGGGCCGAAGGCGGCAATGGCGAATGGGACGACATCCGCGATTTCCGCGCCGCTGACTTCGTGACCGATACCGAAGGCACCGGTTTCGTCCACTGCGCGCCGTCCCACGGGATGGAGGAGTTCGAGCTGTACCGTGATCTGGGCATGCTGGAACAGGTCATCACCTATAACGTGATGGACGATGGCTCGTTCCGTGCCGATCTGCCGTTCTTTGGCGGCAAATACATCCTGTCCCGCAAGGGCGGCGAGGGTGACGCAAACAAGGCCGTCATCGACAAGCTGGCCGAAGTCGGCGGGCTGCTGGCGCGCGGCAAGATCAAGCACAGCTATCCGCATTCGTGGCGCTCGAAGGCGCCGATCATCTATCGCAACACGCCGCAGTGGTTCGCATCCGTCGACCGCAAACTGGATGACGGTATGGGCGAGATGGGCGACACCATCCGCGAACGTGCCCTGCGGTCGATTGACGAGCTGGTGAAGTGGACGCCGCAGTCCGGCCGCAACCGCCTGTATTCGATGATCGAAGCGCGCCCGGATTGGGTTCTGTCGCGCCAGCGTGCATGGGGTGTGCCGCTGACCTGCTTCACCAAGAAGGGCGCTCTGCCCAACGACGCGGATTACCTGCTGCGCAACGCCGAACTCAACGCCCGCATCAAGGCAGCGTTCGAGAAGGACGGTGCGGATGTTTGGTACACCGACGGCTTCAAGGAAAAGATCCTCGACGGAATCGCCAACCCGGACGACTACGAACAGGTCTTTGACGTGCTGGATGTTTGGTTCGACTCGGGTTCCACCCACGCGTTCGTTCTGCGCGATCGCGAGGACGGGACCGAGGATGGCATCGCCGATGTCTACATGGAAGGCACCGACCAGCACCGCGGCTGGTTCCATTCGTCCATGCTGCAAGCCTGCGGCACCAAGGGCCGCGCGCCCTATCGCAACGTAGTGACCCACGGTTTCACGCTGGATGCCAAGGGTAACAAGATGTCCAAGTCGCTGGGCAACACCATCGTGCCGGAAGAGGTCGTCAAGCAATACGGCGCCGATATCCTGCGCCTGTGGGTGGCGCAGACCGACTATACCGCCGATCAGCGGATCGGGCCGGAGATTCTGAAGGGCACCGCCGACAGCTATCGTCGTCTGCGCAACACCATGCGGTTCATGCTGGGCTCATTGGCCGACTTCACCGAGGCCGACCGCGTCGCGCCCGAGGATATGCCGCGTCTGGAACGCTGGGTTCTCAGCCGTCTGGCGGAATTGGATGCGCAGGTGCGCAAGGGTTATGCCGCGTTTGACTTCCAGGGTGTTTTCAGCGTCGTGTTCAACTTTGCTACGGTTGATCTGTCGTCCTTCTATTTCGACGTTCGCAAGGATGTTCTGTACTGCGACGGGGACAGCACACGCCGCCGCGCCGCGCGCACTGTTCTGGATATCCTGTTCCACCGTCTGACCACCTGGCTGGCCCCGGTTCTGGTCTTCACCATGGAAGAGGTCTGGCTGGAGCGGTTCCCGGGCGATGACAGTTCGGTCCATCTGGTGGACTTTCCGGACACACCCGCCGATTGGCGCGATGCCGAGCTTGAGGCCAACATGGCCAAGGTGCGCCGTGTGCGCCGGGCCGTGACCGCCGCGCTGGAGGTTCAGCGTCAGGACAAGGTGATCGGCTCCAGCCTCGAGGCGGCACCGATCGTGCATGTCGAGGATGGCGATACCCGCGATCTGCTGGCCACGTTCGACGTGGACGACATGTGCATCACCTCGGGCCTGACCGTGACCGGCGATCCCGCCCCGGCCGAGGCGTTCCGTGTGCCGGAAATCGAAGGCGTTGCCGTCGTGTTCGAAAAAGCAGAAGGCGAGAAATGTCAGCGTTGCTGGAAAATCCTGCCTGATGTGGGCCGCCACACCCACGCGGGCGTCTGCGGGCGCTGCAATGAGGCATTGGGATAAATCAACGCGCCCCCCGAATTCAGTCGGGGGGCATTTAGGGCTATGTCTGCACAGGCTGCGGTGTTGGATTGAACAGATCAAAGCCAATCGCGGGATCTGACAGGGCTTTCCAAACCTGATAGTCCGTAAAGTAACCGGTGTGCCCGCCGGGATCGACCGGGATGTTTCGATTTGCAAAAATGAGACCACCCTCGATCTCGGTTCCGACAAAATCGTCCTGCCGGAAGATGTTGAACCACGAGGCGTTCAACTGACTGGCGGTGATGGTGAACATCTCGGGAAAATAGCGCTGATAGATATGCGTGACCGGAGAGCCCATCGTGATGAGTGTCAAAGTCCGCCCGCCGATGCGTCTCTGGACGCGTGGGTCAGCAAGCATCTGTGTGGCAATCACGGTGCCCTGCGAATGGGATATCACCGTAATATGATCCGCTGGAAAGATATCGAGAACATAGTACAACGTGCGATAGAAACGTTCGTCTATCGCCTTGCGATCCGGATAGTTGCGTTGTCGCGTTTCCAGATCTTTTCCCAGATAGCATTTGTCACGAATGGCGTAGGTAACGATATCCCGTGCAACGCCCAGCCCGGCGGAAACAAAATCAGAAAACCGGTACATCAACGCAGTTGCGCCAAGAACGATTAGGCCGATCTCGCCTTGCGAACAGGCCAACCTGTCCAAAGCCCAAGAGATCGGGTTGGTTTCACCTATGCCCACGTTGCATGCGGCCTCAAAACTCTGGTTGGCTGCGATCTCTCGGATCGTGACCAGAACCAGCACGATTGTACCAAACAGAAAGACCCACTGCGCCAGCCGGTTTACAATCGCCCGGCTGATCAGACCGCTGCGGGTGTGAAGGTTGGCCTTGTACGTTTTGCGACCTGCAAAAAGCCCGACGCCAACGAACCCCAACAGAACGATGGCCACAAAGGCCACGCTGAGTGTTTCGATGGACTCGTTCAAATTGCTTTCAAAAAGACGTTGCAGCTGACCGCCGGACAGGCCCGAAACAGTTTCCAGCAATTGCTCTATGGTCAACCAGAGGCCGGAAATGAAGAACATCCAGAAAACCAGCATGCCTGCACAGATGCTGGGGTACAGCCGCCTGTGCTCTGAAAGTGTGTCATTGATCTGCAGCGTCCAGGCGGACAACGCGTAAAGAATGAGTGTCAGGAAGATAAGAGTGGCCCAGAAAATGGACAGCAGAAAAACCTGAAACGCCACGAATTGCTCCAGGGCCGGCGGGCAATTTCCCGTGTCGGAAGGGACGCAGACCCACAATTTCAGGCCCAGCGGCCCAATGACCAGGCACAGAGTCAGTGCTGTTCCCATTGCGAGCATTCCACGCCAGAAGACCCGCCTGAGATAGGTCGGCGCCGATCGGCTTTGCCCCAGCCCGACAATGGCCCCGCCGGCGTACAGCCCGAACAGAAGCCAGAACAACAGGGCAGGGTTCTGGAAAACCGAGACAGGTATCCGGTCGGTCATGACCGCTGCGGCACCAATCAACAAAAAGACGTTCAGCGTCGCAACCGCACCGAAGAAGATCCATGTGAAAAGATGTACCAGCTGTGCCGCAAGTGTATTCCTGCCATTGGGCTGGTCCGAGGCAACGCCTTTGCGGATGTGGGTTTGCTCGACATTGTCCATCGCCAGATATCCCAACGCCAGAACGACCCAAATCAGGTCCAGCACGGTTTTGATCGCTCCTTTCGGGGCCGGAGAGCGATCAGCCCAATAAACTTCGGCAAACAGGGCCTTGTCCTGAGGAACAGCCGGGTCAGTCACCGTGCGCAGATTGACTTCGAACAGCTCTGCATTTCTTGGATTTCCGTCGAAGGTGGATTCGGCCAGTTCGATCATGCCGCGTTCGACTTCGATCGGTGGTCTGGGGTTTCCATCCAGCCAGGTTGTTGCTGCGCCAACGACCTGATCGACGGTTTCGCCGGGTTTTTGTTCACCGATTCCATGTACCGTTAGGATCAAATGTCGACCCATTGCGTTCTCCAAAATCTCTTTAAGTAACGGCAGGAGCGTATCACGAATGGCGCCAATGCCCAAAAATGACGTTTTGCGTGGTCTTGTACATTCCCGCGCTTGTGCTTGGTGCTTTGATCTGAAACCGTCGGTCCATGGCGATGATTTCCGTTGAAACTCAGTTCGGACGACTTGGTGTTGAAGAAACAGACGGAGCCCTTACACGGCTTGTCTGGAACGGCAGGGACGAGGGTGAGCCGACTGCGCTGCTGCGCGAAGCCGCCGCCCAGTTGAGGGCCTATGATCAAGGGCGGCTTGACCGTTTCGATCTGCCGTATCGCATTGACGGATCAGAGTTTCAAAAGCAGGTCTGTGACCTGATCTATGCCATCCCGCTTGGAGAAACGCGCACCTATGGCGATATCGCCAAAGAACTGGGGCAACCCGCCCAGCCGGTTGGCCAAGCCTGCGGATCAAACCCCATTCCCGTGATCATTCCCTGCCACCGGGTACTGGCCGCAAATGGCTTGGGCGGTTTTTCGGGCGACGGTGGTGTTGAGACGAAAGTTGCCCTGTTGCGGCATGAGCGGGCGGCAGGTCTTTTGATCTGAGCGTCGAAATTCGGTTGCAATCCGCTTTTTGCAGACACAACTTGTAACCATTGCTGAATTTGAAGGACCGCATTGCATGACCACTGAACAAGACCGTGCAGCCCGCAAGAAGGCCATTATCGACCGGTTGATGTCGCTTGAAGCGCAAGAGCTTGCAACGGCGCAGGCGCATTACGACGCGTTTTTGAAAGATGCTCAATTGGACGACCGGGAAGGTCACGACAAGGATGACATTGCCGCATCGCGGGAAAACGCCGATCTGGCGGCTGCCTTCGACGCGCCTGTCCATGCGCATCATGCAAAGATTGATGTCATCGAAAATACCGATTTCAGCCTTGCCGACAGGGTCAGGCCAGGAGCTGTGATCAAGTTCAACAACCGCAGATTTGTTGTGTGTGTTTCAACAACGCGGTTCGAAGTGGATAGCAAGACCTATATGGGCATTTCAACCCAAAGCCCGATTTATCTGGCGATGGCAGGTCTGCAAAAGGGCGACGTCTTTACCCATAACGGCACCGAATTCGAGGTGCAGGACGTTCTGTAAAACGGGACGGGCAGCGCTGCGTCAGGCGTGGCGCTGCGGAACAACCTGTTGGGCGATGCCTGCGAAGGTCAGGTACAGGCTGGTGATGACCAGCCCCCAATGGGCCCAGCTTTCGGGGTGAAAATCGACCCAGGCGGCCCAACCTGCGAAGAACGTCCATGCCAGCGCCATCGGCAAGGTCAGGCTGCGCCAGCGCTCGGTGCGGACGGGATGAACGAATTTCAGCGGCAGAAACATGGCCAGCGACAGCAACGTGACCAGCATCAGGATGATCCAGAAATTCGGCTCCAGCGCGAAGATCACGATGACGAACATGTTCCAGCACCCGGGAAAGCCGGAAAAGGAATTGTCCTTGGTCTTCATGCGTGTATCCGCGAAATACATCGCACTGGCAAAGGTGATGACGATGATCGCGAACCATCCGGTCCAGCCGTCCATCAGCCCCGACTTGAACAGGGCAAAGGCCGGGATGAACACATAGGTCAGGTAATCGATGATCAGATCCAGCAGAACGCCGTCGAACTCGGGCGCGTTGTGCTTGACGTGATAATGTCGCGCCAGCGGGCCATCGATACCGTCCACGATGAAAGACACGACCAGCCAAAGATACATAAGGCTCCATTTCTCTTCGACGGCAGCCAGCATGGCCAGCATGGCAAAAACAGCGCCTGTTGCAGTAAAGAGATGAACGGAAAGAGCTTTGAATCTGAGTGTCATGCGAGCGTCATGACTGATGCGCGTCCGAGATGCAAACCAAAAGCCCGGGTTTCTAGGTGATGTGCACGTCAGGCTTTGGGATGCGCGCGGTTGTAGACCTCCATCAACCGCGCTGTGTCCACCGCCGTATACGCCTGCGTCGTCGACAAAGAGGCGTGGCCAAGAAGCTCTTGGATGGCACGCAGGTCGCCTCCGGCTGACAGCAGGTGGGTGGCAAAGCTGTGCCGCAACGCGTGAGGTGTCGCGGTTGAGGGCAGGCCCAGCTGCATACGCGCTTTGGCCATAACCCCTTGGATTGCACGTGGGTTCAATGGCCCGCCACGGACACCTCGAAATAGGGCTTTGTCCTGTGCTCGTGGATGGGGGCATAACTTCAGGTATCTGTCGACCGCTTCACGGGCGGCAGGAAGAACCGGTACGACCCGTTCTTTGTCGCCTTTCCCGACGATGCGCAGCGTGGCGGGCAAAGGTACGTCCGCTCCGGTCAGGGACAGCGCCTCGGATATGCGCAGGCCGCATCCGTACAGCAGCGTCACAACCGCGACGTCGCGCGCCGCGACCCAGTCGGATGTGGATTGCAGTTCCACCGTATCGATCATGGCGCGGGCTGCATCTTCGGCCAGTGGCCGGGGCAGTTTCTTGGTGAATTTCGGCGCGCGGGTGGACAGAACGGCGGTGGGCTCGAACCCCTCACGCTCTGCCAGCCAACGGTAGAAGCTTTTGACCGCCGACAGTTTACGCGCCAAAGACCGCGCGCTGACGTCCGCGCCGCGCTGATCCGCCATCCAGGCGCGCATATCCGACACTGTGATCCGTTCCAGCGCCTTCAGGCCATGCCGTTCGGCGTGATGCAGGGTCATGAACGACAGAAACTCGACGACGTCGCCACGATAGGCGTTTAGCGTATTCTCGGATCGTCCGGCCAGTGCGCTCAGGCTGTCCAGCCAATGCTGAAGCGCGTCGCGGCAGGCAGGCGAGATCAGGCTCACGACAACCAGTGGCGCATCGAGCGTTCGAACACGCCGGCAAAAAAGGCCAGAAGATCGGTGCCCAGCTGCGGTGTGAAATGCCGCGGGTCGCGGGCGGCCATGACGATCATGCCAGGCAGGCGACCGGCCCCGAGGTCCAGCTTCAGGCAGGCCTCGGAACGAAGCTGATCGGCCTGTGACCCGAAAATACGCCGACTCGGCTGATGGATTTCCCGCAAGATCACATCCCGCGCAGGACCGCCGCGATCAATGGTCAGGTACCGGTCGATGAAACCGGGTTCCGCAATCGTCAGGACCCCGCCCAACGTGTCGATTGCGGGATCGTTCTGAACCACGGTTGTTTCCAGAACCAGCGTAACGCTGTCGACGCGCAGGATGTCCGCCACATCGGCGCCCAGCGTGCGCAGGAAATCTTCGAACTCGACAGGTTCCAACAATCGCAGAATGGCGCGGTGGACCTGATTGGTGCCCGCGAGGTTTTCATAGGCCGCAGCGATGACGGAACGGTGGGTGTCTTCCAGCCGATCCAGTCGCGCCTCGAGCCGTTGCATCGCAATGCCGCGCAGGTCAATCACGTTGTCGCCGCGCGCTTGCTCGTTGGCAGCGACAAGCGCCTGCATCAGGTCTTTGTCGTCCAGTACGACATCCGGCTCGGCCAGAATCGCCGCGCGGAGGTTATCCTCGAGTTTGGGGGTGCTGCTCATGTCCCGTCCGGTCTTTTTTTGTTGTCGCGGCTTATAACATGCCGGACCGGATTTGCCTTGGAAAAAATGCACGCAAGGGTGGATTTCCTTGCATGCTGTGGCAAGAGGCTCCCGCCCGCCATGCCTGATCACAGAACAGGCATTTGGCCGTTGGGCCGGGCGCGGCGCCTTTCGGCACCGCGCGGTCGGGTCTGGGATCAGAGGATCTTCTGACCGGTTTTGGCCCAGTCCGCGAGGAAGGTTTCCAGACCTTTGTCCGTCAACGGATGGTCGGCCAGTTTCTTGATCACGGCAGGCGGCGCGGTGATCACATCGGCCCCGATGCGGGCGCTGTCGGTCACGTGGTTGACGGTCCGGATCGATGCTGCAAGGATTTCGGTCTCGAACCCGTAGTTGTCATAGACCTGACGGATGTCTGCGATCAGGTCCATGCCGTCGAGGTTGATATCGTCAAGCCGTCCGATGAAAGGCGAGATGAATGTCGCGCCCGCTTTTGCAGCCAGAATCGCCTGATTGGTTGAGAAGCAGAGTGTCACATTGACCATCTGGCCTTCGTCGCTGAGCGTCTTGCAGGTTTTCAGGCCGGCCCATGTCAGCGGCACTTTGACGGCGATATTCGGCGCGATCTTGGCCAGTTTGCGGCCTTCGGCGATCATGTCGTCAGCTTCGGTGGCGACAACCTCGGCCGATACCGGGCCATCGACCAGATCACATATCTCTTTGGTCACTTCCAGAATGTCGCGACCTGACTTCAGGATCAGCGAAGGGTTGGTGGTTACGCCGTCCACCATGCCCAGATCGTTCAGTTCGGCGATGGCGTCGATCTCGGCGGTGTCTACGAAGAATTTCATGAGGGCAGTCCTTTGATGGGTTGGCCTTGGTCGCGGATGGCTTTACCTCAAAGAGACCCCTGCTGGAACCCCCTGCGAAGGATATGCCGTGAGCGCTAACGGATTTTTCGACCAAGGAGAGCTGGTTGCGGTGCTTACAACGCAGCCGCTTGACCGGACGCTGGATTACAAGGCGCCCGAAGGCGGGTGCGTTCTGGGCGCTTTTGTCGAGGTTCCTTTGGGCCCGCGCAAGGTTCTGGGGGTGGTTTGGGGGCCGGGGCAGGGCGGCTTTGACCTGAGCAAGGCGCGCTCGGTAATCCGGGTTCTTGACGTTGCACCGATGCGTGAAGAGATGCGGGTGTTTCTGGAAAAGGTCGCCGATTACACTCTGACACCCATGCCTGCGATGCTGCGTCTGGCGACGCGGGCACCGGGCTTGGGTGATCCGCCATCGATGCGCAAGGTCTATCGGTTGGGTGAAGGTCAACCAGACCGAATGACCGATGCCCGGACCCGGGTTCTGGAGGTATTGCGCGACTACGGCGGGCTGGCTTTTACCTTGAAGGAACTCGCCGAGCAGGCGGGTGTAACGTCATCCGTTGTCAAAGGGTTGGTCCAACAAGGCGCCGTGCGCGAAGAGGACAGCCCGCGCGACCTGCCTTATCCTCATCTTGATCCGGACCTTCCCGGGAAAGACCTGACAACGGATCAGGCCGCGGCGGTCGAACGGCTTCAGGCCGGGCAGCGGACCGGCGATTACGGCACCACGCTGCTGAAAGGCGTTACCGGTTCCGGTAAGACCGAGGTCTATTTGGAGGCCGTGGCCGAGGCACTGCGCATGGGGCGGCAGGCCTTGGTTCTGCTGCCCGAGATTGCCCTAACCGCAGAATTTCTGACCCGGGTCGAGGCGCGGTTCGGTGCGCGCCCGGCGGAATGGCATTCCGGCGCAACCATGACGGAACGGCGGCGGGTCTGGCGGATGGTCGGGCAGGGCAATGCGCAACTGGTCGTGGGCGCCCGGTCGGCGCTGTTTCTGCCATTTCGCGATCTGGGGCTTGTGGTGGTCGATGAGGAACACGACACGTCCTACAAACAGGAAGACGGCGTGCACTACAGCGCACGCGACATGGCGGTTCTGCGCTCGGCGATCTGTGGCGCGCGGGTGATTCTGGCCAGTGCGACACCTTCGCTTGAAAGTTGGGCCAATGCCGAGGCGGGCAAGTACGAAAGGCTTGACCTGACCTCGCGCTTCGGAGCGGCGGTATTGCCCGAGATGAAGCCCATCGACATGCGGGCCGAGCAGATGCAGCCCGGAACGTGGGTTTCTCCGTCTTTGCGGCAAGCGGTGCAGCAGCGGATCGAAAAAGGTGAACAATCGCTGTTGTTCATCAACCGCCGTGGCTATGCGCCGGTCACGTTGTGCCGGGCCTGTGGTGAGCAGATCGCCTGTGATCAGTGCGACGCACGCATGGTCGAGCACCGGTTTCTTAAGCGATTGATGTGCCACCAATGCGGCGAAACCAAGCCGATGCCCGAAGCCTGCCCCTCCTGCGGCGTGGAGGGCAAGCTGGCCCCGGTCGGGCCGGGGATCGAACGGCTGGCGGAAGAAGCCGAGGCGACCTTCCCGGAGGCGAAAATCGCGATGCTGAGTTCCGATCTTTTTGGTTCAGCCCGGGCATTGAAAGCCAAGATTGAAGAGATCGCCGCCGGGGATGCCGACATCATCATCGGTACGCAATTGGTGGCGAAGGGGCACAACTTCCCCAAGCTTACATTGGTCGGTGTGATTGACGCTGACCTTTCCCTGCACGGCGCGGATCTGCGTGCGGCCGAGCGTACGTTTCAATTGATGCGGCAAGTGGCTGGGCGCGCGGGACGGGCGGACAAGCCGGGGCAGGCGCTTTTGCAGACCTTTCAACCGGAACACCCGGTGATCCGGGCCATCCTGTCGGGTGATGAGGAAGGGTTCTGGAAAGCCGAGGCAGCGGGTCGACAGGCAGCAGGCGTGCCACCCTATGGTCGCATGGCCGGGATCGTGCTGTCGGGCCCCGAGGTCGGACCGGTCTTCGATATCGGCAATGCAATGGCCCGCAACGATGCGCCCCTGCGCGCCATCGGTGCTCAGGTCTTTGGCCCCGCGCCTGCACCCATTGCGCGTATACGCGGCCGCCACAGAGTGCGCTTGTTGGTGAAAGCACCGAAAGGGGCGCCGATTCAGGATGCCATCGCCCGCTGGATCGCCCCATTGCGTCTGAAGGGCGATATCCGCCTGACCGTCGATATCGACCCACAGAGTTTTTACTGACCTCTGCAACTGTGCAGGGTGATTGTGCGCAGACCGCTTCCCTCTCGCCAAAGCAGCGAAATGGGCGTAGAGGGGTCTCATGCTGAAACCGATGCCCCTTACCGAGGCGCAGAGCCTGCCGTTCTGGCGCCGCCCCATCACGCTGTTGTTCATGATGGCGCTGACCATGCCCATTGCGTTCAACGCATGGAGCGCGCTGCTGAACAACTTTGTTATTGAAGTGGCGAACTTTGATGGCGCGGATATCGGTCTGCTGCATACGGTGCGCGAGATTCCGGGGTTTCTGGCGGTTGGCGTGATTGCCGTCATCATTTTCATTCGCGAGCAGGTGCTGGCGATGATCTCTCTGATGATGCTTGGCGTCGCAACGGCGGTGACCGCGTGGTTTCCCAGCCTGGGCGGGTTGCTGTTTGTGACCTTGTTCAGCTCGATCGGGTTCCATTACTACGAGACCGTAAACCAGTCGCTTCAATTGCAGTGGCTGCCCAAGGATCGTGCTCCGCAGGTGCTGGGATGGCTGGTTGCGATGGGATCGGCGGCGACCATGGTGGTGTATGGGCTGATCGTACTGACCTGGGATCGCTTTGATCTGTCCTACAACTTTGTATTCATGGCGTCGGGTGGAGTTACGGCTGCGCTGGCACTGTTCTGTCTGTTCGCCTATCCGCAATTTGATGCGCCCACGCCGCAGACCAAGAAGCTGATCCTGCGTCGCCGGTATTGGCTGTATTACGCATTGCAGTTCATGGCAGGCGCGCGGCGGCAGATATTTGTCGTTTTTGCCGGGTTCATGATGGTCGAGAAATTCGGCTTTGAAGTGCATGAGCTCACCAGCCTTTATCTGATCAATCTGATGATCAACATGATGGCCGCCCCATTGCTGGGAAAAGCGGTGGCAAAGTTCGGTGAGCGGCGCACGCTGATATTTGAATATACCGGTCTGGCCATCGTGTTCGCAGCCTATGGCGGCATCTATTGGTTCGGTTGGGGCGTTCTGCTTGCGGCAATCCTTTATGTGATCGACCACGTGCTGTTTGCGCTGGCTTTGGCATTGAAAACCTATTTCCAGAAAATCGCCGACCCTGCTGATATCGCGCCGACCGCTGCGGTGGCCTTTACGATCAATCATATTGCGGCGGTGTTTTTGCCCGCTTTGCTTGGCCTGCTTTGGGTCGTGTCGCCGGGTGCTGTGTTTGGCCTGGCCGCGGCGATGGCGATCGTTTCGCTGCTGCTGTCCCTGTTGATCCCGCGTCACCCCGAGCCTGGCAACGAGACCATCCTGACCAAATACGCTCCGGCCCCTGCGGAATAGGTCTCGGCGCTTGACGTTGACGGCGCGGCGTCCTAGGCGCGGTGTCAATCGAGACAGGAGGCCCCAATGCCCACATTCACCGCACTGACGACGCTGACAGGTAAGAAGGCCGCCGAAGGTCTGGGCGAGGCGATGGAACGTCTGGAGCCAGAGCCAACCGGCGTTGGTGTGTTCGAAGTCGAAGACGGATCCGGCCTGTGGGAGGTCGGCGGATATTTCACCGAAGCCCCCGACGAGACCGCACTGGCGGTTCTGGCCGCGGCATTCGACGCCAAACCGTTTGTTGTTTCAGAGCTGCCGGAAACCGACTGGGTTGCGCATGTACGGCGCGAGCTTGCGCCCGTCGAGGCGGGGCGTTTCTTTGTCTATGGAAGCCACGATGCCGACAAGCTGCCCGAGGGTCGCATTCCATTGCTGATCGAGGCCGCAATGGCCTTTGGCACCGGCCACCATGGTACGACGTTGGGGTGCCTCAAGGCCTTTGACAGATTGCTGTACGAAGGGTTCACCGCGACGAAAGTGGCGGATATCGGCTGCGGCACCGCCGTTCTGGCCATGGCCGCAGCCCGGGTTTGGGACGGCGACATCATTGCCAGTGACATTGATGAAGTGGCCGTTGACGTGGCCGAAGCCAACCTCAAGGCGAACGGGATGTCCGGTGCCGTACGGTGCGTGGAAGCCGCTGGTTTCGATCACCCCGATCTCAGGGCGCACGCGCCCTATGACCTGATCTTTGCCAATATTCTCAAAGGTCCTCTGGTCGCCCTCTCGCCGGAAATCGCGGCGAATCTACGTCCCGGAGGGTATGCAATCCTGTCGGGGATCCTCAACGAACAGGCCGATGATGTGGTGTCCGTTTATTCTCAAAATGAATTCAATCTTACCCATAGGGATGAGATTGGTGAATGGACGACCCTAATCTTAATGAAACAGGGCGCAAACTAGGCCATTTGCAGGAGTTTTGTGGAATTTTGCCACGTTTTTGTCGTAATCTCTTTTTACCGTTTTCTGACTGAAGTCGAGGGGGGCGGTTTTTGGAGGCTGCCATGACGGGTAAACAACTGGAGTTCACTCAGCGCGTTAATCGCCTGAACAAAAAACATCAAAAGATGAGCCGTGGCTATCGCGCGACGATGCGCAAGGATGGTCTGGTCGTCATGAAGCCGCAGCGGGTAAGCTCGGCAGTGCCGGCCAGGGTGCTGTTGCTTACGCTTCTGAGTGTTGTGGCGTTCAAGGCGTTTCTTTTGTCCAGCCTTGGCCCGACCGGATACCAATATCGGATCGACAGTTTAAACGAAGGCACATCGGTCGAAAAAGCAGGTGCCTGGGTGATGCAGATTGACCCGGTGTCGCAGGCGATTGCCGTGCAACTCAACAAGATTTTATACTGAATCTCAGTTTTGACTCAGTTTTCGGACGAAAAACACCGCGTGCCCGGGGCGCGCGGTGTTTCTGTTTGCCCCTCAAGGGAGGAGGAAGGGGCGTATGCGAGTGGTGGTCGGTATCACCGGCGACCTTGGGCGATGGCGTCGATGTCGCCACGGCACAGGCCGATATCTTCCAGTTCACGATCGCTTAGACCGGTCAGCGCGTTGCGGGTAACGCGGGCGTCATTCCATTCGACGGCGGCGTTCACGGCCGATACGAAAAATGCGCCGATACGGCCAACGAGGCCGAACGAGCCAGTGGAGGCGAAGCGGGTGGTGTCCAGTGCAGCCATATCCTGTTTCCTTCTGGTTGGTGTTCATTTTGCAGTCTTGCGATCTGCCCGGCATCTAGTGCCGCCAAATCGCCCGCACAAGTTCAGTTTTTGCATGTGTCCTATGCGTTTCCTGCAATGCTCCAAAAGGCTGTAATCCCCTTAAATAATTGGTGAAAACGCGTTCACAAAAGTGTCGAATTCGGACTTTTTGAAGTCGCAAATGGCGTGTTGAGTCGCCTTTGGGACAGGTGTGTCGTTTTCAGGCATTGGGTCAATTCGCTTGGAAAATGTTCACGCTTCGTGCTAGGCGTTGAAAAAAGATCACAGAAGCCGAGCAGGCCGAGGCAAAACATGCGAATTCTGGGCATTGATCCGGGGCTTAGGACCCTGGGGTGGGGCGTCATCGAATCAAATGGCAGCCGCCTGAGCCACGTGGCCAACGGTTTGTGCAAGTCGGATGGGGATGATCTGGGTGAGCGGCTGTTGTCTCTCCATAACCAGATTGTCGAAGTCATCGCCGATCATCAACCGGACCAGGCGGCCATCGAACAGACCTTTGTGAACAAGGATGGCGCCGGTACGCTCAAACTGGGTCAGGCGCGGGGTGTTGCGTTGCTGACGCTGGCCCAGGCCGGATTGCCGGTGGGGGAATACGCCCCGAACCGGGTCAAGAAAACGGTCGTGGGTGTCGGGCACGCGGAAAAGGAGCAGGTGTTGCACATGGTCAAACTGCAATTGCCCGGATGTCAGCCCAAAGGGGCGGATGCAGCAGATGCTCTGGCGATTGCGATTTGCCATGCCTATTACGGCAAGACCCAACAGGCGCGTGTGAAAGAGGTGCGGGCATGATCGGAAAACTCACCGGAAGGCTGGACTATCGCGCCGCAGATCACGTGCTGATCGATGTCCGGGGTGTGGGATACATCGTCTATTGTTCCGACCGGACCATGGCGGCATTGCCGGGCGTGGGCGAGGCGGTTTCGATTTATACGGACATGGTCGTGCGCGAAGACCTGATGCAGCTTTATGGCTTTCTTTCGCTGGTCGAGAAGGAATGGCACCGGCTTTTGTGCTCGGTTCAGGGGGTCGGAGCGAAAGTCTCTCTGGCGATCCTCAGCGCGCTGGGGCCGGACGGTGTCAGCCGCGCAATCGCACTGGGAGATTGGGCGGCGGTCAAGGCGGCGAAAGGTGTGGGCCCGAAAACGGCGCAGCGGATCGTTCTGGACCTCAAGGACAAGGCGCCGGGCGTGATGGCCATGGGTGGCACCTTGACCGATGCGATGGATGGCCCTTCGATCGAAGTTGTAGAGCCTGTCGAGGCAGCGCCTGCTCGGAAGCAGACGCCAAAACCGGCCTCTGGGGCCGCCGCGGCGTCCGCGGGTGCGCTGTCTGCCTTGTCTAATCTGGGTTATGGGCCATCGGATGCAGCAGCCGCGGTTGCCGAGGCGGCCGCCAACAACCCGGATGCAGACGAAGCGGGTCTGATTCGTGCCGCGCTGCAGTTGCTGGCTCCGAAAGGCTGAATGAATGGTAGACGCTGATCCCACTGTGCGCCCCGATCCATTGCCCGAGGACAACGACCGCGCATTGCGCCCGCAGGGCTTGGATGAGTTCATCGGTCAGGCCGAGGCACGCGCCAATCTGCGCATCTTCATCCAATCCGCCCGCCAGCGGGGCGAGGCGATGGATCACACGTTGTTCCATGGCCCTCCGGGGTTGGGCAAGACGACGCTGGCGCAGATCATGGCGCGTGAACTGGGGGTGAATTTTCGCATGACATCCGGGCCGGTTCTGGCGAAAGCGGGCGATCTGGCTGCGATCCTGACCAATCTCGAAGCGCGGGATGTCTTGTTCATCGACGAAATCCACCGCCTGAACCCGGCGGTGGAAGAGGTGCTTTACCCCGCGATGGAAGATTTCGAGCTTGATCTGGTGATCGGCGAGGGGCCCGCCGCGCGAACGGTTCGGATCGAGTTGCAACCCTTCACGCTTGTCGGGGCCACGACGCGCATGGGTTTGCTGACCACACCTTTGCGCGACCGGTTTGGTATTCCGACCCGGTTGCAGTTCTACACTGTGGACGAACTGCATGAGATCGTCACCCGAAACGCGCGGAAACTCGGCGCTCCGGCGGATGATGAGGGCGCACGCGAGATTGCGCGCAGGTCGCGCGGGACACCGCGCATCGCCGGACGTCTGCTGCGCCGGGTGGTGGATTTCGCCATTGTCGAAGGGGATGGGCGGATCACGCGCGGTCTTGCGGATGGCGCACTGACGCGCCTGGGTGTAGACAAACTGGGGCTGGATGGTGCCGACCGGCGTTATCTGAAACTGATCGCCGAAAACTATGCCGGCGGGCCGGTTGGAATTGAGACCTTGTCGGCGGCGCTATCGGAAAGCCGGGACTCGCTGGAAGAAGTGATCGAGCCCTATCTGTTGCAACAGGGGTTGATCCAGCGAACACCGCGTGGGCGGATGTTGGCGCAGAAGGCCTGGACGCATTTGGGAATGGCTGCGCCCAAGCGGCAGAGCGATCTGTTTGGTTGAAGCTTGCGCTTGGAAAATTTATGCCTTCGGCGAGAGTATTTTCGAAAAGATGAAGGGCGGGGCGTGACACCGGAAGAGATTGAGGCGCTGTTCACGCGCGAAAGCGGTGAGTTTCTGTTTGCGCGTTGGGGGCGGCCGATCGTGCCGATTGTGTTTGGTGTTGAAGATGAAACGCTGTCCACTGTGAAGGGTGCCTTCGAGGCGGTTGTCACCTTGGCCGGTCACAAAATGGCCGAAACCGACCCCGAGCTTGGTGCCAACTGCATGATCTTCTTCTTTCGGGATTGGCAAGAGCTGCTGGACGTGCCGGATCTTGATCGTCTGATTCCCGAACTGGCACCGTTGGTCGGGCGCTTGGTTGAAGCGGATGCAAACCAGTACCGCATTTTCCGGTTCGAAGAAGATGGCGCGATCCGAGCGGCTTTTGTTTTTCTGCGCATGGACACGCAGTTGTCCAAGATACCGGCGGAAACGCTGGCGCTGAGCCAGGTGGTGCAGACCATCCTGCTTTGGTCCGATACTGCGTTTCGGACGCAATCTCCGCTGGCTGTGGCAGGTGAAATGACGATCCTGCGCCCCGATGTTGCTGCGTTGATTCGGGCAGCCTATGATCCGGTTTTGCCGGGTTCTGCGCAGGATGCGTCTCATGCGCTCAGGTTGTTTGCCCGGCTGGAGCCACTGCAATGAAACATACCTATCCGGTTCGCGTATACTATGAAGACACCGACATGGGGGGCGTCGTCTATCACGCGAACTATTTGCGGTATATCGAACGTGCGCGTTCGGATTGGGTGCGCAATCTGGGCAATGACCAGAACGCGATGCGGGAAGAGGGCATTGTGTGGGTCGTGCGGCGGGTCGAGGCCGATTACCTTGCGCCCGCCAGGTTTGATGACGAGTTGATCGTTGAAACCGAAGTCACGGAAATCTCGGGCGTGCGGCTGACCATGGCGCAGCTGGTCCGGCGTGGCGAGACCGAGATTTTTCGCGCCTCGGTCACTGCCGTTTGCATCAACAAGGACGGCAGGCCGATCCGGCTTCCGGCAGAGATTCGCGCATTGATGTAACAATTTGCGGGTCAGGGGTGGTTATGTTGGCATTTCAGCCCCAACTGCGTTAGCGTTTGGCAAAACAAGGCCAAACAAACGGCCGTCAGGCAAAAACAAAGAGCAGGTTCATGGAAGCTGAAACGCTGGCGCTGGCGCAGGAGATCGATTTCTCCATGTGGGGGCTGTATGCCCGCGCTACCTTTATCGTCAAATTGGTGATGTTGATGCTGATCGGTGCATCCATCTGGTCCTGGGGCATCATCATTCAGAAGCTGATCAATTATCGCGCGGCCCGTCGCGAGGCGCAGGCATTTGACGAGAGCTTCTGGTCCGGCAACCCTTTGGACGAGCTGTTCGAGCAGATCGGAACCCAGCCGGATGGCAGTTCTGAAAAGATTTTTGCTGCCGGAATGATCGAATGGCGCAGGTCGCACCGAAATGATGGCGGATTGATTGCCGGAGCGACCGCGCGGATAGACCGGTCCATGGATGTGGCCATAGCGAAAGAGGCAGAGACCTTGCAGAAAGGTCTGCCAATCCTGGCCACGGTTGGATCGACTGCGCCGTTCATCGGCCTGTTTGGTACCGTCTGGGGCATCATGAATGCGTTTATCGAAATCGCCGAACAGCAGAATACCAATCTGGCGGTCGTGGCCCCGGGTATTGCCGAGGCACTATTGGCAACGGGGCTCGGCCTTCTGGCCGCGATCCCGGCGGTTATTTTCTACAACAAGCTCAGTGCAGACTGTGACCGCATCGTGGGCGGCTACGAAGCCTTTGCCGACGAGTTCGCGACCATTCTGTCGCGCCAGTTGGACAGCTAAAAATGGGCGCGGCGGTTCAGCAATCCTCGGGTGGAAACGGGCGCAGACGCGGTCGGCGTCGCGGGCGCGCGCAACCCATGGCCGAGATCAACGTGACACCGTTTGTGGATGTCATGCTGGTTTTGCTGATTATCTTCATGGTGGCCGCGCCATTGCTGACCGTCGGTGTTCCGGTAGATCTGCCCAAGACCGCCGCCAGTGCTTTGCCCGGTGACAATGAAGAACCGTTGACCGTGACCCTGACGGCAGATGGACGTGTGCAGATCCAGACAACAGACGTGTTGCGCGAGGAACTGATCGGCAAGCTGCGGGCCATCGCCGCAGAGCGGAGCAGTGACCGGGTTTTCCTGCGCGCCGATGGCGCGATTCCTTACGCGCAGGTCATGCAGGTCATGGGCGCGCTGAACGCGGGCGGGTTTTCCAACGTTGGGCTTGTGACCGATACGGGCGGGCCGACGCTGGACGAAGGTGGAGAGTGAGGGCGCACGGTGGATACCGGCACCAAGATTTCGGCGATTGCGCATGTCAGCCTGATCGGAGTGGCGCTTTTCGGCGGTACGTTCCGGTCCGAGCCTTTGCCGATGGCCGTACAGGATGTGTCCGTGATCACCGCTGAACAATTCGCGGCCATGACGGCCCAGCGGGATGCGCCTGAGATCCCAGAGGTGCCGGCGGCATTGCAACAACCGCCCGAACCACAGGCTGATAGCACGCCGCCAGAACCTGTGGTCGAGGAACAGCCCCGCCCTGAACCCGTCGTGCCTGCCGAACCCGAACCCGAGCCTGCGCCCGTTATCGTCGAAGCACCGCCGGAACCGGACGTGCCGGATGAGCTGCCGGTACTGACAGAGCCCGAGGTCGAACCTGTCGCACAGCCTGTGCCTCCGGGGCCCGAGGCGCAGCCTCGCCCGTCCGATCGTGTTGCCCCCGAGGCCATAGCGCCACCACCGCCCGAGGCAAAACCGGATGATTTCGAAACGCCGCCCGTTTCACTGGATGAGGGCGCCGAGGTTCAGCAGGAACAACAGGATCAGACCGCGCCGGAAGAAGCGGCCCCCGAGATCGTGACCGAGGCAGAGGAAACCAAAGAGCAGTCTCCGCTTACGTCTCCGCGACCGCGGGTGCGTCCGAACCGCCCAAGCCCACCGCCCGAACCCGTTGTGGCAGATACGCCCGAGGCGGCGCCTGAACCTGACGCGCAAGCCGACGAGGCCGCGATCAATGACGCTTTGGCCGAAGCCTTGGGCAGTGGAACCCAGCCATCCGGCCCACC
This sequence comes from Ruegeria sp. HKCCA5463, assembly GCF_013034175.1. Classification (NCBI taxonomy): domain Bacteria; kingdom Pseudomonadati; phylum Pseudomonadota; class Alphaproteobacteria; order Rhodobacterales; family Roseobacteraceae; genus Ruegeria; species Ruegeria sp. HKCCA5463. The sequence goes on from NZ_WQFL01000003.1 coordinate 128,813, forward strand.
GCTGACCAGCGGCGAGAAGGACGCGATGCGATTGGCCGTGTCCAAGTGCTGGAATGTGGGCTCTTTGTCTACGGATGCACTGAGTACTGTGGTCGTTGTGGCTTTTTCGCTAAACCGTGATGGTACGGTTGTGGATGGCAGCATTCGGATGCTGGACAGTTCTGGTGGGTCTTCGGGCGCGGCCAATCAGGCCTATCAGGCCGCTCGGCGCGCGATTTTGCGCTGCGGGGCCAGAGGATATGACTTGCCTGCTGACAAATACGCTCATTGGCAGGATGTTGAGATTACATTCAATCCCGAGAGGATGCGGATCAAATGATGAAACTTCTGACCAGCCTCTTTGTCGGCCTGACGCTGATGTCTACGCCGGCTCTTGCACAGAACAGTCCCCTGCGGCTGGAATTGGACCAGGGCATTATCGAACCATTGCCCTTTGCGGTGCCGAACTTTGTTCCCGATGGCCCGTCAGCGGCGCAATATGCACAGGACATCTCGCGCGTGGTGGCGGCTGATCTGACAGGAACCGGGTTGTTTCGCGAGATCTCTTCGGATGCCTTCATCAGTCGGGTCAGCAGCTTTGAGGCTCCGGTTCAGTTTGCCGATTGGAAAGCGATCAATGCCGATGCGCTGATCACGGGGGCAGTCAATGTTTCGGGCAAGAACCTCACGGTTCGATTCCGGGTCTGGGATGTGTTTTCGGGTCAGGAATTGGGCAATGGGCTGCAATTGGCAGGCACCACCGAGGGCTGGCGGCGCATGGCTCACAAAGTGGCCGATCAGGTGTACAGCCGGATTACAGGCGAGGGCGGATATTTTGACAGCCGCGTGGCCTTTGTTTCGGAAAGTGGACCGAAAAACCAACGCCTGAAACGTCTGGCGATCATGGATTATGATGGGGCGAATGTGCAGTACATGACCGACAGTGCCGCAATCGTTCTGGCGCCGCGTTTTTCACCCAATGGTGATCGGTTGCTTTACACCAGCTATGAAAGCGGCAGCCCGCGCATCTATGTTCTGGATGTGGGCCGCGTCAAACGACGGGAACTGAAGACGCAGGACGGAACCATGAGCTTCTCGCCCCGCTTTTCGCCGGATGGCCGGTCGATCGTGTATTCCTTGATTCAGGGGGGAAACACGGACCTGTGGAAAATGGATCTGGCGTCGGGGCAAAGCACTCGTCTGACCAACACGCCGGCGATTGAAACCGCTCCCAGCTATTCGCCGGATGGCAGCCGGATCGTGTTTGAAAGCGACCGTTCTGGTACGCCGCAGCTTTACGTGATGCCCGCGAATGGCGGCGAGGCCACGCGGATCAGCTTTGGCTCGGGTCGTTATGGCACGCCGGTATGGTCGCCGCGCGGCGATCTGATTGCCTTTACCAAGCAAAACCAGGGCCGCTTCCACATCGGGGTGATGCGCACGGACGGATCAGAGGAACGCTTGTTGACCGCCTCGTTTCTGGACGAAGGCCCGACCTGGTCGCCCAATGGCCGCGTCATCATGTTCACCCGTGAAACGCAGGGCGCCAGCGGCCGGGCCTCGCTTTATTCGGTGGACATCTCGGGTCGCAACCTGCGCCCAGTGCGTACACCGGATGGCGGCAGTGATCCGTCATGGGGCCCACTACAGAATTGATCGCAGCAAAGTTCACAACGAATCGTCCCTGTGGTAGACAGGCGGCAACAATCAAAACACGAGGCACTTGAAATGAATGTATTGAGCAAAGTCCTGGCGTTGGGCGCGCTGAGTGTGATCGCCGCCTGTACGAACAATGACCCATCCGCCTTGGGCGGCAGCGGTGCCGGCGGCACAGGCGCAATTGTACCGGGCTCGCCCAGTGACCCGCGTTCGCCTGCGTATTTCCAGCAGACCGTCGGGGATCGTGTTCTGTTCGCCGTGGACCAGTCCACCCTGACACCACAGGCGCAGACCGTGTTGCAAGGGCAAGCGGACTGGCTTCTGGCCAATCCGGATTTTGTTGCCACGATCGAAGGTCACGCGGACGAGCAGGGTACGCGCGAGTATAACCTTGCGCTGGGTGCGCGTCGCGCAAATGCCGCTCGTGAGTATCTGATTTCGCGTGGTGTTGCTGGCAACCGTCTCAAAACCGTCAGCTACGGCAAGGAGCGCCCAATCGAGATTTGCAGCGTTGAGGAATGCTATTCCAAGAACCGCCGCGCAGTGACTGTGCTGACCGGATCAACACTGGGGTAAGACAATGCGTATGGCAGGATGGGTATTGGCGGCGGTCATGGCGACAGCCGGTGTTGCACAGGCACAGGATCAGCAAACCCTGGCCGACATACGTCAGGAGCTGACGGTGCTGCATGTGGAAATTCAGCGTCTGAAGCGCGAGTTTTCCACCACAGGATCGCCTGCGCCAAACTTGTCCGGCAGTTCGGTCCTCGAACGGGTTGATGCCATTGAAGCGGAACTGCAACGCCTGACCCGACAGACCGAGCAGCTGAACCAGCGTGTGCAGAACATTGTCTCGGACGGCACCAATCGCATCGGAGATCTGGAGTTCCGCCTGTGCGAGCTTGAGGCAAACTGCGAAATTTCAGGCGAACCGACCAGCACACTGGGCGGAGAGGGCACAGATGTAGGTACGGCCGTCATCACGCCTGCCACGCCATCCCAAACCGATCAGGGTGAACTGGCCGTGGGCGAGCGGGCGGATTTCGACGCGGCATCGCAAGCACTGGCCGATGGGGATTACCAGACTGCGGCTGATTTGTTTGCGCAGTTTGATACGAACTATCCCGGCAGCCCCCTGGCGCCCGAAGTGAATCTGAAACGTGGTCATGCGCTTGAAGGCCTTGGCGACACCCGCGAAGCGGCACGGGCGTTCTTGGCAAGCTTTACCGGAGATTCCGAAGGAGCGTTTGCCCCCGAGGCCCTGTTCGAGTTGGGCGCGGCGCTGGGGCGTCTGGGGCAGACCGATCAGGCCTGCATCACGCTCAATGAAGTTGGCGTGCGCTTTCCATCCGCACCGGCGTTTGCGGATGCGACGCAAGAGATGTCTGCGCTGGGGTGTTCTTGAACCGTCACAGCGAAAACCTGCTTGCAGAGCTTCGCGCCCGGCTTCCCGAAAGGCTTCCGCCTAAACTGGGCGTGGCGGTCTCGGGCGGTGGGGATTCCGTCGCGTTGATGCATCTTTTGCATCAAGTCGCCCAAAACGAAGAGATCGCCCTTTTTGTGGCCACGGTCGATCACGGCTTGCGCCCCGACGCAGCGCAGGAGGCCGTGACAGTTTCGCGCCAAGCCGCTGCTTTGGGGCTGCCGCATGACATTTTGCATTGGGCGGGTTGGGACAGATCGGGCAATGTTCAGGATGAGGCCCGCAAGGCGCGTTACAGCCTGCTTGCCGGTTGGGCGCAACAGCGCGGAATCGACGCTATCGCGTTGGGGCACACGGCGGATGATCAGGCAGAAACGTTGCTGATGCGACTGGGTCGTTCATCAGGTGTTACGGGACTGTCCGGCATGTCGGCAAGCCGGCAATGGGAAGGTGTGACATTGCTGCGGCCAATGCTGGGGATCACACGCAAGGATCTGAGAACCTACCTGACCGGTATCGGCGCAACATGGGTCGAAGATCCGTCGAATCAGGACCCTCGTTTCGACCGGATCAAGGCACGAGAGGCCGTGTCCGGCCTCAAGCCACTGGGAATTGACGCGCTTTCATTGTCGCGAGTGGCCGAAAATCTGGCGCAGGCCCATGCAGCCCTGGGTGTGTTTGCGCAGGAATCCGCACGGAATGTCGCCCAAGTCGAACAAAGCGACGTGAAGGTGGACAGGGCCGGTTTTGCCGCATTGCCCAAGGAAATCCGACGCCGCGTGTTGCTTGGATGTCTTGTCTGGATCGCAGGGCTGGGATATCCCCCGCGTCAGGCGGCGGTCGAGCAGGCCATGAAGGCCATAATCGACGGGCGGGCAGGGTCGCTCAGCGGTTGCCTGTTGGTCCCGGAAGGGATGAGTGTTTGGATTTGCAGGGAATTCAAGGCCGTGGAGGCTCGGATTTCAGCACCTGACGAAGTTTGGGATAGCAAATGGGTCTTGACCGGGCCCGAGATTTCCGGTGCCGAGATCCGCGCTCTGGGTGAAGACGGGCTGCGACAGATGCCCGAATGGCGCGAAACGGGCCGGCCCAGGCTGGCCTTGAGCGCGACGCCCGCAGTCTGGAAGGGGGGCGCGGTGCTGGCCGCTCCGCTTGCGGGATTTGCGAACGGATGGCGCGCGGACACGACGCCGGAATGGCCCGAGTTCTACGCATCTTTATTATCGCATTGAACATACCACAATCCTCTCTATTTTAAGAGGTAACTTGGCAGCTCCTCACCTGCCGGAACTTTTGGGAGAATTTCCTTGGGCAACGCTCGCAATATCGCGTTTTGGGTCGTTCTGTTTCTGCTGATCCTTGCACTGTTCAATCTGTTCAGTGGACCGGGCGGAACGCTTCAGAGCAATGAAAGAACTTATTCCGATTTCGTCGGCGCCGTGCAAAGCGGTGAAGTCAAGAACGTGACGCTGGACGGCGAACAGATCCGCTATACGACCGAAAGCGGTGCGACTTACGTCACGATCAAACCCGGCGACGCCGAGGTCACCAAGCTTTTGATCGATGAGAACATCCCGGTTCAGGCGGTCAAGCAACAGCAGTCGGGCTTCCAGTCTTTCCTGATCACGCTCTTGCCGTTCCTGCTGCTGATCGGTGTCTGGGTCTATTTCATGAACCGGATGCAGGGCGGCGGCAAAGGCGGTGCGATGGGCTTTGGCAAGTCGAAGGCCAAGATGCTGACCGAAAAGCATGGCCGCGTCACATTTGACGACGTCGCGGGCATCGACGAAGCCAAGGAAGAGCTGGAAGAGATCGTCGAATTCCTGCGCAATCCACAGAAGTTCAGCCGCCTTGGCGGCAAGATCCCGAAAGGCGCGCTGCTGGTCGGTCCTCCGGGTACTGGTAAAACATTGCTGGCCCGCGCCATCGCGGGTGAGGCAGGCGTTCCGTTCTTCACCATTTCGGGGTCCGACTTCGTCGAGATGTTTGTCGGCGTCGGTGCATCCCGTGTCCGGGACATGTTTGAACAGGCCAAGAAGAATGCGCCTTGCATCGTCTTCATCGACGAGATCGACGCGGTGGGTCGCCATCGTGGCGCTGGATACGGCGGTGGTAACGACGAACGCGAACAGACCCTCAACCAGTTGCTGGTTGAGATGGACGGGTTTGAGGCCAACGAAGGCGTGATCATTCTGGCGGCTACCAACCGTAAAGACGTTCTGGATCCCGCGCTGCTGCGTCCGGGCCGTTTTGACCGCAACGTGACCGTTGGTAACCCCGACATCAAAGGCCGCGAGAAGATTTTGGGCGTGCACGCACGTAAGACGCCTCTGGGCCCCGATGTCGATCTGCGCATCATTGCGCGCGGTACGCCGGGCTTCTCGGGGGCCGATCTGGCGAACCTCGTGAACGAGGCTGCGTTGATGGCCGCCCGCGTGGGTCGCCGCTTTGTCACCATGGAAGACTTTGAGAACGCCAAGGATAAGGTGATGATGGGCGCCGAGCGCCGCTCGATGGTGCTGACCCAGGACCAGAAGGAAAAGACCGCCTATCACGAGGCGGGCCATGCCGTTGTCGGCCTGACCCTGCCGTTGTGCGATCCTGTCTACAAAGCCACAATCATTCCGCGCGGTGGTGCGCTGGGTATGGTTGTATCTCTGCCTGAAATGGATCGCCTGAACTACCACCGTGATGAGTGTGAGCAAAAGCTGGCCATGACCATGGCCGGCAAAGCCGCCGAGGTTATCAAATACGGTGAAGACCACGTTTCGAACGGCCCGGCCGGGGACATCATGCAGGCCAGCCAGTTGGCGCGTGCCATGGTGATGCGCTGGGGCATGTCGGATAAGGTCGGTAACATCGACTATGCCGAGGCGCACGAAGGCTATCAGGGCAACACCGCAGGGTTCTCGGTGTCGGCGCATACGAAAGAGCTGATCGAAGAAGAGGTGAAACGCCTTATTCAGCAGGGTTATGAGCGCGCGCACCAGATTCTGACCGAACAGCGCGAAGAATGGGAACGCCTGGCGCAGGGCCTGCTTGAATACGAAACCCTGACGGGTGATGAGATCAAGCGCGTCATGAATGGTGAATCACCCAGCGAGGATGATGATGAAGGCGATAAGCCGGATGAAGGCAGCGCGCCCAGTGTCACGGCCATTCCCAAGACAAAGGCCAAGAAATCTCCGCCCGATGGCGGGATGGAGCCCGAACCCACCGCATAGTCAAAAAAGACCCGGCGCATAGTCCGGGTCTTTTTTCTTTTCATCGGTGTTTTGCCTGGCAATATGCACGCAAGAAAAAGAGCGAAAAGGGAAGGCTATGCCATTTTTGCGTGAAACCGAATTTGCCGCCGAAGCAGTCTGGCTTGGCCATGTCTCTGCGGGAACCTCTTTACGGGCCAAGGCTGTTGACACGCTGGATCTGGGTTTTGACGGCGTGAAGGGTGAGCGCCACGAAGGCCTTAATCGGGCGTCCTGTGTCAGGGTCTCGAACCTTTACCCGAAAGGCACTGAAATTCGCAACGTGCGTCAGCTTTCAGTTTTGTCCGAGGAGGAGTTGCAGCAAATTGCGCAGGACATGGGGTTGGATCAGCTTGATCCGTCCTATCTTGGGGCTTCCATTGTGCTGCGCGGAATCCCGGATTTTTCACATATCCCCCCGTCTTCACGTCTTCAGGCAACAAGCGGGGCGACGATAACGGTGGACATGGAAAACGCCCCTTGTGTTCTGCCGGGGCGCGAGATCGAAGCGGATCAACCGGGGCATGGCGCGGCTTTCAAACCCGCGGCGGTCGGGCGTCGGGGCATCACCGGATGGGTCGAACGCCCGGGGCGCATTCAACTGGGGGATCGGCTGAAACTGTTTGTTCCGGATCAACCTGCGTGGGTTTGTGAAAACAGGCTTGTTTCCGATTAGAAACCCCTGAAACGAACTTACGACGCTTCGCGACGCCAGAATGTCGGAATCCATGGCTATCGGGATTGTACACAAGGGTATGGAATGCACAGCGCCGACGCCCCGCGTCGGTTTTGCACGGTATTCAATCAAGGACCCCGGCCAATGAGCTACAAATCCGATATCGAAATCGCCCGCGAAGCGAACAAAAAGCCGATTCAGGAAATCGGTGCCAAGATCGGCATCGACTCTGCGGATCTGCTGCCTTACGGCCATGACAAGGCGAAGGTCAGCCAGAACTTCATCAACTCGGTACAGGACCGCGAAGACGGCAAGCTGATCCTGGTGACTGCAATCAACCCGACCCCGGCAGGTGAGGGCAAGACCACGACTACAGTGGGTCTGGGTGACGGCCTGAACCGCATCGGCAAGAACGCGATGATCTGTATCCGTGAAGCCTCGCTTGGCCCGAACTTCGGTATGAAGGGCGGCGCTGCGGGTGGCGGCTATGCGCAGGTCGTTCCGATGGAAGAGATGAACCTGCACTTCACCGGTGACTTCCACGCCATCACTTCGGCTCACTCGCTGCTGTCGGCGATGATCGACAACCACATCTATTGGGGTAACGAGCAGGAGATTGACACCCGCCGCGTCGCATGGCGCCGTGTGGTCGACATGAACGACCGTGCCCTGCGTCAGATCACCGCCAGCCTGGGTGGTGTGTCGAACGGCTTCCCGCGTGAGGCAGGTTTTGACATCACCGTGGCGTCCGAGGTCATGGCGATCCTCTGTCTGGCAAACGACCTGAAAGACCTGGAAAAGCGTCTGGGCGACATCATCGTTGCTTACCGCCGCGACAAATCTCCGGTCTACTGTCGCGACATCAAGGCCGAAGGCGCAATGACCGTTCTGCTGAAGGACGCGATGCAGCCGAACCTGGTGCAGACGCTGGAAAACAACCCGGCCTTCGTCCACGGCGGCCCGTTCGCGAACATCGCGCATGGCTGTAACTCGGTCATCGCGACCAAGACCGCTCTGAAAGTCGCCGACTATGTCGTGACCGAAGCCGGTTTCGGTGCGGATCTTGGTGCCGAGAAGTTCATGAACATCAAATGCCGCAAGGCGGGTATTGCCCCGTCGGCAGTTGTTCTGGTTGCGACCGTGCGCGCGATGAAGATGAACGGCGGCGTTGCCAAGGCCGATCTGGGTGCGGAAAACGTTGAGGCCGTCAAATCAGGCTGTGCCAACCTGGGCCGTCACATCGAGAACGTTAAATCCTTCGGTGTACCGGTTGTCGTCGCCATCAACCACTTCGTCACCGATACCGATGCCGAAGTTCAGGCGGTGAAAGACTATTGCGGCGAGCACGGCGTCGAGGCGGTTCTGTCGCGTCACTGGGAACTGGGTTCCGAAGGGTCTGCGCCGTTGGCCGAGAAAGTCGTCGAAATCGTCGAAGGTGGCACCGCGAACTTCGCACCGATCTACCCCGACGATATGCCTCTGTTCGAGAAGATCGAAACCATCGCCAAGCGTATCTACCGCGCTGACGAGGTTCTGGCTGACAACAAGATCCGCAACCAGCTGCGTGAATGGGAAGAAGCCGGATATGGCAACCTGCCGGTCTGCATGGCCAAGACGCAGTATTCCTTCTCGACCGACCCATCGCTGCGGGGCGCACCCACGGGCCATTCGGTTCCGGTGCGCGAGGTACGCCTGAGCGCGGGCGCGGGCTTCATCGTGGTCGTCTGCGGCGAGATCATGACCATGCCTGGTCTGCCCCGCAAGCCGGCTGCCGAAACCATCTGCCTCAATGACGCAGGTGAGATCGAGGGCTTGTTCTAAGCCGCCGAATAGGACATCTCGTGGTCCGGGGATTCATTCCCGGGCCATGAGGAGATGACGATGCCCACTCTGACACCGCCTCAGAACTGCAACACGATGCAGGAGCTGCGGGCTGAGATCGACAAGCTGGATCGCCAACTGATCGAAATGTTGGTAACGCGCGCGACATATATTGACCGCGCGTCGCAGCTGAAACCGGGCGAGGGCCTTCCGGCCCGAATCCCGGAACGTGTCGAAGAGGTGGTGCAACGCGTGCGTGCAAGTTCGGACGCGCTGGGGATGGACCCGGATCTGGCCGAGAAGCTATGGCGCATATTGATTGACTGGTCGATTGCACGCGAAGAGCGCGTGATTGGCACCGACTGACTGACCGGGCGTTCTGTGCGCCCGATCCGTTTTTTGAAAGAAGGGATCGAAGTATGGTAGCTCAGGTTATCGACGGTAAGGCCTTTGCCGCAAAAGTGCGCGGTCAAGTTGCCGATCAGGTCGCAAAGCTGAAAGAAGAAAGCGGCATCACCCCCGGCCTGGCCGTGGTTCTTGTGGGCGAAGACCCCGCCAGCCAGGTCTATGTCCGTTCGAAGGGCAAAATGACCGTTGAAGTCGGCATGAATTCGTACGAGCACAAGCTGGACGTCGATACATCCGAGGAAGATCTGCTGGCGCTGATTGACAAGCTGAACAACGACCCGGCCGTGCATGGCATTCTGGTCCAGTTGCCGTTGCCCAAACACCTGAACGAGGATCTGGTGATCAACTCGATCGACCCGGCCAAGGATGTGGATGGCTTCCACATTTCGAACGTGGGCCTGCTGGGCACCGGTCAGAAGTCGATGGTGCCCTGCACCCCGCTGGGCTGCCTGATGATGCTGCGTGACCACCACGGCTCGCTTTCCGGCATGGACGCGGTTGTGATTGGCCGCTCGAACATTGTGGGCAAACCGATGGCGCAACTGCTGCTGGGCGATAGCTGCACCGTGACGATCGCGCATTCGCGCACCAAGGATCTGCCGGATGTCGTGCGCCGTGCCGATATCGTCGTGGCCGCCGTGGGCCGTCCGGAAATGGTGCCGGGTGACTGGATCAAGGAAGGCGCGACCGTGATCGACGTAGGCATCAACCGCATCGAACGTGACGGAAAGAACAAGCTTGTCGGTGACGTGGACTATGCCAGCGCGTCCGAGCGTGCTGGCGCGATCACTCCGGTTCCGGGTGGCGTAGGCCCGATGACCATTGCATGCCTGTTGGCCAACACTTTGACTGCGTGCTGCCGCGCCAACGCTCTGCCGGAACCAGAAGGTTTGACGGCGTAAGGTAATCTGGTCGGGTCGATCATGTCGGCCCGGCACACTCCTCGGTTGTGCATGACTTCGCGGGACAATCATCGGACGCTCCAGTCAATTTGCCCTGAATGGGTTTGACAGCTTAGAAAATCGTGATATCCCTGTATTCCCAGTTGGTTACAGGTAAGGTGCTTCAGTGCTTGTCGTGCTAAGGTTGAATTTTGTTAAGTCATGCACAAAAGCGGTATGACGTCTGGGATAAACACTATTCGGAATGCTTGCACCCCACAGCGAGTGACGGCGGGCCTTGTCTTTCTTCCATTGCTTGCCTACGCGTTTCCTCCGTTTCTGGTCGCGGATCTGAGCTTCGGTTTGCGTCTTCTTTTCTGGACCGGGGTGATGGTTCTTGCCCTGACAGTCACCGGGTTGGCGCGCAACTTGATGCAGAAAAACCCCGTTCTGTTGAATGTTCCCGTCCGTGATCTGGCCTTCGCGGCACTGATCCTGGTTCTGTTCACGCCGTCCCTTTGGATGTTGGCATGGATCCTGTTCACCTGCGGAGGTCACATGGCACCAGGCGCCCAGACCGTGGCGGTATATGGGGTCCTGTTTGCAACGGGCTTGGTTCTTGTGCAACGCAATGATCTGAACCCATTGATGGCCTCGACACCTGAAACCGAGAGGCCGCGCCTGATCAGGCGTCTGCCGCCTGACTTCCATGGTCAAATCCATCGTTTGACGGTCAGGGACCACAATGTGGATATTGTCACTTCGGAAGGCACGTTCACGGTCCGCTCACGCTTTACGGACGCAATTGCCGAGATGGAGCCGGTTCCCGGCCACTGTTCGCACCGTTCACATTGGGTGGTGGACGCGTCCATCGTTGGGGTTGAAAAATCGGGGGGCAAAACCTTTTTGCGCCTGACGAACGGCGATCTGGTTCCAGTAAGCCGCAAGTACAAACCGAAGTTGGAAGAAGACGGGTTGATCTGAACTCAACGCGGCATTGGAATCATTTGCGGATGCGGGCCGGTCAGAATGGCCATTGCGTCCGCGCCCAAAAGATCGGAAAGTGCCCGATCCGAACTGCGCAACCCCCCGGTGTAAGTTCCGTAGGCAGGCAGGATCAGCCGATTTCTGTCCAGCAGAAAGGCAGGTCGGGAAATGTGCCTGCCTTTCGTCCGAATCTGTGCTTTCGGATGAAAATGGCCCGAAATTTCACCTTGCGGCCGATCCTGGGCGATGTGACGAAAGACGAGAGGGCCGCACTGCCATTCGACCAGATGAGAGCCCCCCATCTCGATCGGGCCGGGATCGTGATTGCCTTCGATCCAGATCCATTGGCGCCCGGCCTGCAAAGTCGCAATCCTCAACCCTTCTGCGTCGGGCAAGGCTTGGGCCGCTTCGAGATCGTCAAAGCTGTCACCTAGGCAGATGACGGTTTCGGCGTTGGTGTGTTCCAGATCGCGGGCCAGCCGGTCAAGCGTTTCGCGACTGTCATAAGGCGGCAGCGTAGCCCCGCGCCGACGGGCCATACGTTCGGATTTTCCCAGATGCAGGTCCGAAACACAGAGCAGTTGCCGCGCCGGCCACCATAATGCGCCAGACGGCAACGCATCGAGTTGCTGGCCTGCAAAGGAAAACTTGCACACGTTCATGATACGTTCTTGACCTGATTCCACATCTTGCGCAAGGGGATCAAAGCTGGTCCAACCCGGCGGCTTCCAGCAGGCGTGCGCTTTCTTCTGCAAGCAGCCTTTCCTCGGCGGCCCCTTTGACAGGCACCTTTCCGACCTCAAGAAACAGCGGCGCGGCCAGTGGGGAAACGCGATCTAGACGCAGCAGGTCGATGCGGTCGCCGATGCGCGCCAGCATTGCCTCGATCCGACCGAAGTCAACCAACCCGCGCATGGCTTCTTCGCGGGTGATCTGCATCAACAGATGATCGGGATCATATTTCAGCAAAGTGTCATAGAGAATATCCGACGAAAACGTGGCTTGCCGCCCGGTTTTCCGTTGCCCGGCCATGTTGCGTTCGATCAGACCGGCAATCGTGGCCGACGCGCGAAAGGTACGCTTCATGACTGCGTTGCCTGCCAGCCATGTGTCCAGCCCGTCACGCAGCGCTTCGGGTTGAAACAAAGGGCGTGGGTCAGTGACCGCATCCAAACCCCAAATCAGCGTGGCATAGTCTGTGGCGACAAACCCCAGCGGCGCCAAACCGGTTTCCTCCATCCGTTTGGTCAGCAGCAGCCCCAGTGTTTGTTGCGCGTTGCGGCCAGCGAATCCGTATACGCACAGATGCTCTCGCCCGTCGCTTGGAAAGCTTTCGATCAGCAGACGATCCCGTTGAGGCAGGCGGGACATTTGGCGCTGCAAGTCCAGCCAATCAGCCGTATGGGAAGGCAGGAGCGACCAGTCAGTTTGGGCGAACATGCGCAGAATGCGGTCGCTGAGTTGCGTTGAGGTCGCAAATTTCGTGCCCGAGAAGGTCGCGATCTTTGGTTTGCGATCGGCGCGACGGCTGACTTCGACCACCATTTCGCGCAGACCTTCATACCGTACGATCTGTCCGCCGATCAGGAAGGTATCGCCGGGGGTCAGCGAAGCAGCGAAGGCTTCCTCGACTTCGCCCAACGGTTTACCGCCACGGCTGCGTTTAAGGCGAACTTTGAGTGTATCCGTGTCCTGAATCGTGCCCAGATTCATGCGAATGCGCGACGCTGCGCGAGGATCGCGCAATTGCCATTGCCCGTCGGCACGCTTCTGCAACCTTTGCCATCGATCATAGGCGCGCAAGGCGTAGCCGCCGGTGGCACAGAAATCCAGACAGGCGTCAAATTCCGGTCGGGTCAACTGTGCGTAAGGTCCGGCGGATGTCATCTCGGCATATAGATCATCAGCGTCAAAGGGCCCGGCACAGGCCGCAATCAGAATGTGCTGGCACAACACATCGCGGGGGCCGGGGCCTCGGGGTTCTCCGTCCAGTTCATGGGCTTTGGCAGCCTCGAGCGCAGCGACGCATTCGACAACCTCAAAACGGTTCGCAGGAACCAGCAGCGCCTTGGAAGGCGCGTTGTAGCGGTGGTTGGCCCGACCAATCCTTTGCACCAGCCGCTTGACGTTCTTGGGCGCACCGATCTGAATCACCAAATCGACATCGCCCCAATCAATGCCCAGATCGAGGCTGCCGGTGCAGACGATGGCACGCAATTCGCCACGCACCATCGCGGCCTCGACCCGCTCGCGTTGCTGTCGGTCAAGGCTGCCATGATGGATGCCGATGGGCAGGCCGTCGTCATTCGCCAGCCACAGATTGTGAAAGTAGATCTCGGCCTGCGCGCGGGTGTTGTGAAAGATCAGCGCGGTCTTGTGCCGCCGGATCTGGTCCAGCACAGCCGGAATCGAATAGGCCGCGCCTCCGCCGGACCAGGGCGGCATTTCCGTTGTTTCCAACATCTGGATGTCTGGGTCCGGGCCGGGATCGGCCTGCACAATCCGGCAGGGGTCCGGGTGGCGCGCCAGAAAGCCGGCAATTGCCGCGGGGTCTTCGACTGTGGCTGACAGGCCTACACGACGTAGACCCGGGTTGAGGCGCTGAAGGCGTGCCAGGGCCAGCATCAGCTGATCGCCGCGCTTGCTTTCCGCCAGCGCGTGGATTTCGTCGACGATGATCCGCTGTACCCCATCGAACATGCGCGGCGCATCTTCGTACGAGGTCAGCAGTGCCAGACTTTCCGGTGTGGTCAGCAGGATATGGGGCGGATCGGCCCTTTGGCGTTTTTTCTGCGTGGCCGAGGTGTCACCGGTGCGATCTTCGATCCGGATGGGCAGGCCGATCTCATCCACCGGGGTGCGCAGGTTACGTTTGATATCCGCCGCCAGCGCCTTGAGCGGCGAGACATAGAGCGTATGCAAACCGTTGTGGCCACCGTCGGCCAGCTCGGACAGGGAAGGCAGAAATCCGGCCATGGTCTTGCCGCCACCCGTTGGGGCGATCAGCAAGGTTGCCGGCTGCTTCGCCCGGTCGAACATCTCTTTCTGATGCGGGTGGATGGACCAGCCTTTGGAGGAGAACCACGTACCAATCCGAGCGGGAATCTGCGTCATGGTTGCAGATTACCCGCCCGGAGGAGGGATTGGCACGGCGTTATTTAACGATTTTCTCGTCTTTTACGAACATGTTGGCCCAGGCACGGTCAATCAGGTCCGGGCTCATCTGATAAGGGATGCCTTCGAACTCGCAGATCGAGATCATCTGATCAATCAGGAAGATCGGTTGGTAGTTGGCATAAATATTGTTGATAGTCGGGTACTTGACCTTCAAGAGGTGCACCAATGCCGCCTCGTCCAGCGGCATTCCACGTTTGCGGGCCACCATGGCAAAGATTTTCAGAAAGTTCTCCTGATTGGGGCCGTCAATCTTGATCTTGAAGAAGATCCGGCGCAAGGCCGCTTGGTCGAAGATCTCATTGGGGTGGAAGTTGGTCGAGAAGATGACCAGCGTGTCAAACGGAACTTCGAACTTTTCACCTGATTGCAGGCCGAGGATATCCTTGTTTTCTTCAAGCGGGACAATCCAACGGTTGACCAGCGCCTGCGGCGGTTCGGCCTGACGGCCAAGGTCATCTACGATGAAAATGCCACCGGTGGATTTCAGCTGCAACGGGGCCTGATAGGTTCGGGCGGTCGGGTTGTAGACCAGATCCAACATGCTGAGCGAGAGCTCACCACCGGTTACGACGGTGGGGCGTTCACACTGAACATAGCGAGAATCGAACCGCTTGCGACGGCGCAGGCTGTTGGGGTCGTCCGGCTCCTGTTCGATCGCCGTGTGCACGATCGGGTCATAGACCGTGATCACCTGCCCCGCATATTCGATAGCGTATGGCACATAGACGTTATCACCCAACGCATCCCGGATGCCGTTCGAGATCGAGGATTTACCGTTGCCCGGAGGACCGTACATCAGAATCGACCGGCCCGCGCTAACCGCCGGGCCCAGATGGTCCAGCAGGCTGTCGGGCAGAACCAGATGACCCATTGCGCCAACCAGTTGCTCTCGCGTGACTTGAATATTTCGGATCGACTGGCGTTTGACCTGCTCGCGATAGACATCCAGCGGCACCGGCATCGCGCCGAAATATTCGGATTGGCTCAGCGCATCCAGCGCACGGGCCTTGCCTGCATCGGTCAGCTGATATCCCATCTCATTGCCGCTATTGGCGTTCAGTGTCCCGGTCGCTTCAAGCAGTTTCTGATCGCGCGCGATATCGACCAGTTCCTGAGTTACCGATCCCGGGAGACAGATCGCTTCGGCCACTTCTGAAACCGTGCTCGCGTTTTTACGAAAAACCGTCTTCAGAAGGATGTCCCGCATCATTACAAGCGGAAGCTTCATTTCGCCCAAACCCTTGGGGGCAGGGGGGGCCATAACAGAGGAATTCTGCATATTCATGCGCGGTGCTCGTCCATCAATTTGTCACGCCAAGAACCCGAAAAAGGGCGTCTTGAAGAAAAATGAACCAGCTTTGTGGCGGGACAAAGGCAGCGACAAGGCGCGCTGATGATAGTTTACGATCCGAGAACAGTACCCAAAATCAGGTACATGGCCAATGATCCGCCCAAGGCGAAACCCATCGGAAACTGCTTGCCCCGGCTCCAGCTTTCCCAATGCGGCGCGATCGTGCGCAGCCTTGTGATTTTGGCCAAACGATGTGTGACCACGGCAGCCAGAACACAGGCGGTCAGGATCATCAGTATAATTCTCAGATCGCCCAGCCAGACAAACGCCGAAGCGGCGGCCAGAAATTTGGCATCGCCAGCGCCCATGGTGCCCGCGGCATTCAGGAAGATGCCAATAACCAAAACCACGACAATATGCAGCAATTGCCAGAAATAGATCGGCATAGACACGGTGACCGGCCCCAGATTGCCGCTGAGGCTGCCTGTGGACCAGGGTGGAATGGCGATCAGACCTATCACGATGTAAACCAGCGTCAGCGCAAGGACTGCATGGTTCTTGATCCGCATCTCACGCATATCCGTGAAGGCAACGTAAAAGCAGATCGGCAGCACAAACGGCAGAAACCAGGCCGCTGCCACTGCGGGTATCTGCATGTGTCAGGCCCCTTCAAGCGCCCGAAGCGAGCGGACCGCCTCGTCGAAATGCTGCGGGTGGGTTGAAATGGCTTCGCGGAATAGGTTCTTGGCGGTGGTTATATCGCCCTGTTTGACTGCCGAAATACCCATCGTGTTGAGCAGACGCGCCCGCTCGACCTGAGTCATCGGGACGACTGGCATGCTATAGTTGCCTTGCGCCGATCGGGCCAAAACCAGGTTGTTCTTGGCGGTAAACAGCGAGTTGTCCTGGCGGATCGCTTCCGAGAACAACCGCTCGGCTTCGGCATATTCGCCGCGGGTCAGTTTGGAATATCCCCAGTTGTTCATCACACTGCCCGGACGTGTCGTCAGCCCGACAGCGGTTTCATAGAAATGATCCGCGCGTTTCCACTCTTTCCGGGAATCGGCAACGACTGCCTCGAGGCGATACCGTTTGAAGGTTTCAAAGGTGGGGGGAACCGAATCCAGAACCGTTTTGGCCTGCGACCAGTCGCCGTTTCGGACCAAGGCGTCCGCGTATTCAACCTTGTCCGCGGCGTTCGAGCCCTTCATCGTTGTGACGCGCTTCCATGCGGTCACGGCCTCGGTCGTGCGTTTGGCGCGGCCCAAAGAAATTGCCAGTCCGCGCTGAAGATCGATCCGGTCCGGGTTCTTGAGCGCTGCACCGTGGAAATAGGTCACTGCTTCGTTTGGATCTGCGGCGCTCAGAAGCACATCGTTCAGGTTTGTTTCGTCAATAACGTTCACTTCCTGAAACGTTCGTTCAACCTTTTCCTCTTCGGTTTCCTTTGCACAGGCCGACAGGATCAGACCACTGATAACAACACTCGGAATCAAGAATTGCTGGCGCATTTTTTGCGTCCTTTACTGCTCTCGCCTCAATTACTGGATCTTGCGTAGCGTGAATTGCCCGTCGCCAAGCTGCTCCAGTGTGTATTCTTGTTGTTCTTGTGGGGTATTATTAACAGGATTTTCCATTTTTGCGAGTGCTAAGCGCAGATTGTCCCGGATTGCGTCACTTTCGCCATTGTCCAGCGCATAGGCCCGCTGAAACACTTGCGCGGCCTCGGGGTATTCCTGTTTTTCCATCAGCAGGACGCCGAGATTGTTCCAGGCCACCGGCCAGTCCGTGTCGTCTTCGACGGCCCTGCGCAGCAGTTTTTCGGCCTGTCCCAAGCGGCGTAGCCCCACATTTGCAGTACCTAGAGAAGTCAGGACCTGGGGCGTCATACCCTGTTCAAGCGCGGCCCGGGTAAAGGTTTCAAGCGCCAGTTCGTATTCTCCGGCGGCCATCAATCTGTTTCCGACCTCGATGTTGTCCTCTGCCTGACCCTTGGCGTCAATTCCCGGTGCATCCAATCCGTTGGATGACAGGCCTTCTGTGCAAGAAGCCACCATGGCAAAAACCATGGTGGCCCGGAGCATTCGGCGAAACCCGGAAGGGAAGCACCTGAATTCAGCTTTCATATGGTTCTATCCGACCTAGCGTCCAAAACTCGAAATAACATTCGCCGACGGGCCAACCAGAATAATCAGCAGCGGCGGGACCGTCAGCATCATTGTGACAAGAGTCATCTTGGTCGGCAACTTGTTCGCGGCCTCCTCGGCGCGCATCACGCGTTTGTCGCGCATCTCGCCGGCGTAAACCCGCAATGCCTCGGCAATCGATGTACCAAATGTCGCCGATTGGATCATGACGGTGACAAAAGAGTTCACATCCTGCACACCACATCGCACGCCGAAATCACGCAGGACTGTATCCTTATCCTTACCAGCCTTCATTTCGTGCGCGACAGTTTCGAATTCCTGCGCGATATCCGGATAAGACGCACTCATTTCGCTGGCAACGCGAACGATGGCCTGATCAAGCGATTGACCGGCCTCGACACAGACCAGCATCAAATCGAGCGTATCAGGAAAGCCAGCGGTAATTGCTTCCTTCCGTTCTTCAACCCGGCGCGTGATCCAGTATTTTGGTGCGAAATAGCCAATCGCGCCGGGGACAAGCACCCGGATCATCATCTGTGTTCCGGTAAATTCCTGGCCGCCGGAAAAGACCGTGACCAGCAGAACACCAATGAGAATACCAAGGATACCCAAGGAAAACTGCGCAAAGTGGAAGAACCGAACCGAATCCTTCGACCTGTAGCCCGCCTGGCGCAGCTTCAGCTCGACGGCCGAGTATTCTTCTTCGTTCTTGGGTTCAAGGAATGTTGCGAACTTCTCAAGCTGCTCGTTTCGGCTTGAGTTTCGAAGCTGCTCTTTCTTCCCTTTTTTCTGCTTTGGAGGAGCCGCATTCGATCTTTGCAGTTTCTTCAGGGGGTCTTCCGGCTGCTTCATCATCAGTGTGACAGCGACCAGAACCATAAGCAGGCCAAGTACGCCGACAATGATAAGGGGGCCGAATTCGCCCAGGTGCTGGGTTAACAGGTCATTGATGCTGGTCAGGAATTCCATTGTGCTGCCCTCAGACCTTGATGTTGGTGATGATTTTCATGACGATCAGGTTCAATGTCAGCAGGATGGCGACAACAAAACACGCGGGAATAAACCATGGGTGATCCAGCACCTCGTCGTAATAGCCCGGATCTTTGACCAAGATGAAAATCAGACAGGCAACGGGAAACCCGGACAGGAACTTGCCGGACCATTGTGCCTCGGCCGTAATCGCCTTGACGCGACGGAACAGGCGAAAACGAGCGCGGATCACCTTTGCCAATCCGGCCAGAATTTCGGCAAGGTTGCCGCCGGATTGCTGCTGAATACCCACGGCTACGGCAAGAAAGCGCATATCCTGCATGTCCAATCGTTCAGCCATGTCCTTCAGCGCCTCGCCCACATCGCGACCATAGGCACATTCATCAGCGATAACGCCAAATTCGGTTCCCAGCGGATCCTGAACTTCGTTTGCAACCACCTGAATCGTCGACACAAATGGATTGCCAACACGCAGAGATCGAACCATCAGCTCAACCGCATCGGGCAGTTGTTCTTCAATCATACCCATGCGTTTCTTGGCCTTGTGGTTGACCCAGGCGTAAACGCCGCCGATGCCGATTGCGATGGAAACAACGATACGAAGTGCCGTGTCCGTAGCGGTGCCAATGCTCAAACCCACAAAGGCCATGGCTGATACCAGACCCATGATCATGATCAATTGACGGGGAGAGAACGCGATTGCAGCCTTTTGCGCCTTGTCGGCAAGAAGTGAGTACAGAGGAATGCTCTGCGATTTCATATGCTGCTGCATCTCTTTGCGCAGCTGCTCCAGCACCTGTTCGCGTCCGGCACCTTTTTCCAGCATATCCAGGCGTCGGTTGACCCGGCTGTTCAGGCTGATGGACTTGCCGAAGGCGACAAGATAGATGCCCTCGACCAAGGCAAGAACCCCCACAAAGATGGCGACATAAATGATCGCCTCCATAGGCAATTGCATACCTGGTTCTCCTACATTGTGGTTGGGTCGTAGATGGACGCTGGCAAGTCAAAGCCCCACAGACGGAACCGTTCCGAATAGTGGCTGCGGACGCCAGTGGCGGTGAAATGCCCGATGATCTTGTTGTCTGGTGTCAGGCCAACGCGTTGAAAACGAAAGATTTCCTGCATGGAAATCACGTCCCCTTCCATCCCGGTGATCTCGGTGATCGAGGTCATCCGGCGTGAACCGTCCTGTAGGCGGCTGGCCTGCACGATCAGGTTCACAGCCGAGGCGATCTGACTGCGGACCGCCTTGATCGGCATTTCGATCCCGGCCATCGCGATCATGTTTTCCAGACGTGAAATGCCGTCACGGGCCGAGTTGGCGTGAATCGTGGTCATCGATCCGTCGTGACCGGTGTTCATGGCCTGCAACATGTCGATGACCTCGGCGCCGCGTGTCTCACCCACGATGATGCGGTCAGGACGCATACGCAGGGCGTTTTTCAGACAGTCGCGCGGGCTGACTTCACCTTTGCCTTCCACGTTGGGCGGGCGGCTTTCCATCCGACCCACATGCGTCTGTTGCAGCTGAAGTTCCGCCGTGTCCTCGATGGTCAGGATCCGCTCGGCATCGTCGATGAAGCTGGACAGGGCGTTGAGCGTGGTTGTTTTACCCGAACCCGTACCCCCGGAAACGATGATATTCAGTCGGGTGGACACGGCGGCCTGCAAATACGCGGCCATTTCTTCGGTGAACGCACCGAAATTGACCAGATCATCAATGCCCAGCTTGTCTTTCTTGAATTTACGAATGGAAACAAGCGATCCGTCCACCGCGATCGGAGGCACCATGGCATTGAAACGCGATCCATCGGCCAGACGGGCGTCAACATACGGGTTGGATTCATCGACGCGGCGGCCCACGGCGGACACGATCTTGTCGATGATCCGCATCAGGTGCTTCTCATCCTTGAAGGTAATGTCGCTGAGTTCCAGCTTGCCGGCACGTTCCACAAAAATCTGTTGTGGACCATTCACCAGAATATCGTTGACCGAATCGTCCTGAAGCAGCGCCTCGAGCGGGCCGAGACCCGTTACCTCGTCATACAGTTCCTTGTTCAGTTGGGAACGGTCTTCGCGGTTCAGAACAATGTTTCTTGTTTCCAGAACTTCGCTGGCGATAGCACTGATTTCAGTGCGCAACTCGGCTTCGCCGGCGTTTTCCAGCGCTGCCAGGTTCAGGTTCTCCAGCAGCTCGCGGTGCAGTTCGATCTTGATCTCACCCAACCGCTCCTTGCGTTTGCGGTCTTTGTCTGAACTTGCGACCTCACCTGCAATCTTTTTCACGGGTTTGCGTGCCACCGCGGTCGCAACAGGTGTCGCCTGTGCAGAAGATGCCGCTGTTTCAGCCGGTTGTGCCGGCGTTTTGACGGGCTGCGCTGCAGGTTGCTTTTTGTATCTTGAAAACACGGCTTATCCCCCCTTTGGGATGATGTTACGCAGCTTCTTCGGCACTGCTGCCGAGGCTGTGAAGCGACTTCGCCAGCTTTGCGATTTCCCGGCGCAACGGGTTCTTGGCGGCCGCATTTGCCAGAGGCAGACCATGATCCCCACTTTGCATGACCGGTTTGCCACCATCAGGCAGCAGCAGGTCGATGGAGATTCCAAGACTTTCCCCCATGCGTTTCACGCGGCTTTTCCCGTTCAGATCGGTAAATTTCGGCGCTCGGTTCAACGCAAAACGCAGCTTGTTGAATGGCAGTTCCTCTGCCTGCAACGCACGCTTCAGGCGCAGGGCATTCTGGGCGGACCGCATGTCCAGCTCGATCAGGGCGAAATACACATGGGCGGCCTGCAAAACTGTTTCCGACCACAGGACCAGCGTTTTTGGCATGTCGACAATGACATAGTCGAAATGCGCGCGCGCCATGTCGATCACGCGCTGAATGTCTTCCGGAGTGATCAAGTCCAGTGGCACCATATCGGAGGGTGCGGTTAAAACCTGAAGCTTTTCTTCATATGTTTGAAGGGCTTGCGAGAATACTTCGCTGTCCATCGCATCGGTGTCCGACAGCATTTCAAACACGGTCTCTCGTCGCGGCAGATCCAGATAGGTGGAAACGGTCCCGTATTGCAGGTCCAGATCGATCAGACACACGGTCGGCGCGTCTTTGTCAGAGGCACAGGCCAGTTCCCAGGCCAGGTTAACGGCCAGTGTCGTTGCGCCGACACCACCTGCCAGGCCCTGAACGACAAACAAAGCGCCTTCTTTGGACGCGCCGCCGGCCAAAGGAACGGCGGCTGCTTGCGCAACGGCAACCGGGTCGGGCTGCTTCATACGCTCAATGGCTTCCTGCAATTCGCCTTCGGGAAGAGGATAGGGCACGAACTCGTCAGCACCCTTGCGCAACAGTTGGTGCAGGGATGCCGGAGTAACATCCTCGGCGATCAGAACAACTTTTACTTTTTTTTCATTGGCTTGAGTGATTATCTCACCTAGCAGAGAAAGGTTGTCTTCGTCTTCTCCGTCGATCGCCAGTGCTACGAATTCCAGCGTTTCAGCTTCGGGTTGGCTGAAAAAGGCCAACGCTTCTGCAAATCCCAGGTCTCCCCAGCGTTCGCCCAAGATGGCTTCCATGTCTTCGATCAGAAGGTCGAAATTCTGAACATCCCGACTGATGGTGCAGGCCAAGATTGCAGTATTGTCGTCTTGCGGCGTCGCGCTGGTCATAAACACTATCCTCGTCGTGAGGGCTCAGCATGTCATATGAACGAAATCCGCCAGATTGATGTGCTGTCGCCCCAATACGGTCAAATTTGGCCGCAGGTCACCCTATTGTTCACAATGTTGCTTTGAAGTTGGGCGAGAATTGGGCGCAAAAGAACCAATTGTAGGGAAATGGGCGACGATGTCGCCCATTTCAAACGTATTATCCACCGCTGCCAGCGTCTTGGGCGTTCACTTCCTGAATCTGGCTTACAGCGGTCGCACTTTCCACATATTCGCGGTAAATGATCTGAGCGTACTTGCCGTCCAGAAGCTGCGGGTTGCGATCAACGAATCCCGAAACTTCAGTGACCGTTCTGCGATTCCTGCGATCCCTGTTTTGCGTTGCGATCAACGGTTGCGTTTTGCCAAACGATACCACCGCCTCAAGCCGTGAGCGCGAGATACCCTGCTGCCCCAAAAACGCGACGACTGCTTGAGCGCGGCGAAGGCCAAGGCTTTTGTTGTAGCTGGCCGACCCCACAGCATCCGTATGTCCGTAAACGCGGAACCGGGCCTCGGGGAACTGCTTGATCCAGTCAGCCTGTTGCAAAAGAATGCGCTGAGCCGAAGCATCGAGTTGCGAGCTGTTGAACGCAAAGTTTACCTGGCTGGGTACATCCGCGGCAAACCGGCGGCTGAGAATCTGCGCGTAGGTTAATTCGCCGCTTTGTACCTGGACGTTGTTGAGCGTCGCGTTCCCGAAAGTGCCTGTATCGATCTCGTACCCGGCCTCGCGGGTGCATGCGGCGACAGCGACCGAAAGACCCAGTGTGATGATCCACTTATGCATTGGTCCTATCCTCCTGATCAATCTAGGACGTAGCCGTAGGAGCTGCCGAAGTTCTGCTTGGCAACTTCTGACGCTCCGCCGGCGCCCGTGCGCTGTGTGCGCGCCACCTGGCCGTTCAAGAACAAGTCAAATTCGCTGGGCGGTTTGACCCGATCGGTTGGAAGCGCAAGAGTTTCGCCCCGAGTCGGTGAAACCAGATGCGCGGTGATGATAACGACGAGTTCACTTTGCTCGCGCTGGTAGTTGGCGCTGCGGAACAACGCGCCCAGAACCGGCACATCCCCCAACCATGGGATCTGGTTGCTCAGATCCGCGAAATCGTCCTGGATCAGGCCTGCAATGGCAAAGCTTTCACCATCGCGAAGTTCAATCGTTGTTTTGGCCCTGCGGGTGATGAAGCTAGGAACCGAATCCCCGTTGATGGTAAAATCCGAGCTGTTGTCGATACTCGAAACAGCCGTGCCCATCTCAAGGTTGATCAGATCGCCATCCACGACGCGTGGGATGAAGTCCATTTCAACGCCGAAGGCTTTGTATTCGATGGCCACAACGCCGTCATCCTGCGGTACCGGGATGGGAACTTCGCCACCGGCTAGGAACGATGCCTCCTGGCCGGACAGCGCGGACAGATTCGGCTCGGCCAGGCTGCGGGCCAGCCCCTTGGTTTCCAGCGCTTCCAGCAACAGGCGAACCTGCGTCGAACCCGCGCCAAACCCAAACAGGATGGCACCGGTATTGGCCTGAACTGCCGGAATGTTGTTCGCCAAAGCGTTGTTCAGTGCGAACTGGTTGTTGAGCGTGTTAAAGCCTCCGGTAACGTCGCTTCCACCGAAGCCAAGCGACGCTGTCAGGCTTTTGGCGACCGAGCGGTTCATCTCTGCAAAGCGGACCTTCAGCATGACCTGCTGCACACCACCGACCGACATCAGGTTCGAGACGCGCTCGGGGGCATACCGTTCAGCCAGTTCCAGCGCGCGCGCCAGTTTGGCCGAGCTGGAGATCGTACCGGACAAAACAATGCCATCATTGGCTGTGCGAACCTCGATGGGTTCGTTGGGCAGGATTTGACGCAGACGTTCCTTGAATTCTGTAACATCCGGTGCGACCCGGACGCGGACATTGGCCAAAAGATTGCCCGCGCCGTCAAACAGTGTCAGCGTAGTCAGGCCGGGCGCCTTGCCCAGAACATAGATCGTGCGCTCCGACAAAGAAGAGATGTCTGCAATGCCTGCGTTGGCAATGCTGAGCTCTGCGAAAGGTTGTTCGCTTTCTACGACAATTGCGCGGTTCATCGGGACGTCCAGTGTTTCCACAGTCCCTTTTTTCACCACGCGCAAAGTTTCAGCCCAGGCGGTGTCGCCAATGGGGCCCATAACAAGCGACAACCCCAGCAGGGTTGCGCTGATCCAGGTACGTATTGTCATGTGACCTGCCTCTCCGATCACGCCTCGTTTTTTTGGGTCTTATGCCCTATGGGAGGAGAGACTGCGCGAAATCCGAATTTATTGCAATAATCAATGGTTTCCGTAAGTTTCCTTATGTGGGGAATTGGCAACATCCGCAAAAAAATGAGCCGCACCAAGGGCGCGGCTCTGAACCTGTAACGTTCTGAATTGGCGTCAATTTGTGCAGGGGATAGGCACATTTACAATTTCGCCACCGCGGCGAATACGTGTTGTGCATACCCTTTCGGCTTTTGCTTCTGGTTCCGGCGCGGTTTCTTGAATTCCCAACAGCTTGCGCTGATCCACTTCAATCGTAGAGGCAACGGACTCATCCTGTACCCCAACCAGAGCCAAGGAAAGACGCCCCGTGTTCTGAGCCTGTGCCAAAGCCGCGACCTGTTCAGGTGTGGCTGCGACCGTGACTGTACGTGCAATGGTTGTGTTGGTGACGTCTGAACCAGCGGTCTGATCGACGGCAATGAGCTGCACGTTGGTTTCGATCAGGCGGGTAATTCCGCCGCTGTTCCCTTCGATGGTTCCACTGGAACCGGTCCAATAGATGTCGACACTGTCGCCGGGCCGCAGGAATCCTGAAACGCCAGAAGCTACGTCAACGCTGATCGCAAAGGCACGCATACCTTTTTCCAGACGTGACGTCAGGCCGGCCTTTTCGCCTGGACGAGTGATCTTGACCTCCATGATCGCTTCGTCTTTTTCCATTGCCCTCAAAACGAAACGTTCATTTGCGCCGCTTTCGGGGAACAGGGCTGTGAGCTCTGTGAATGTACCTTCCGGAATCGCGTTTTCCGGCCAGTCAACTGCGCGGATATCTTCCTCCGTCAACCGCTCGCCGTATTTAAGGGCGCGGTTCGATACCAATACAGTGACTGTCGGAACAACATCGACTTTGGCATTGGCCAGAGCCTCTTCCGCAGCAAGCCTTTGGCGTGCCAGTTCACTTTGGTAAGCCGCGATATAGTTTCGCGCCATGTATACGGCGCCCCCGGCCAGTGCAACGCCGACAATCAGGACAAGTCCGAAAACTGCTCGCATGCGTGTACCTCATTCTTTTGTTTGGTCGAATACTTAGCGGCCAAGGAACCACATTGAAACAGCCTATTTGCTAACCGCAAATTGTGTCGAAATGTGGGACAAAAATGCCTGATTGTCAGATTTCTGCGCCTTCTTCCGCACAATTCCGCATGGTTATTGTTACCTTTCCCATGATTGCCAGCGGACCGAGCGTAACAAAACAACGCTGCACCCAACGGGCGCAGCGCTTTGCTTCGAAAGGGTTAGGCAAGACGTTTTTGGAAACCAGCCAGAGCGCGCACCAGCTGCAACTTAGCCGCCGCCGCCGGCAGTTCCCGCCGTGATAATACCAGACGGTGCAGTATTCGAGCCGGTGCTGACGACGGCGCTGTTCATGGCCCCGTTGATATTGCCGCCCATGCTGTCGACGCTTGAGCTTATTACAAGGTAGGTCGCGCCCGACAATCCTATGACCACGGCGGTCAACACCACCCAGTCAACTGTCACCGCTCCTGCTTCGTCAGATTTGAACTGATTAAGGAACCTTAACATGTGCTTATCTCCAAATACGTCGCGTCAGTGCTAAAAACAGGTTGGCCTAAAACTGGTTCGCATGGATGGCGAAAGTTGGGCTAAATATTGATTTCCTAAGGAAATTGGGAAATCCTGGCAGGTTTTGCGCGTTGGTCGAGTTGATCGGGGCAGAAGAAACGCGGCAATTACAGCAAAACGCCATGATCGTCGCGATTGCCTTCACAACTTGCGCGCGGGCAGGCTCCAGCGAACTTGGGATGGAGCAGTTTCAGATCATAAAAAAGGCCGCGCCCGATGAGCACGGCCTTGGAAATTCTCTAGATCAGCAACTTAGTTGCTTTTGCCTTCGCCGGTGATACCACCTGTCGCGGTGTTGCTGCCGGTGCTCAGCGATGCGGCGTTCAGCGCTTCGTTTACGCCGGTTGCGAGGCCAGTGGCGCCAGCCGAGATCTGCTGATAAGCAACGGCGGCCAGGCCGATGACTGCTGCGGTCAGAACAACCCAGTCAACTGTTACTGCGCCGTCTTCGTCTTTGCGGAAGTTCTTGATGAACTTGATCATGTTACGTCCCTCCTAAAGGATCAAAAAGAGTTTAACAAACCTAGGCGTCTTTCAGAGCTTTCTCTCTCAGTCCGCTCATGTCCGTCTCGGTATGGGACTATGTTTGACCGTTGGGCGTGGCAGGAATTGGGCCAAACACAGATTTTTTTTCGCACGGCTTAACTTTTTGGTTATATTTTTTATAACATCATGAAAATAAAAGATAAAAAAATCACAACGGTTGAAGCAAAGGCTCTATAGCGATGCAAAATTGCGCCAAATGAGGCGAAACTGCCCCATTTCGCTTTGTTTTTCTGGCCTTGCGGGAAGATTCGGGGTTCAAATCGCCTAAAAAGAAAACATGAGGCAGGCAAATGAACCTCCGGAACGCACTTCAATGCGCCGGTGTGCTGGCGTTTCTGATATCGGGCACCGCATCTGTAAATGCGACCGAGACAGAGCCGCGCGGCGTATACAAGCGCGTCAAAGCCCCAAAACCCGGTGAACGTCCGCGTGTGACCGTGCAGATCACTCCGGAAGAACACGCAGCTAACCCTTCAGCGCCCAGCACGGGCACTGAACTGGTAGTCCCGGAAATCATCGCGCGTACCAAAGTCGCCCCGCTGCCAGCGCCGGGTGCGGAAGTCAAACGAGATCCCAAAGGATCGTACAAGGCTTTCTGGAGCCGGATTTCACCGCACATTGATGAACGCGGGGCCGGGCGGCTTGACGCAGCGATCAACGCCCTGGCCGCAACCAACGTGAGATCACCGCGACTACAATCGCTGCAAGATATCGCAAAGGAACGCGGGATCGATATCCTCCGTTCCACTGTGGGAACTAATGTTTCACCTGCGCTGGTGCTTGCGGTCATCTCGGTGGAATCGGCCGGACGTGCAGACGCGGTCAGTTCCGCAGGCGCACAGGGGCTCATGCAATTGATGCCCGCGACAGCGGCCAGATTCGGAGTAAAGGACAGCCTAAAGCCCTCTGAGAACATTGCGGGCGGTGTGAAATACCTCAACTGGCTGATGGAAGAGTTCGGGAATGATCCAATACTTGTATTGGCTGGATACAACGCGGGAGAGGGGGCCGTACGCAAACACAGTGGCGTGCCACCCTATGCTGAAACTCGGGACTACGTGCCAAAAGTCCTCGCTGCGTTTCAGATCGCGCGGGCTTTGTGCGCAACGCCGCCAGACCTGATTTCTGATGGCTGTGTTTTTCAGACTTCCAACTAAAAAGGCCCGCGCGATCTGGCGGGCCTTTGCAATTGATCAGGAAACGATTGTCGCTTCCGTCGCGGCGCGCAGCTCGTCTTCGCTGACACCTTCCGCCAGTTCGACGATTTTCAGACCGCCTTCGACCACATCCAGCACACCCAGATTGGTGATGATGCGATCCACGACGCCCTTTCCAGTCAATGGCAGGGTGCATTCCTTCAGCACTTTGCTGTCGCCGTGTTTGTTGGTGTGGTCCATCACCACGATGACCCGTCCGACCCCGGCCACCAGGTCCATCGCGCCGCCCATGCCTTTCACCAGCTTGCCGGGGATCATCCAGTTGGCCAGATCGCCTTTCTCATCGACCTCCATCGCGCCCAGGATCGCCGCCGCGATCTTGCCGCCGCGGATCATGGCAAACGACGTGGCGCTGTCGAAATAGGCCGTGCGGGACAACTCGGTGATCGTCTGCTTGCCCGCATTGATCAGGTCCGGGTCTTCTTCGCCCTCAAAGGGGAAGGGGCCCATGCCCAGCATGCCGTTTTCCGATTGCAGCGTGATGTCCTTGTCACCCACATAGTTTGCCACCAGCGTCGGGATGCCGATGCCGAGGTTCACATACATGCCGTCTTCCAGTTCCTCTGCCGCGCGTGCGGCCATCTGATTGCGGTCCCAGGGCATTATGCTTCCTCCTTCTTGCGGGTGGTGCGCTGTTCAATGCGCTTTTCGTGTTCGCCCTGAACGATGCGATGCACATAGATACCGGGCAGGTGGATGCAGTCGGGATCCAGCGAACCGCGCGGTACGATCTCTTCCACTTCGGCCACGCAGATCTTGCCGCAGGTCGCGGCAGGAACGTTGAAATTGCGGGCGGTCTTGCGGAAAACCAGATTGCCGGTGTCGTCGGCCTTCCAGGCTTTGACGATGGCCAGATCGGCAAAAATGCCTTCTTCCAGAATGTAGGTCTCGCCGTTGAAGTCCTTGTGCTCTTTCCCTTCGGCGATCACGGTGCCGACGCCGGTCTTGGTGTAAAAACCGGGAATGCCCGCCCCACCGGCGCGCATCCGTTCGGCCAATGTTCCTTGGGGATTGAATTCCAGTTCCAGCTCACCACTCAGATATTGGCGCATGAACTCGGCGTTTTCACCGACATACGAGCTGATCATCTTTTTGACCTGCTTGGTCTGCAACAGGATGCCGATGCCGAAATCGTCCACACCTGCATTGTTCGACGCAAAGGTCAGGTCTTTGACGCCCGATTCCCTGATGGCCTCAAGCAACAATTCCGGAATGCCGCACAGGCCAAACCCGCCAGCGGCGATCAGCATGCCATCCGACAGCAGCCCATCGAGCGCCTCGGTGGCATTGGCATAGACTTTCTTCATGGAAAACTCCCCCAATGACATGGTGATGGGCTGGTTGTGCCGTCGCGTCACGGGGAAGTCAATGAAACCGGAGGCGGGGTCGTATTTCTACCAATGGAAAGAGCTGTTGCAATTGATCAGGCGGCTCAACATGTCCGCCGCACCATTATAGGAGGTTGATAACATGAAGCGAATCTGTGCCGAAGCAACCGCTGGTGCTGCGCTTTTGGCTATGTCAGCCTATAAGCCTGAGCAGGCGGCGGTACTTCAGCTCGATGATAACAAGATCAAAGCTGTTGGTGCCGGATACTCTGAGAAGTCTTCATTTGAATCTGCAATTTCAACCGCCAATGAACGGTGTGCGCAGCAGGACAAAGAGGCCTTCGTTCTGGCCAGCGATACCGGCTGTCAGGGGGTGGACAAGAATACAGCCCTGATCGTCTATGTCCTGACCGCTGCTGCCCAGAAATCAGGCCGCGTCCGGTTACTCTCCAAGCTCAAGCGGTTCAGAAGACCGGCAGACGACGCTCAAAGTGCGGTGCGACCCTCAGCCCAGGTCATTCGCTGACAGCCCCCCGCAATGTCGAAAAGGCGATTGCAAGGGGCTTTTTCAACCCCGACCACCTGTCAGCCTAGGTTGTTGCTTTCTTGGTGGTTGCTTTCTTTTTGGGCGCGGCCTTTTTCTTGGTGCCTTTTTTGGCAGCGCGCTCGTTGACAAGCTCGATGGCCATTTCCTGCGTCACGTCC
Organism: Ruegeria sp. HKCCA5463; assembly: GCF_013034175.1. Lineage (NCBI taxonomy): Bacteria > Pseudomonadati > Pseudomonadota > Alphaproteobacteria > Rhodobacterales > Roseobacteraceae > Ruegeria > Ruegeria sp. HKCCA5463. The sequence goes on from NZ_WQFL01000003.1 coordinate 158,881, forward strand.
TCGGGTTTGATGTCCTTGGGGATCGTCGCGTTGACCTTTTCCCATTTCACGTAGGGCCCATAGCGCCCGTCCAGAACCTGCATCGCGCCGCCATCCGGATGCTCACCCAACTCTTTCAGAGGCTTCGCCGCGGCCCGCCGTCCCCGACCGGGGTTTGCCCGTTTTTCGGCCAGCAACTCAACGGCGCGGTTCATGCCGATCTCGAACACGTCATTGGGGTCTTTGAGGTTGGCATAGACCGGCTTTGCCTCCTCCGGCAGCTGATGCATCAGGTAAGGACCGAACCGCCCGAAATTCGCGCTGATCATGCCGCCTTCGGGGTGTTCGCCGATCTGACGGGGCAGGGACAGAAGCGTCAGAGCCTTTTCCAGGTCCATGTCATCCTTGCTCCACCCGCGCGGAAGGGATGCGCGCGGGGGCTTTTTGTTCTCGGGCGTGGGTTCGCCCCGCTGAACGTAAGGACCGAACCGGCCGGATTTCAGCCAGATCTCATCCCCGGCATCTTCGCCCAGCAGCCTTTCGTCACCTTCCGCGCCTTCACCGGCAATCGGGCGCGTATAGGTACATTCCGGATAGTTTCCGCATCCGACGAACCCACCGGTCCGCGAGGTCTTCAGGTGCAACTGACCGGTACCGCATTTCGGGCAGATACGTGGATCGGACCCATCCTCGCGCGGCGGGTAGAGCTGCGGAGCCAGAGCTTCGTCGAGCCTGTCCAGCACTTCGGAAATCCGCAGTTCGGACGTCTCGCCAATCGCGGCTGAAAAATCACGCCAAAACTTGCCCAGCAGGTCCTTGTAGTCGCGTTCCCCGGCGCTGACGTCATCCAGTTCTTTTTCCAGATTGGCGGTGAACTCATAGCCAACGTACTGCCGGAAGAAATTCAGCAAGAAGATCGTAACGATCCGCCCCTTTTCCTCGGGGATCAGCCGGTTCTTGTCCTTGCGGACATATTCCCGGTCCTGGATCGTCGTTACGATCGAGGCATAAGTTGATGGGCGCCCGATCCCCAGCTCTTCCATCCTTTTGACCAGTGTCGCTTCGGTATAGCGCGGGGGCGGTTGGGTGTGGTGTTGAAGGGCCAGAACGGATTCGTTCTCGGACAGGATTGCTTCTTTCGCGATCTTGTCGCCGCTGTCGCTGGTCGCCTTGGCAAACTGATCCTTCAGAGAGGTTTTGGCAAAACGGGCCGGATCGCCCTGCGCGATCTGTGGCAGACGCTTTTCATCCTCGTCCGAAACGTCATCCCGGCCTTCTTCGTATACCCGCATGAACCCATCGAACATGACCACCTGGCCGGTGGCGCGAAGGCCGACCTGACCGTCGTCGCTGCCGATCTCGACGGTGGTGCGCTCCAGACGCGCGGCAGCCATCTGACAGGCGATGGTGCGTTTCCAGATCAGATCATAAAGCTTGCGCTGATCTTCATCCGTGACCTTCAGCGCCTTGGCATCGCGCGACATATCCGTCGGGCGGATACACTCGTGAGCTTCCTGAGCGTTCTTGGCCTTGTTCTTATACATGCGCGGGCTGTCCGGTACATATTCAGCACCGTAGCGATCTGCGATTGTTTCGCGCGTGGCTGCCACGGCCTCAGGCGCCATGTCGATGCCGTCGGTCCGCATATAGGTAATGTACCCGGCCTCATAAAGCCGCTGCGCCACCTGCATTGCGTGGCGCGCGCCCATGCCGAACTTGCGGCTGGCTTCCTGTTGCAGGGTCGATGTCATGAACGGCGCGCTGGGGTTGCGGGCGGCGGGTTTGGCCTCGACCGAAGTCACGCTCAGCGCGCGGCTGGTGATGGCCTGAACCGCAAGCTCGGCCTGCGTCGCATTGGCCAGATCGTGCTTGTCCAGCTTCTTGCCGGCCAGCGTGACCAGACGCGCCTCATAGGTCTGCCCACGCGGTGTCTCGAACAGCGCCCGAACCGACCAGTATTCCACCGGCTTGAATGCCTCGATTTCCATTTCGCGTTCGACGATCAGGCGCAGACAGACGGATTGCACGCGACCTGCCGATTTCGCACCTGGCAGTTTGCGCCACAAAACCGGAGACAGGTTGAAACCCACCAGATAATCCAGCGCGCGGCGGGCCAGATAGGCCTCGACCAACGGCATATCGACCTGACGCGGGTTCTGCATCGCCTCGGTCACGGCGTCCTTGGTGATGGCGTTGAAGGTGACGCGGCTGACGGGCGTATCCTTCTTGATCGAACGGCGTTTGGTCAACGCCTCTTGCAGGTGCCAGCTGATCGCCTCGCCCTCGCGGTCGGGGTCGGTGGCGAGGATCAGCGCATTGTCTTCTTTCAACGCGTCGGCAATGGCCTTGACATGCTTGCGGCTGTCGTTGCCGACCTCCCATTTCATCGAGAAGTCATGTTCAGGATCGACCGATCCATCCTTTGGCGGCAGGTCCCGCACATGGCCGTAAGAGGCCAGAACTGTGTAGTCGGGGCCCAGGTATTTATTGATTGTTTTTGCTTTGGCCGGAGATTCTACAACAACTACGGGCATTTAAGGGGAAACCTCGCTCGACGAATTTGGCGCCTTCTATGGTGGTGCAAAATGTGTGGGGCAAGCGGGAATTGTCAATGCGTTCCTTTCGTGGATGGAAAAGCGCCGTGATTTCAGTGCGCTACCACTGATCTTAACAAAGTGGGCACGCCGTAAGGAGGGTTCGATCAACTTGCCAGCGACAGCAGACCTCCGGGCTGACGTTGGATTCGCCCATCAAGTTCAAGGTCGATCAGCGCCGGTCCAAGCTCACCGGCCGAGGCCGCGATATCCCGCAGCAATTGATCCTCGGCGATGGGTGAGGGGCCAAGCCGCGCGATGATTTGCTCGTGCAGGTTTCTTGCAGGACGCGCAATTGGTTCCGAGCGCGGTTCGATTGGTCGAGAAAACAGGTCGTCCTGCCGCGGCAAGGCTTCAACAACGTCTTCAGCGGATCGGACAAGTGTGGCGCCATCACGAATCAACAGATTGCAGCCGGCGGCCCGCGCATCGAACGGATGGCCCGGAACGGCCAGAACCTCGCGCCCCTGATCCAGTGCGTCCCGTGCTGTGATCAGACTGCCGGACTTGGCGGCAGCCTCGACGACGACAACCGCCTGCGCAAGCCCCGAAATGATCCGATTTCGGCGTGGAAAGTGCCGGGCCTGGGGTGTCACGCCCATCGGTTGTTCCGAAATCCGCAAGCCGCGGGACGCGATGTCATGGGCCAGTTCCGTGTTTTCGGCCGGATAGATCACATCAACGCCACCGGCCATGACTGCCACCGTGCCGGTTTCCAGCGCGGCCATATGCGCGGCTGTATCGATGCCACGCGCCAAGCCCGAGACGATAACGTGCCCTTTGCTGCCCAGTTCGGTGGCCAGGCCACGTGCCATCCGCGCGCCGAGCGAGGAACAGTTTCGCGCGCCGACCATCGCAATTGCTGGTTTTTGCAGCAGCGAAACGTCTCCGATCGCCCAAAGCAGCGGCGGGGCTTCGTTCAGTTCAGCCAGGGCCGCGGGGAATTCAGCGGACCCAAGGCACAAAAGCCGCGCATTAGCGGCTTTTGCGGCCCTGAGTTCCGCCTCGATCACGCCGGGGGGGCAGGTTTCATACCCTTTTATACCGGCGGCGCGTGCCATTTCAGGCAGCGCGGCCAGCGCGTTCTGCGCTGAGCCATGTTCGCGAAGCAGCCGACGAAATGTCACCGGACCGACCTTGCGAGAACGCAACAGACGAAGCCACGAGAACCGGTCCTCTTCCGTGGTGGGTGGGAGTGGGGGGTGATTGGAAGAAAGCTGCTCTTCGGTCATCCGTTGCTCCGCCTTGTTGCAGAACTGGTTTACGGGACAGGCAGTTAACAGCTTGTGAATCGTTGAAAATTAGAAGTGATTTTTTGCAATTCTGTCGGGGGAAAGCATATAACATATTGATAATAAGTAAAATAAATAATGCTCAATCAGAAAGGGCGCTTTGGTCACCTAAGGCGATCTTCGGAAAAAAGAGACGCTGGGTTAACCCTGCGCCTCTTGGACTGCGCCGCGTCCGACTCAGGCGGCCGAACCGCCGACAGTCAGCCCGTCCATAAGGACGGTCGGCTGGCCAACACCTACCGGCACCCATTGTCCGTCCTTGCCACAAGTACCCATGCCGGGGTCCAGCGCCATATCGTTGCCCAGCCCTCGGATACGTTTCAAGGCCGATGGCCCGTCACCAATCAACGTGGCGCCCTTGACCGGCGCGCCGATTTTGCCGTTTTCGACACGATACGCCTCGGTGCACGAGAAAACGAACTTGCCATTGGTGATGTCCACCTGACCGCCGCCGAATCCAACCGCCCAGATACCGTCCTTGATATCGGCTACCAGGGCCCGCGGGTCGGCTTCGCCACCCAGCATGATCGTGTTGGTCATGCGCGGCATGGGTTTGTGCGCATAGCTCTGCCGCCGCCCGTTGCCCGTAGGAGCAACCCCCATCAGCCGCGCATTCTGGCGGTCCTGCATGTAGCCGGTCAGCACGCCATCTTCGATCAGCACCGTGCGCGCGCTGGGCGTGCCCTCATCATCCACGGTGATCGAACCGCGACGATCAGCAATCGTGCCGTCATCCACCACGGTCACACCTTTTGAAGCAATCTGCTGCCCCATCAACCCGGCAAAGGCCGAGCTGCCCTTGCGGTTGAAGTCGCCTTCCAGGCCGTGGCCGATGGCCTCGTGCAGCAGGATGCCGGGCCAGCCGGGGCCAAGCGCAACTTCCATGACACCGGCCGGCGCAGGAACTGCGTCCAGGTTGACCAGTGCGATACGCAGGGCTTCGCGGGCCTTGGCCTGCCAGTCGGCGGGGTCGATCAACCCGCTCAGGCCAACCCGGCCACCACCACCGGCGGATCCGCTTTCGCGGCGTCCGTTCTGTTCGACAATGACCGACACGTTCACGCGGGTCATGGGGCGCACATCGCGAACCATCACACCGTCAGGGCGCAGAATCTCGATTTCTTGCACGGCTGCCGCGATCGTGGCGCTGACCTGAACCACACGCGGGTCCAGATCGCGGGCGAAGGCGTCGATCTCACGCAATGTCTCGATCTTGACCGGGAACGCGGCAGAATCAATCGGGTCTTCGTCCGTGTAGAGGCGCGTATTGGTGGAGCGCGGAGCATCCGCCAAGACCCCGCCGCCATCCCCGACAGCCAGTCTTGCCGTTTCCGCCGCCCGTTTCAGGGCAGGAATCGAAACGTCTGTGGAATGCGCATATCCAGCCACTTCACCTTGTACGGCACGCAGCCCGAACCCTTCCGACGCATCGTAAGACGCGGTGCGCAGACGGCCGTCATCGAACACGAGAGACTCGGATTTTCGCCGCTCGACAAACAGCTCTCCGTCCTCGGCACCGTCCGTGGCCGAGCGCAAAATGGCAAGTGCTTCATCGTGCGGTAGAGCGCTTTCAAACGGGCGAAACGGGGCGTCGGACATGGGTTGGGACCTTTCGGGTTTGATCCAGATCAAAAATAGCGTCTGTTTGACGCAAGCATTTTGCTTTATCTACCCGACGGAATATGGTTTTTAACGCGGCCAAAGACAACGGGAGAGGTGCGACCGATTCACACCTTTTCGCCAGGGACGCAAAGATCAAACGATCAGGACAGAACATGAAGAATGCTTTGATGCTTTCAGGGTTTATGACAGCCCTCTCCAGCCTTCCAGCCATGGCTCAGGAGCTTGAGATTATTGGCAAACCGGTTGACGGCGGTATGGGCTTTCAGCCGGCAGCCACCAGCCTTGCCACAGGAATTCAGCGTCTGGACGGCATGATTCTGGTGATCATCACCGTTATCTGCCTGCTGGTTGCCGGCCTGCTGGTTTATTGCATCGTGCGTTACAACGAACGCGTTAACCCGAAACCGGCACGTTTTTCGCACTACACCCCGGTTGAGATTGCATGGACCCTTGGCCCCATCCTGATTCTGGTCTTCATCGGTGCGTTTTCGCTGCCGGTTCTGTTCAAACAGCAGGAGATCCCGGAAGGCGACATCACCATCAAAGTCGTGGGCAACCAGTGGTATTGGACCTATGAATATGTTGATCACGATTTTGCCTTCGACAGCTACCTGCTGGGCCATCCGGCCACTCTGGACGAGGGCGCGCGCCCGGCTGACGCCGACGTGACCCCGTTTGTGCTGGACGATGCCATGCGCGCGAAGCTGGCAGATGCGGGTTACAGCGATGACGAATGGCTGCTGGCCACGGACACTGCCGTTGTTGTTCCGGTTGGCAAGGTTATCGTGATGCAGGTTACCGCATCTGATGTGATTCACTCCTGGACCATCCCATCCTTCGGCGTAAAGCAGGATGGCGTGCCCGGGCGTCTGGCGGAACTGTGGTTCGAGGCCGAGAAGGAAGGCATCTACTTCGGTCAGTGTTCGGAACTCTGCGGCAAAGACCACGCCTATATGCCAATCACCGTGAAAGTCGTCAGCCAGGAAGCGTATGACCAGTGGCTGCAAGGCGCGATCGAAGAATATGCCGGTTTGCCGCAAAGCTATCAGGTTGCATCGAACTGAGCACACTGAGGGCGGGTTGAAGCCCGCCTGACACGAAATGCAGGCTGTGCGGGCTGACCGCGCAGCTTTCGCCCCAAAAGGACCCGAGATGACCGACGCAAGCATCAATGCCAGCACAGCGACCGCCCACGCGGACGAGGCCAGCTTTGGCGATTACTTCGCCTTGCTGAAGCCGCGCGTGATGTCTCTGGTCGTGTTCACGGCTCTGGTCGGTCTGCTGGCGGCCCCGGTTCCGGTCCATCCCTTTGTCGGGTTCTGCGCCATTCTGTTCATCGCCATCGGCGGCGGCGCATCGGGTGCGCTGAACATGTGGTGGGATGCGGATATCGACAAGGTGATGAAACGCACCAAAGGTCGACCGATCCCCTCCGGCAAGGTGGAAGAGGGTGAGGCGATGGCCATCGGCCTGACCCTGTCGGGCCTGTCGGTGATCATGCTGGGCCTTGCGACCAATTGGTTCGCGGGTGCGTTTCTGGGCTTCACAATTTTTTTCTATGTTGTTGTCTACACGATGTGGCTGAAGCGCTCGACGCCGCAGAACATCGTGATCGGTGGTGCGGCGGGCGCTTTCCCTCCGGTGATCGGCTGGGTGGCCGCAACAGGGTCCATGGCGGTTGAACCGTGGCTGATGTTCGCCCTGACCTTCATGTGGACACCGCCGCATTTCTGGGCACTCGCGCTGTTCATGCGCTCGGACTATGATGACGCGGGCGTGCCTATGCTGACCGTCACGCATGGTCGCCGTGCGACGCGTGTACACATTCTCGTCTATACGGCCCTGCTGGCGATACTGGCGGTGGGAACCGCGTTCTCTGGCATCGGTGGTCCCATCTATCTGACCGTGGCTTTGGTGTTGAACGCGTTGTTCCTGCGCGGCGCCTGGCAAATTTCACGTCGGACCGAGGATGACTCGGAGGCCGATAATTTCAAGGTCGAACGCAGCTTTTTCAAGCTTTCGCTGCTCTACCTCTTCCTGCATTTCGGCGCTATTCTGGCCGAAGCCTTGCTGAAACCCTATGGTTTGGGAGGATGGTCATGAGCCTGCGCAAAAGCCATGAACTGCATCAGCGTCGGTTCAGCCGCAATTTGGGCGTCGGCCTGACGCTGGCTGCCTTTATCGTGATCATTTTCGGCCTGACGATCGTCAAGGTCTCGGGTACTGACTTCAACATGGCCACACAGGAGGTCCAGAACTGATGGCTTTGTCTGGTCCACAGAAAACGGTCGCTCAAACCGTGGGTGTGGTTGTCCTGATGGGTAGCCTGGCCTGGGCGGCGGTACCATTCTACGACTGGTTCTGCCGCGTGACCGGATTTGGCGGTACAACCGGTGTGGCCGAAGCCGCCCCCGAAGACATTCTGGACCGCACGGTCACCGTACGGTTTGATGCGTCCAAGGCCAAAAACATGGCCTGGGAATTCAAACCGGTCGTTCGCGAGATGGAAGTGCGCATCGGCGAGACCGGACTGGCTTTCTATGAGGCCTACAACCCAACGGATCGTCCAATAGCGGGTCAGGCCTCATACAATGTGGCACCCTATTCGGCGGGCGGGTATTTTCAAAAAATTGCCTGTTTCTGCTTTGAAGAGCAGGTGCTGCAACCCGGCGAGCGGGTAGAGATGCCGGTGACCTTCTTCGTCGATCCTGAAATGGTCGAAGATCTTGAAGCAAAGTATGTTCATACGATCACGCTGTCGTATACATTCTACGAAATTGACCTGCCAGAGGGCTATGCCGCCCTTGAAGCGCAGGCAGAAACAAACACGAACTAACGCCTGTAGGTGAGGGACGCTGATGGCACACGCTAAAAACCATGATTATCACATTCTGGCCCCGTCGATCTGGCCTCTGATCGGAGCTGTCGGCGGCTTTGTGATGTTGTTCGGAGCCGTCCTTTGGATGCACGGATTGACCCCGTGGATGTTCTGGGCCGGTCTGGTCGCAGTTCTTTACACCATGTTCGCTTGGTGGTCCGAAGTTGTTGTCGAAAGCCGCCAGGGGGATCACACCCCTGTGGTTCGCATCGGTCTGCGGTACGGTTTCATCCTGTTCGTCATGTCCGAGGTGATGTTCTTCTTTGCCTGGTTCTGGTCGTTCTTCAAACATCGCATGTACCCGATGTACGACTATGCCGGCACCGAATACATCCAGCCGGACATCCACGCGGTTGACCCGTTCCACCTGCCGCTGATCAACACGCTGGTTCTGCTGCTGTCGGGCTGTGCTATCACCTGGGCCCACCACGCGCTGGTGCATGACAACGACCGCAAAGCGCTGATCAACGGTCTGGCCATCGGTATCGTTCTGGGCATTGCCTTTACCGGTTTGCAGGCGTTCGAATACTATGAGCTGCTGGCCCATGAAGGCTGGAAATTTGGCGATGATCAGTTCTATTCGAACTTCTTCATGGCGACCGGTTTCCATGGTTTCCACGTCATCATCGGCACCATCTTTCTGTCGGTCTGCCTGATCCGGGCCCTCAAAGGCGACTTCACACCGGAAAAGCATGTCGGGTTCGAAGCGGCGGCTTGGTACTGGCATTTCGTTGACGTTGTCTGGCTGTTCCTGTTTTTTGCAGTCTACATCTGGGGCCAGGCCCCGCTGATGTAAGCCAGATCAGTTGATCAAATTGCAAAAGCCGCCCTTGAGGGGCGGCTTTTTCTCTGTTCCGGGCGCAAGATTGCGCCCCATACAATTGCGTGGTTGCAATTTGGCCCACACGCCCCTTAACAAGACGCCGGTTCCTGAAACGAGGTTCGACCCTGCCATGCGCCGCATTCTGTTCCTGCTGATCTTCGGCCTCGCCGGTTTGGGCGTTCTGCTGTCGCTGGGTACCTGGCAGATGCAGCGTCTGGCCTGGAAACAGGAGCTGTTGGCAGAGATTGAAAGTCGCATTTCAGCCGACCCTATCGCCTTGCCCCGGCAGGTTTCAGAGGACACCGACAAATACCTTCCGATAACGGTTTCGGGTGAGATGGAACCAAGCGAAATCCATGTTCTTGTTTCGGTCAAACAGGTCGGGGCAGGGTATCGCATCATCCAATCGTTCAACACCGAGGACCGCACAATTCTGGTCGATCGGGGGTTTGTGCCGACAACTGCAAAACAGGCGTCGCGTCTGACCGGTCCGATGGAGATCACCGGCAACCTGCACTGGCCGGATGAGGTCGACAGCTATACGCCCGAGCCCGATATTGACGACAACATCTGGTTTGCCCGGGACGTGCCCAATCTGGCCGCCGCGCTGGGGGCCGAACCGGTGTTGCTGATTGCACGGTCTCAGACCGACCCGAACGTGACGCCTTTGCCGGTGGATACGGCGGGGATTCCAAACGATCACCTGCAATATGCAATCACCTGGTTTGGCTTGGCTCTGGTTTGGGCTGTGATGACCGGTTATTTCCTGTGGCGCAATCGCGCCCCTTCTGAGAGTGAAGAGCAATGAAATACATCTCGACCCGTGGCCAAGCGCCAGAACTGACCTTTGAAGAGGCGATGCTGACCGGATTGGCCCGCGATGGGGGGCTTTATCTGCCCGCCGAGATCCCTGTGATGAGCCATGACGAGATCGCGGCGCTTGCTGGTCTGCCCTATGAAGACATCGCGTTCCGTGTGATGTGGCCCTATGTCAGCGGCTCCTTTGCCGAGGATGAGTTCAAGCAGATCATCGCGCGTGCCTACGAGGGTTTTGGTCATGACGCCCGCGCGCCGCTGAAGCAGCTGAACGAGAATCACTTCTTGCTGGAGCTCTTCCACGGCCCCACGCTGGCCTTCAAAGACTTTGCCATGCAGTTGATCGGCCAGCTGTTCCAGGTGGCCCTGAAACGGCGCAATGACCGCGTGACCATCGTGGGCGCGACCAGCGGCGACACCGGTTCTGCCGCGATTGAGGCGTTCCGGGGGCTGGATGCCGTGGATGTGTTCATCCTGTTCCCGCATGGCCGCGTGTCCGAGGTGCAGCGTCGCCAGATGACGACGCCTGCGGACAGCAACGTTCATGCTCTGGCCGTGGACGGCGATTTCGATGATTGTCAGGCCGCGCTGAAAGATATGTTCAACGATTTCGACTTCCGCGACGGGGTCAAGCTGGCGGGTGTGAACTCGATCAACTTCGCCCGGGTGCTGGCGCAGATCGTTTATTATTTCTCGGCCGCCGTCAGCCTCGGCGCGCCGCACCGCAAGGTCAGTTTCACCGTGCCGACCGGCAATTTCGGCGACATCTTCGCAGGCTATCTGGCCAAGCGCATGGGCTTGCCCATCGACCGTCTGGTCGTTGCAACCAACCAGAATGACATCCTGCACCGCTGTCTGTCGGGTGAGGGGTATTTCAAGGGCGACACCATCCCCTCGATCAGCCCGTCGATGGACATTCAGGTCAGCTCGAACTTTGAGCGGGCGTTGTATTACGCCTATGGCGAGGACGGCGGTGCCGTGGCGCAGTTGATGGATGAGCTCAAGTCCGGCGGCTTCAATGTCAGCCAGGGCGCGATGGAAGCGCTGCGCGAGAGTTTCGACTCGGGCCGAGTGTCCGAGGAGGAAACGCTGGCGACGATCCGGCATACGCTTGCCCACAGCGCGGAACTGGTCTGCCCGCACACTGCGGTCGGGATCAAGGTCGGCGAAGACCACCGTGCCACCGATACCCCGATGATCACCTTGGCCACTGCGCATCCCGCCAAGTTCCCCGCCGCAGTCGAGAAGGCGAGCGACGTGCATCCACCTCTTCCATCCCGCATGTCTGATCTGTATGAACGTCCGGAACGGGTGACCCGCATCGCCAATGATCTGGGTGCCCTTGAGGATCATATAAAAAGGCACATCGCTGAGTGACTGTCAGACAAGACCAACTGAAGAACGGGTTTCGTATCGTCAGTGAACATATGCCGGGGCTGCAATCTGCGGCCATCGGCATCTGGGTAACCGCCGGTGGGCGGCATGAGCGGATCGAACAGAACGGAATTGCGCATTTCCTTGAACATATGGCGTTCAAGGGAACAGAGCGCCGTTCGGCGCTGCAAATCGCCGAGGCGATCGAGGATGTGGGCGGGTATATCAACGCCTATACCTCGCGCGAGGTAACGGCCTATTACGCGCGCGTTCTAAAGGACGACGTGGCGCTGGCGATGGATGTGATCGGCGATATCGTCCTGAACCCGGTTTTCGACCCGCGCGAGATCGAGGTCGAACGCGGCGTGATCCTTCAGGAGATCGGCCAGGCCTATGACACGCCCGACGATGTGATCTTTGACTGGTTGCAGGAGCAGAGCTATCACGACCAGCCTTTGGGCCGAACCATTCTGGGACCATCCGAACGGGTCAGTGCGTTTTCACGAGAAGACCTCTCTGGCTTCGTAGCAGAGCATTATGGCCCCGATCAGATGATCCTGTCCGCTGCCGGTGCCGTGGATCACGATCAGCTGATGAAAATGGCCGAAGAGATGTTCGGTCATCTGCAACCACGCAACGGGCTTATCGCCGACCCTGCGCGCTTTACCGGTGGTGAAGCACGGCAGGAGAAAAAGCTGGAGCAGGCCCATTTTGCACTTGCGCTGGAAAGCCCGGGCTATCGCGACGATGCGATCTATACGGCGCAGATCTATTCCACCGCTTTGGGGGGTGGCATGTCTTCGCGGTTGTTCCAGGAGGTGCGCGAGTCGCGCGGGCTGTGCTATACGATCTTTGCCCAGACCGGTGCCTATGCCGATACCGGTACGACGACGATCTACGCCGGTACCTCGGCAGATCAGGTGGCAGAGCTTGCCACTATCACCATCGACGAAATGAAGCGCGCAGCAGAGGACATGACCACGGAAGAGGTTGCCCGTGCCCGTGCGCAGATGAAAGCCGGGATGTTGATGGGGCTGGAAAGCCCGTCAAACCGGGCCGAACGCTTGGCGCGGCTGGTTCAGATCTGGGGGCGGGTCCCGTCTCTGGAAGATACGGTGGCCCGGATTGATGCGGTCAGCACCGAAGATGTGCGCGTATTTGCCGAGCAGATGGCCGTCAACGCACCTGCCGCTTTGGCGCTGTACGGGCCGGTTTCGGGGGCGCCGACATTGGCCGAGCTACAGGAGAGGCGGGCGGCGTGATGCTGTTGGGCAGACGCAAGCTGAAACTCGAGACTGCGCGGCTCAGCCTGCGCCCGCCAGTACATTCCGACTTCAACGATTGGGCCGCGTTGCGGCGGGCCTCGAAAGACTATCTGACACCTTGGGAACCGATCTGGGCCAAGGACCACCTGAGCCGCAAATCCTTTACCAACCGTGTGTATTGGGCACAACGTTCGGTAGCGGCCGGGACGGCAATCCCGCTTTTTCTGTTTCGCCGCGAGGATGACGTGTTGGTTGGGGCCATCACGCTGGACAACATTCGGCGCGGTCCCGCGCAGGCGGGCACATTGGGGTATTGGACCGGTCAGGCTTTTGCCCGACAAGGGTATATGCGTGAAGCCATCGGCGCGATGGTTCACCATGCCTTTACCCGTTTGGACCTGAGCCGGATCGAAGCCGCCTGCCTGCCGGAAAACCGGGCGTCGCGCGGATTGCTGGAAAGTTCGGCCTTCAAATACGAGGGCGTGGCGCAGTCGTATTTGCAAATCAACGGGCGGTGGCGGACGCATGTTCTGTATGCCAGCCTGCGGTCCGACCGGCGCGGAAGAACCGACGCGGGATAGGGGGCGCTGCCCCCGTCGCGGCAAGCCGCGCCTCCCCCGGGATATTTGGGGCCAGATGAACAAGGGGCATGACTTGTCGTCGTTCTGCGCTACACTCGGAGTATGCGCTGGTTGATTGCGGCATTGATGGTGATTTCGGGCGGGGCCGCTGCGCAGGAGCGTCGGCCAAGTCACTGTGTCGCCATTGCCGATGCGGCACCCGGAATCGAGTATCTGCACAGGGCGGCCTGGCAGGATCCGGTGCCGGAATTCTCGGTGCGGATAAGCTATATCGCGCATGCCTCTTTCATGATCCAGACCCGCGGCGGGCTGAATGCGGTGACCGATTTTACCGGATTTATCGGCAGCGCAAACCTCATCCCTGACGTGGTGACGATGAACCATGCCCACGGCACGCATTGGACGGCGCATCCCGACCCGGCCATTCCGCATGTTCTTCCGGGGTGGGGAGAGTTTGGGAAAGGTATCGAGCATCATCTGGATCTGGGTGAGATGCTGGTGCGCAATGTCTCGACCGACATACGATCTGTTTATGGTGGGGTCGAAGAACGCGGCAATTCGATTTTTGTGTTCGAGGTTGAGGGGTTGTGCATAGGTCATCTGGGACATTTGCATCATGTCCCTTCGGATGAGCAGTTTGCCGCGCTCGGGCGGTTGGATGTTGTCATGGCCGCCGTTGATGGCGGGACCACCATGCCTCTGCCCGATATGATTGCGGTTCTGAAACGGCTGAAGAGTTCTGTCATCATTCCGATGCACTGGTTCTCGCAGTTCTCGCTGGATCGGTTCCTGGTGAATATCAGGGATACATTTCCGGTTGAGCGCGACGGGGTTTCGGAGATCACCGTGTCGTTGCGGAACCTTCCGGACCGCCCCACGGTTGTGGTGCTTGAGCCGCGCTATCTGATTGATCTTGAATAAGGCTTGCGGCAACCGCATCGCTTGGGCATTGGAGGCGTATGAGTTTGAACCCCGCTGATGACCGTTTTGCCGCGCTGCTCCGTTCGAAACTGGGCGACGGTGTGCTGCGCCCCGTAGAAGAACGGTATTTGGAAGAACCGCGCGGACGTTTTTCGGGACGGGTCGGCCTGCTGGCCTTGCCGCGTAACACCGAAGAGGTGGCGCTGCTGGTCAGGTTGGCAGCGCAGGCACAGGTTCCGATCGTTCCATATGGCGGCGGCACTGGCCTGGTCGGCGGGCAGGTGATGTCGGCGGGGCCCGCGCCGTTGGTGATTTCGTTGGAACGGATGACCGCCATCCGGTCTGTCTTTCCAACCGAGAACGTTCTGGTCGCCGAAGCCGGGGCCGTTCTTCAAGATGTTCAGACCGCAGCCGAGGCGGTAGACCGTTTGTTTCCTTTGTCATTGGCGGCGCAGGGATCCTGCCGGATCGGGGGCAACTTGTCGACCAACGCAGGGGGCGTCAACGTTTTGCGGTATGGCAACGCGCGCGACCTGTGCCTGGGGCTTGAGGCGGTGCTGCCCAATGGTGAGATCTGGCACGGCCTCAGCCGGCTGCGAAAGGACAACACCGGCTATGACCTGCGCAACCTGCTGATCGGGGCCGAGGGGACGCTGGGGATCATCACTGCCGCATCGCTCAAGCTGTTCCCACGACCTGCCGGTGTAGGGACGGCGGTGTTTCATGTGGCTTCTCCTGAAGCGGCGATCGACCTGCTGGCTTTGGCGCGGGACAAGGTGGGTGAGGCCGTCAGTACGTTTGAGCTGATCCACCGGCAGGGGCTAGATTTCCTGACCGAGGTTCTGCCGGATGTCCGTCAACCGTTCGCCTCGCCCCCGGAGTGGAGCGTGCTGATCGAGCTGGGTCTGGCTGACGGGCATTCACCATTTGCCGCATTGGAGGGACTCTTTGTTCGCGCTGAAGAGCTTGGTCAGGTTCAGGACGGAGTAATCGCCCAAAGTGAAGCGCAGCGGGCCGATTTGTGGGCGGTGCGTGAACGCATTCCCGAAGCCAATCGTTTGATCGGGTCAGTGTCGAGCCATGATATCTCGATCCCGATTTCTAGAATCCCCGATTTCATTTGCGAAGGCAGAAAATTGATTGCAGGCCTGGGGCCCTTCCGGATCAATTGCTTTGGCCATCTTGGTGACGGCAATCTGCATTACAACGTGTTCCCGCCCAAAGGGCGGCACCGATCGGAATTTGATGATCAAAGAGGCGCGATCAAGCAGGCCGTCCATGATCTGGTTTACGCCTTCGACGGATCAGTCAGTGCCGAACATGGGGTCGGGCGCCTCAAGACCAACGATTTGGAACGCTATGGCGATCCAGCCAAGCTGGGCGCGATGCGGGCTATCAAACTGGCATTGGACCCGCAGGGCATCATGAATCCCGGCGCGGTACTGAAAGGGTGAACACGGCCCGAGCGTCGGACCGTGCCCGGTTGTTTCTTACGATGCAGGCAGGATCACCTTGTCGATCACATGGATCACGCCGTTCTTGGTTTCGATGTCGGCCTGAACCACGTTGGCGTCATTCACCATCACACCCGAATCCAGATCGATCGTGATATCGCCGCCTTGTACGGTTGCAGCCGTCATGTCATCGCTCAGATCACCTGACATCACTTTGCCCGGCACGACGTGGTAGGTCAGAATGGCCACCAGCTGATCCTTGTTTTCGGGCTTCAGCAAGTTTTCGACGGTGCCTTCGGGCAAAGCCGCGAACGCGTCATCGGTGGGGGCAAATACGGTGAACGGGCCTTCGCCTTTGAGTGTGTCCACCAGTTCGGCGGCCTGAACTGCCGCGACGAGTGTTTCAAAGCTGCCAGCGGCGACGGCTGTGTCGACAATGTCCTTGCCGTGACCATCGGCGAATGCAGCAGTGCTGAACAGGATCGAGGCGACACCGGCGGCGGCGAATTTGCGGAACATGAGCTTAACTCCCTAGGTTGAAATGCTTCAAGCAGCATCACCCGGGGTACGGGGCAACCTGACCACAAGATCACTTGTATTGATCCGTTTTGCGCCTTGATCGGCGCAAAAACCGCGCTAAGCCCGCCCGGTTTTCAGTTTCCAGTCACGTTTTTGTGAAAAACTCCTGGTCAGAGTCCTTCGAATTCGCACAGGACATGCACGTCCATGCCCATCTCCTCCAACACTTTGCTGCCGCCAAGTTCGGGCAGGTCAATGATGAAGGCGCACGAGACGATTTCGCCCCCAAGCCGTTCGATCAGCTTAATACCCGCCGCGGCAGTTCCGCCCGTGGCCAGCAGATCGTCAACCACCAGAATTTTTTCACCGGGTTGGATGGCATCGTCATGAATCTCGACGATCGCCTCTCCGTATTCCAACTTGTAGTCCTGACTGATTGTCGTGCCGGGCAGTTTGCCCTTCTTGCGGATCGGGACAAAACCGACGCTCAACTGATGTGCAATCGCACCGCCCAGAATAAAGCCGCGTGCTTCGAGCCCGACCACTTTGTCGATCCGCTCACCGGCATAGGGGTGCAACATCTGGTCAATCGCCATCCGAAACCCGCGGGGGTCGGCAAACAGGGTTGTCACATCCCGAAACATGATCCCTTCATGGGGGAAATCGACGATGGTTCGGATGTAATCTTTGACAGATTTGTTTCTGGACATGGACCAACCTTTTAGCGTCAAACACAGGTATTGTGTTTGGCCCAAGAGGGTTGGCCATGCAAGGAACAATTCCAAGGCCGGATCAGCAGCGGATTTGGGTTGCAGCGTTGAGCAGGCCAAAAAACCGAGGCAACCATGCGCTGGCCAAGATAAATCTCCGACCCATTTTTTAGCTTGCTGCCACCTGTTCCAAACAGCCCCCGCGCTCGGATTTCCGGGCGTGCAACGAGCAATCTGTTTGGTTTGCAATTCGACGTACCCGGGTCACAGGCGCGGTCGGCCTCAATTGCGAGGAATTGGCTCAAGAACGGCCCGAAAGTGGCAAGGTTCATTGTCAATTTCCTGTCCTTGCCGTTAAGTGCCCGATAACGGCAAAAACTATGCTATGGATTACACGGCATCGACAGATAGAGCATAACTTCGTTGGGAAAATACACGTGGCCAGGAATGAAGGCAAAGGATCGACCAAGAAAAACAGTCAGTTGGTCTTACGCCTCGACAGGGATGAACGTGACTCGTTTGTCGAGCTTTGCAAGGAACTGGACACGTCGGCTGCGCGCGAAATCCGCAGATTTATCCGTGGATTCATGAAAGAGCACGCCGAGGACTGATGCGGTGTCAGGCCGGTCGGCGTAGGACCGCCGTGGCCATACCCATGCCGATCAAGGTCAACCCGCCAAAACGCGTCATAGCAGTGATCACGCTGGCGCGACCGATCAGCCGACGCAACCTGTCCGCCAAAAGCGCGTAGGCCAACGCATTCAACCAGGCCAGCCCGACGAATGTGGCAATCAGGATGACGAACTGAGGTCCAAGTGGTTCAGCAGGGCGTATGAACTGCGGCACAAAGGCAACGAAGAAGGCGATGGATTTCGGGTTCAGGGCAGTGACGGCGGCTGCGTGGCCGAATACGCTGCGCGCGGTGACATCCCGCCCGGTGTCGACTGTGCTCAATCCACCGGCTGGTGCGCTGCGCAACAGTTTGACCCCAAGCCAGACCAGATAGGCTGCGCCGACCCATTTCAGCACGGAAAACAGGGTTGCCGATGCAAGAACAAGCGCGCCTAGTCCCAACAAAGATGCAGTCATGGCCACAAGATCGCCCACCGCAACACCTGTGGCGGACGCGACGGCGACACTGCGCCCCTTGGACAGGGCATAGCTGAGAACCAGCAACACCGTCGGGCCCGGGATCAGCAGCAATGCCGTGGAAGCAGCCACAAAGGCCAGCCAGACTTCAAAAGGCATGATGCGGTTCCTTTACTCAACTCAGTTCATACAGATTTTCTGTCATACTACGAATTGGATTCAAGTCGACAATGCCGGACTCAATATCCCTGTTCGAGGCGACAAAACAGGCCAAAAAACGCAAAAAGCATTACGCTCGAAACCCAAGAAGTTCTAGAAAGCGCTTTCTTCAGTAAACACTTAACGAAAAATGCCAAGGAACGCTCCGTTCTGAAGAACTGGCAAAACAATAAACCTTACTAGTACCCAGTGCTAGGCCGGGCTTCGGCGCGATCCCCAGCCAGCAGTAGAAAAACCGGGCGTTTACATCACTCGCCCGGCCACCGCATCCAGCTTGGCCAAAAGCGCCGGATCGCGGTTTTCGGGGGCCGTAAGGATCGCGTATTCCAGCGCCCGGTCGCAGCCATGCGGGCAGGGTGCTCGTTCGGCCCCCAGAAGGGATGGCAGGCCCTTGACTAGTGTACGGCCCTTGTCGGCATTGCCGGTCAGGGTGGCGATGATCGTGGACACGTCCACCTCGCCATGGTCCGGGTGCCAGCTGTCATAGTCGGTGACCATCGCGATCGACGCGTAACACAGCTCGGCCTCGCGGGCGAGTTTCGCCTCGGGCATGTTGGTCATGCCGATCACGTCACAGCCCCATTGCTCGCGATACATCCTGGATTCCGCAAGGCTGGAAAACTGGGGGCCCTCCATCGCCAGATAGGTGCCGCCCCGGTGGATGGTGATGCCGGCGGCCTTACCTGCCGTCTCGCATGCGTCCGACAGGCGTGGGCAGGTGGGATGGGCAACGCTGACATGGGCAACGCAGCCCGTTCCGAAAAAGCTCTTGTCCCGTGCAAAAGTGCGATCGATGAACTGATCGACAATCACGAAGTCACCCGGAGCCATATGTTCGCGGAACGATCCGCAGGCCGAAACCGAGATCACGTCCGTCACGCCCAACCGTTTCAGCGCATCGATATTGGCGCGATAAGGTACATCGGTGGGTGAATGCACATGACCGCGCCCATGACGTGGCAGAAAGGCCATATCGACACCGTCAAGCGCCCCTGTCAGGATCTGGTCTGACGGCGTTCCCCAAGGGGTCTCAACCTCTACCCATTCCGGGTTTTCCAGCCCATCGATGTCATAGATGCCCGATCCGCCGATGACGGCTATCCTGGTTTGGGTCACTGTCCTGCTCCGCCTGAATAACTGATGTTGAATTTGTGCGGGTTCAGCCCGGATTTGACAAGAGGCCTATTCCCGTAACGTCAACAGGTTGCGCTGCTGCGATTGCACGGTGAAATCATCCCAGGCCGCGCCAAACATGCCCAGAGACCAGGTCAGATCCTGTGATTGTCCGTGCCGGTCTCGGAACACGAAGCGGAACGCATCGCCGGTTAGCATGGCATCCAAAAGCGCCTTGGCGCGTTGGTCTTCGAAGGTACAGCCAAGCCCGGTCAGGCATCCGGGGCGCCGCGTGCGCCATATGGCTTCTTCGCCGTTGTCGATGCGAAATCCGGATGGGTTGAAGAAAGTGCCCGGCTCGATCCCGAATTCAACTTTGAAACCTTCAGGTTCGGGCGTAATGAAAACGAACTGTGCCGCAAATTTTGGCCGAAAGGAAAACACTTCTGCCCGTCGGATGTAGCACCGCTGCCGCAGGGCACCGTCTTCTTCGCGCTCGTCACAGATCGAATTCCAGATGCCGAAAATCTCGTGATGCGTTACCCGCCAGTTGCCGGCCGTGTCATTGCCATCCAAATCCTGTGCAAGGACGGGAAGGGCCGGGAACAGTAAGAAGAGGATCCAACGCATGGCCTCACATGTTGTGGCTTCATCATGGTTCTGCAAATCAACTTGCCGCGAGCGTCACGTATGCGTCACGCGCATGGCTGCATCCCGTTTTATGCAGTAGCTCAATGCCGGCGCGCCAGCTACAACGACGCCTTCGCGCGAACATATAATCCTATAGGACTGTCTGATGCCCCGAGCCTTGCTGGCAAGCTTTGCCAATCGCCTCGCCATTCCCGATCTGCGCTGGGTTCCAGATGAAGGGCTGACCTTCTCACGCCTGCGGATCGAGCTGCTGTCCGGCCTGACGGTTGCCCTTGCACTGGTGCCCGAGGCGGTGGCCTTTGCCTTTGTGGCGGGCGTGCACCCGCTGGTCGGTCTTTATGCGGCGTTTTTGGTCGGTTTGATCACCGCACTGATCGGTGGACGACCGGGCATGATCTCGGGTGCGACCGGCGCGCTTGCGGTTGTCATGGTGGCACTGGTGGCCGAACATGGGGTTGAATACCTGTTCGCGACCGTTGTTCTTATGGGAATCCTTCAGGTCATCGCCGGGGCGATGCATTGGGGGCGCTTCATCCGTTTGGTGCCGCATCCTGTCATGCTGGGCTTTGTGAACGGTCTGGCCATCGTGATCTTTCTTGCCCAGATGGGACAGTTCAAAGTGCCCGGAACCATGGAAAATACCGGTCATGGCATGAGCGGCGGCGAATGGCTGTCCGGGATGCAGCTTTACACCATGCTGGGACTTGTCGGGCTGACAATGGCAGTGATCTGGGTCATGCCCCGGATTACACGCATTATTCCTGCGCCGCTGGCCGGTATTCTGGTTGTCGCGGCAATCGTGATCGGCTTTGGCCTTGATGTGCCGCGCGTCGGCGATCTGGCATCGATCGAAGGCGGCCTGCCTTCCTTCCATATTCCAATGGTTCCTTTGAATTGGGAAACCTTTGAGATCATCCTGCCATATGCAGTCATTCTGGCCGCTATCGGCCTGATCGAATCCCTGCTGACCCTGAACCTCGTGGGTGAGATCACGGGCAAGCGTGGTGGGGCGTCTCAGGAATGCATCGCGCAGGGCGCGTCGAATATCGTGACCGGATTTTTCGGCGGCATGGGCGGTTGCGCGATGATCGGGCAGTCGATGATCAACGTGAAATCCGGCGGGCGTACTCGTATTGCCGGAATTGCAGCAGCGCTTTTCCTGCTGGTCTTCATCCTGTTCGCATCACCCCTGATCGAACAAATCCCGCTGGCCGCGCTGGTTGGCGTGATGTTCATGGTTGTGATCGGCACCTTTGCGTGGAACTCGTTCAAAATTCTGCGTAAAGTGCCAATGACCGATGCCTTCGTCATCGTTCTGGTCACCGTCGTAACGGTGATGGAGGACTTGGCCGTTGCCGTTGTGGTCGGCGTCATCGTCTCGGCGCTGGCCTATGCCTGGAACAATGCCAAGCGCATTCATGCGGTCACGCGTGACTCCGAGACCGAGAAAGGCGCGAAAGTCTATGAAATTCAGGGGCCACTGTTCTTTGGGTCCTCTGACGGCTTTGTCGAACTGTTCGACGTCCCGAACGACCCCGAAACCGTCATCATCGACTTCGCCGAAAGCCGCGTGGTGGATCAGTCCGCCCTGCAAGCCATCGAGAACATCGCCGCAAAATACGAGGCGGCAGGTAAACGGGTCATGCTGCGTCACCTGAGCCGTGACTGTCACAAACTGCTGAAAAAAGCGGGACACCTCATGGTCGACAGTGATGATGATCCGGATTACGAACTGGCGGTGGACTACTCTGTCCGCACCGGCATTCTGGGCGGGCACTGACTTTGAAAGGCGGCTGAACAAGCCGCCTTTTTCAAAGGGCCAGACGCTCCAGGGTTTCGATATCTCCCCTCAGCAGGACGCTTTCGGCTTCGGTGATCAATTCGGCTGGCCAATCCCACCACTTCAAAGCAAGCAACCGCTCGATCTTGTCGGCGTCAAAACGATACCGCCTTATCTCGGCAGGATTGCCGGTGACAACCGAAAAAGGCGGGATTGTCCCGCGAACAACTGAACCCGCACCAATTATCGCTCCGTCACCGATACTGGCTCCTGGCATGATCAGCGCGCCATAGCCGATCCAGACATCGTTGCCGACTTGGGTGTCCCGGACGTCTGGCTGATATTCCAGCATCCGTTCCGGATCGAAAACCGGAAAGGGAAAACAAGTTATCCCATCCGTTGCGTGATTTGCCGAGGCTGTCACAAAGCGGACGCCATGGGCAATTTGGCAAAACTTTCCCAAAACCAGCTTTTCGCGCGAGAACTCGAAAAGGTAAGGCGCCAAACGATTGGCCCAATCCTCGGGCGCGTCAAAATCTGACGCATAGGTGTAATCGCCCACCTGAATTCTGGGGTGGTTGATCACCTGTGACAGAAAGGCTGTTCCTCTGTGTTCCGTACCATCTGGCAGAGTGACAGGATATCGGCGCGCGGCGTCAGGCAGAGGCATCAGTCATCCGGTCTCGAAAGGCTGAACAACTCGGAAACGACAGAGTAATCGCGATACCCGAGCCGCGCCAAAGGTTGGAACGAGGTCACGTCAAACTTGCCGTCCCGAATGTGATCGTCGTGCAGGTGCACACCCGTCACCTCGCCAAACACCACCCGATTGGCTTCACCGGGCAGCGTGACGATCTGGGTCAGCTTGCATTCCAACGCAGCTGGGACCCCTTCGATCCGTGCGCAGGGTATGGTTTCGCATTCTATGGGTAAAAGCCCGGCATGCGAAAACTCATCAACTTCTTTCGGCAACCCGGCCGAACTTGCATTCATTGCGTCCCGATGCGCATGGGCCACGACATTTACGCAAAACACGCCCGTGGCCTCGATATTGGCGATGCTGTCCTTGCCAGCGTTCTGATCCTGTTTGGTGCCGGTCGAGGCAAACATGACCTGCGGTGGCGTATAGGCGACGCCGTTGAAGAAGGAATAAGGCGCCAGATTGTTGATCCCATCCGCGTCCCGAGTCGAAATCCAGCCAATCGGGCGCGGCGTGATGATGGCGTTGAACGGGTTGTGCGGCAATCCGTGGCCGTCTTCGGGGCGATAGAACATCTGAACTCCAAGCGTTTGCCCAAGGCGTAGCGAAGTGCTAGGGCGATTGCCAGCAAGTAAAAGAGGGCAGGGTGCAGCAATTCGGGATCAGGCCGGAAGAGCCGGACGACTGGTGGGAGGTCGAAGCCCTATATGACCTGTGTTTTGCGCCGGGTCGCGAGGCCTTGTCGTCCTACCGCTTGCGTGATGACGTGCCGCCGGTTGCGGGCTTGTCTTTGGTCGCGCGCGACGGCCAGGGGATTCTGGCCGGTGCGATCCGGTTCTGGCCGGTTCATGTCGGTGATCACGATGCTCTGCTGTTGGGGCCGGTTGCCGTGCACCCCACCCACCAAGGTGAAGGCCTGGGCGGATATTTGATACATGCAGGAGTCGAGGCGGGGCGCACACGCGGTTGGCAAAGGGTCATGCTGGTGGGGGATGAGCCCTATTACAGCCGGTTCGGTTTCACACGATTGCACGCGGTCGAGATGCCTCCGCCCACCAACCCTGACAGGGTTTTGGGGCTGGAACTGGTGCCCGGCGCCTGGTCCGGGGTTCAGGGCGCGGTAACGCGTTGGGGCCGCTGACCTATTGAAACCATGCTGCGCAGCGCCGATGTTGGTAGGCAGGAGGGCGTGAATGCAGAACGTTGTTCTTGTTGAAAACGTGGATACCGAGGCCGAACTGGATCGTTTGGCGGACCACTACCGATCCGCCGGAGGGGTTGGCGTGAAACTTCTCAACAAACTTGGGGGGTCAGCCGAGTCATTGCTGGAGCAATTGCCCGAACCCGTTCGGAATGGCCTGACAGGCGCAACCGAGCAGGCGTTATGGCTGGCGATGCATGCGGCCGAGGGCTCGCGGCGCGCGGTTCCTGATCAGCAGCCCTGGGTCAACACCGCGGTGACGACTGCCATGGGTGCGGCCGGGGGGCTGGGCGGCGTTTCGACAGCCCTGATGGAGCTGCCCGCGACAACCGCAATGCTGCTGCGCGCGATTCAGGGGGCCGCCGCGCGCGAGGGGTTTGACCCCTCTGCCGAAAACGTAAAGTTCGATTGCGTCCGCGTCTTGTCGGCAGCGGGACCATTGTCGCATGATGATGGAGCAGACTTGGGTTTTTTCTCGGTCCGGCTAACCCTGACCGGACCGGCCATGCAACGCCTGATTGCCGCCGTTGCGCCGCGTTTTTCGATAGTACTGGGGCAAAAGCTTGCAGCCCAGTCCGTTCCTGTGCTGGGGGCATTGGCCGGCGGTGGCACGAACTATGTCTACACGCGCTATTATCAGCAAATAGCGCGCGTGCATTTCGGTTTGCGCCGGCTGGCAATTGACGCTGACATCCCCCATGAGGATCTGGCACGGCGGCTTTCTGCCCGAATGTAGGCGATATCTTGGGCGACGCGAGTGACTTGGCGTGTGTTACATCATGTGGTATGATTGCAGGTGCCAGCCGCTAGATTAGGTGAGCGTACCAATTTGGATGGCTGACGTTCGACCGAAAGGGAGCGTCGCTCGATGAAAGCACGATTGTTGCTTCATGACCTTCCAAAAGCTGCAAGGCAGCCAGTTTTGCGGCAATCCTCGGCTTTATGTTTCCGGATCAAGCGCGGCCGTCCCAAGATTTTGTTGATCACGACACGCAAGTCGCGGCGATGGATCATTCCCAAAGGATGGCTCATCCCCGGTCTGAGCCCGCAGGAAACCGCATTGCAAGAGGCTTGGGAAGAGGCGGGTGTATCTGGCCGGATCAACGGGGCGCGACTGGGGCAGTTCCTGCACCACAAACATCATTCTAACCGGCCCCCATCCTTGTGTCTGGTGGATGTTTTTCCAGTGCATGTAAGCACTGTGTCGCAGGAATACCCGGAAAAGACCGAGCGTCGGCGCAAATGGTTTTCGCCGAAAAAAGCAGCGCTAAAGGTCGATTCTCATGAGCTTGCTGAATTGTTGCGCGACTTTAAGCCGTACTCACATTAAAGTAGCATCTGATAGGCTTGATATTGTCACCTTGATCGGTATCTATTCGCCAATCGTTTTTTTGGACTGAACATGATTCAATACGCGTTGAAATGCAGCGAAGGCCACAGTTTCGACAGTTGGTTCCAATCCGCAGAAGCCTATGACAAGCTGGCCTCTGTGGGTATGGTCACCTGCGCGGTTTGCGGGTGCACGCAGGTCGAGAAAGCGGTCATGACGCCACGCGTCCGCCCGGCGCGGAATGCACGGAAGGAAAGTGAAATCCGTTCCGCCCCGGAACAAAAGATCGACGTTGCCACCCCATCGCCCGAAGTCGAGAAGGTTTTGGCCGAGATGCGCCGCCATGTCGAAGAAAACTCGGATTATGTCGGGAAAGATTTCGCCAGCGAGGCGCGCAAGATTCATTTGGGCGAGGCGCCGGAGCGTGCCATCTACGGAGAAGCCAAGCTGGATGAGGCGAAATCCCTGATCGAAGATGGCGTGCCGGTGGCTCCGCTGCCGTTTGTCCCCAGCAGAAAAACCAATTGATCATGCACATCATGATCACCGGCGCCAATCGCGGCATCGGGCAAGCCCTGGCAAAGCGTTACGTGAACCGGGGGGACAAGGTCACTGGGACGGCGCGTGACGGCAGCATGCAGGTGCGTCTGGATGTGTCCGATCCCGTGCAGCAATCCGCCATGGCAAAACAGATGAAAGACCAGCCTGTCGATCTGCTGGTCTGCAATGCCGGCGTGTATCTGGACAAGGGGCATTCGATCGATGGCTATCCGGCCGACATGTGGGCGCACAGCTTTGCGGTAAATGTCACGGGGGTCTTTCTGACGATACAGACCCTTTTGCCCAACCTGCGCGCCGCGGGCGGTAAAGTTGCGATCCTTTCGTCGAAAATGGCGTCGCACACACTTGCGCCGGGTGGCAGTTACATCTACCGGGCGTCCAAGGCGGCGGCTTTGAACCTTGGACGGAATCTGGCGATGGATCTCAAAGATGACGGGATTGCCGTCGGCATCTATCATCCGGGCTGGGTTCAGACGGATATGGGCGGTGCAGCGGCGGATATCGATGTGGATCAGGCCGTGTCCGGCCTGATTGAACGATTTGATGCCTTGTCGCTAGGCACAACGGGCTGTTTTGAAACCTATGACGGGCAACCGCACGCCTACTGAGAGGTCAATGCGGCTTTGGGGATTTCGAAGACCTCACCAGGTTCAATGTAGACCACCATCATATCGCCTCGCGTTTCATGTGAGATTTTCGAGGTCGAATTGCTGGATTCCGGCACGCCATCCTTGAAATAGATATTGCGCACATGTCCGCCTCCCAGGGCCACTGCGACCGTTATGTTTCCGTCGTCATGGCGGCGCAGTTCCGCGTGGCAGCTTTGTACGGGATCACCGGCATTTGCAGCGCAGGGTATTGTGCCCAGCGCGTTCTTGCCGTCTGTCCCGGCGACACTCGCGACCTGGGCCAGTGCAGGCGACGACAATAGGGCAAAGGCGAGGGCTAGGCGAAACATGAAGAACCTCTTGATCTGGTTGGTGTCCTTAGGCTGACATTGCGCCAGTGCAATGTAAAGCGGCCCTGCGCCGCAGGGGCGACCGCTTTGCGCCCTTGCCCTTGCGGTGCCCCTCGCTTATGAGGCACGGAACTTCTAATCCAAGGCGCGGAGACTTTTGCCCCCATGCCCGTACTCGTAATGAAATTCGGCGGCACATCGGTCGCCAATCTGGACCGCATCCGCCGCGCCGCCAAACGTATCGGCGTTGAAGTTGCCAAGGGCTATGACGTGATCGTCATCGTCTCGGCCATGTCGGGCAAGACCAACGAGCTTGTGGGCTGGGTGAACGAAACGTCGCCTCTGTTCGACGCCAGGGAATACGATGCCGTCGTGTCCTCGGGCGAGAACGTAACCGCTGGCCTGATGGCCCTGACCTTGCAGGAAATGGACATCCCCGCGCGCAGCTGGCAGGGCTGGCAGGTGCCGCTGCTGACCACCAGCGCGCACAGTCAGGCGCGGATCGAAGAAATTCCGACAGAGAACCTGAACCAGAAATTCAGCGAAGGTATGCGTGTTGCCGTGGTTGCCGGGTTCCAGGGCATCAGCGCGGAAGGCCGGATCACGACACTGGGCCGGGGTGGGTCGGATACCACGGCGGTTGCCTTTGCGGCAGCCTTCGACGCCGAACGCTGCGACATCTATACGGACGTTGATGGCGTCTACACCACCGATCCGCGCATCTGCGAAAAGGCCCGCAAGCTGGACCGCATCTCGTTCGAAGAAATGCTGGAACTGGCGTCGCTTGGTGCCAAGGTTCTGCAAACCCGCTCGGTCGAACTTGCGATGCGATACAAAGTGAAACTGCGCGTTCTCTCAAGCTTTGAAGAACAATCCGATGAGGCCGGCACGCTGGTCTGCGACGAGGAGGATATTATGGAATCCAATGTTGTGGCCGGTGTGGCCTATTCCCGCGACGAAGCCAAGATGACCGTTGTTTCCGTGGCCGACCGACCGGGCATCGCCACGACCATCTTCTCGGCGCTCAGCGAAGAGGGCGTGAATGTCGACATGATCGTCCAGAACATCTCGGACGAGGGGCGCACGGACATGACCTTTTCCTGTCCCACCGATCAGGTGGCCCGCGCCGAAAAAGCGCTGCTGGCGATCAAGGAAAAGGGCGAGCTGAACTATGCCGAACTGGTTGCAGATACTGATGTCTGCAAGGTCTCGGTTGTGGGTATCGGGATGCGCTCGCAATCGGGCGTGGCGGCCAAGATGTTCAAGGTGCTCTCGGATGAGGGGATCAACATCAAGGTCATTACAACCTCCGAGATCAAAATTTCCGTCCTTGTCGACAGGAAATACATGGAACTTGCTGTTCAGGCACTGCATGATGCCTTTGAACTGGACAAGGCGGCCTGAGCTTATCGGCCAAAGGTATCGCCTGACACACTAAATCGGTTGGGCCATGGCGGACGGCACGGAAACAGAATCCCGCAAGCTGCTGCGGCGGTTGCGCGAAGAAATGGCGAGCGAAGCCGCCGGTCAGGAACGTCTTGACCGGATCACGCACCTGATTGCCGACAGTATCAGGGCCGAGGTGTGTTCCATCTACCTGTTTCGCGATGAAGACACGCTGGAACTTTGCGCGACCGAGGGGCTGTCTCCGGAAGCGGTTCATAAAACCCGGATGCGTATGGGCGAAGGTCTTGTGGGGCGGGTCGCCAAGTTCGGCAAGGTCGTCAACACCGCCGACGCGCCGTCGGCCAAGGGCTTTCGTTACATGCCGGAAACCGGCGAGGAACGATTTTCCTCGTTCCTTGGTGTGCCGGTTCAACGCCTTGGGGAAAAGCTGGGCGTTCTGGTCGTCCAGTCCCGCGAGGCGCGCGAGTTTTCCGCCGATGAGGTCTATGCGCTGGAAGTGGTGGCCATGGTTCTGGCCGAAATGGCTGAGCTTGGGGCTTTTGTCGGCGAAGGCGCGGCCCTGTCACCCCTGCACCAGCAATCGGTTCTGCTGCGCGGCGGCCCGGCGCAGGAAGGGTCTGCCGAAGGGCATGTCTGGCTGCACGAACCCCGCGTTGTGGTTACCAATCCAATCGCCGAAGACCCTCAACGGGAACGCGAACGTTTGGTCGAAGCGGTGGAGGAACTGCGCGTCGGCGTCGACAAGATGCTCGAAATTTCGCAGGGCGGCGACAAGGAACAGCTGAAGGTTCTGGAAGCTTACCGCATGTTTGCCAATTCCAAAGGCTGGATGCGGCGGATGGAGGAAGACATAGCCCTGGGTCTCAGCGCCGAAGCCGCGGTGGAGAAAGAACAATCCCAGGCCCGCGCGCGCATGGGGCAGGTCACCGATCCGTACTTGCGTGAACGTCTTGCGGATCTGGACGATCTCAGCAATCGCCTGCTGCGCATCCTGACCGGTCAAGGCAAGACGGACAGTGCTGATCTGCCACCCGATCCGATCCTGATCGCGCGCAATATCGGCCCCGGCGACTTGCTGGAATACGGACGGGCGCTGAAGGGGATCGTGCTCGAAGAAGGCTCTGTCGGCAGTCATGCCACGATTGTTGCGCGGGCGCTTGCGATTCCTTTGGTCGTGCATGTGGGCCGGATCACCACCGAGGCCCTGAACGGAGATCACATTCTGGTGGATGGTGATCAGGGCGTTGTGCATCTGCGCCCGGAAGACAGCGTGGTCAGTGCCTTCCGCGACAAGATCGCGATGCAGGCAAAGGCGCAGGAACGTTATGCGTCGATCCGCGAAACACCCTGCGTGACGCGGGACGGATCGCGTATCAACCTTGTGATGAATGCAGGTCTGATGGCCGACCTGCCATCGCTTGGCACCTCGGGCGCCGAGGGCGTTGGCCTGTTCCGCACTGAACTGCAATTCCTGATCCGCAACCAGATGCCGAAACGGTCAGAACTGGTCAGCCAGTATCAGCGTGTTCTGGACGCGGCTGGTGGCA
This sequence comes from Ruegeria sp. HKCCA5463, assembly GCF_013034175.1. Lineage (NCBI taxonomy): Bacteria > Pseudomonadati > Pseudomonadota > Alphaproteobacteria > Rhodobacterales > Roseobacteraceae > Ruegeria > Ruegeria sp. HKCCA5463. The sequence goes on from NZ_WQFL01000003.1 coordinate 188,266, forward strand.
AAAGGGTGGTATTCCGCACACTCGATATCGGGTCGGACAAGGTTCTGCCCTATATGAAGCACGTGGCGGAACCAAACCCGGCGCTGGGCTGGCGCGCCATTCGGGTCGGTCTGGACAAGCGCGGCGTCATGCGGATGCAGTTGCAGGCCTTGCTGCGGGCGGCCAATGGCCGGCCGCTGACCATCATGTTCCCCTTTGTCGCACAGGCCGAGGAATATCGCGAAGCCCGCTGGGAAGTGAACAAAACCATCGAGCGGGAAAAGCGACTGGGCCATGTCCTGCCCGAAACGCTTGAAGTGGGCGCGATGCTGGAAACCCCGTCACTGGCCTTTGCACCGCAGAAGTTCTTTGACGAGGTGGATTTCATTTCGATTGGCGGGAACGATCTCAAGCAGTTCTTCTTTGCCGCTGACCGTGAGAACGAACTGGTCCGGCGCCGCTATGACACGCTGAATGTCAGCTTCCTGAGCCTGATGGAACGCATCGTCGAACGCTGCGATATCTCGGACACGCCACTCAGCTTCTGTGGTGAAGATGCAGGCCGCCCGGTCGAGGCCTTGTGCCTTGCGGCGATGGGGATACGGACGCTGTCGATGCGGCCTGCCTCGATCGGCCCGGTCAAAAGCCTGTTGTTGCGGTCCAATCTGGCGGAGGTTCGCAAAATCATCGCTGACGCGCGCCACCGCGGAGAGCAATCGGTGCGTCCTGCGGTCATGGACTGGCTGCGCCATCAGACCTGATGCGCTAAACGGCACGATTTCTTCAAACTGTGCTTGATTTTTCATGGGCGGCTTTCTAATAGACAGACAGTGTTAGCGATAACATGTCAGGTTTTGCGGGGTATCACGCCGTGCTAAGCTGATATCGGCAAATTCAGAAGGAGCCTGTGATGGTTTCACGCGTAATTCCGGTAGAGCCATTTGATCTGGTGCTTTTCGGTGCGACCGGCGATCTGGCGCAGCGTAAAATCCTGCCGGGCCTGTACCATCGCTTCGAGGTCGGCCAAATGCCCGACGGCGCGCGGATCATCGGTACGGCACGCTCTGATATCGACAATGACGGGTTTCGCGATCAGGTCCGCAAATCGATGGAACAGTTCGCGCCCGGTTTTTCCCGGGAAACATTGGATCGGTTTCTTGCCCATGTCGAATATGTGCCCGTGGATGCGCTGGGCGAGGCCGGGTGGTCCGATCTGAAAGAACGGATGCGCGAAGACGTCGTGCGGGCCTTTTATTTATCCGTTGGTCCAAGCCTTTTTTCGGGTATAGCGCAGCGGCTGCATGACGCCGGTCTTGCGACACCGGACAGCCGCATTGTCGTCGAAAAACCATTTGGGCACGATCTTGCCTCGGCGAAGGCGCTGAACGAAGGCTTGCGTGCCTGTTTCGAAGAACATCAGATTTACCGGATCGACCATTATCTGGGCAAAGAGACCGTGCAGAACCTGATGGCGCTGCGCTTTGCCAACTCGCTGTTCGAACCCCTCTGGAATTCGACCCATATCGACCACGTGCAGATCACGGTGGCCGAGACCGTAAGCGTCGAAGGGCGCGGGGCCTATTACGATCAGTCCGGCGCAATGCGGGACATGGTCCAGAACCATCTGGTTCAGTTGCTGTGTCTGACCGCAATGGAACCGCCGTCGAAATTCTCGCCGAACGCGGTTCGCGATGAAAAGGTCAAGGTGATCGAAGCGCTGGAGCCCGTGGCCCAGTCTGACATCGCGCGCGGTCAGTACCGGGCCGAAAAGGGCGAGGGCGGTTATGTCGATCATGTCGGCAACCCCGCCAGCCGAACCGAAAGCTTCATCGCCCTCAAGGTTCATATCGGCAACTGGCGTTGGGCAGGTGTGCCGTTCTATCTGCGCACTGGCAAGCGTCTGCGCGCGCGGGAATCCGAAATTGCGGTGTTCTTCCGCGATCCGCCGCACACGATTTTTCCCAATGTCGGCCCTCTGCACGGAAACGTTCTGGTGATCCGGTTGCAGCCTGACGAAGGCATCACCCTGCGCACCACGATCAAGGATCCGGGGCCGGGGGGCTTCCGGCTGTCGGATGTTGCGCTGGACATGAGCTTTGCCGATGCACTTGGGGCCGAAGCGCAAGCCCCCGACGCTTATGAGCGGCTGATCATGGATGTCATCCGTGGCGATCAGACACTGTTCATGCGTGGGGACGAGGCCGAGGCCGCCTGGGCCTGGGTCGATCCCATCATTCAGGGCTGGGAGCAGCGCGGAGACCGCCCATCCCGATACGATCAGGGCAGTTCGGGCCCCGAAGAAGCATTGATGCTGATGCATCGCGACGGGCGCCGCTGGCGTCAGATCGGAGGGTAATCATGGTTCACTCAGTCATTTCCGATGTCACCAAACGGATCATCGACCGCAGCGCCGATCTGCGCGGCCCACATCTTGAACGGATGGAGCAGGCCAGATCCAAGGGTCCTGCCCGTGCGCATCTGTCCTGTAGCGGTCAGGCCCATGCCTATGCGGGCGCAGGCGAAGATCAGCAATCGATGGCCACCGGCACCGCCGGCAATCTGGGCATTGTCACCGCTTATAATGACATGCTTTCGGCCCATCAGCCGTTTGAACGTTATCCCGCCCTGATCCGCGACGCGATCCGCGCCGCCGGCGGAACGGCACAGGTGGCAGGCGGTGTGCCAGCCATGTGCGACGGTGTCACCCAGGGCGAAGCGGGGATGGAGCTGTCGCTGTTCTCGCGCGACGTCATCGCGCTGGCAACCGGTGTGGCGCTTAGCCACAACACCTATGACGCGGCTGTTTTTCTTGGGGTGTGTGACAAGATTGTGCCCGGCTTGATCATCGGCGCGCAGGCCTTTGGCCATCTGCCGGCCGTATTCCTGCCCGCAGGCCCGATGACCAGCGGCTTGCCGAACGACGAAAAAGCCAAGGTCCGACAGAAATTCGCCGCCGGGGAAGTGGGCCGCGAAGAGCTGATGAAGGCTGAAATGGCGGCCTATCACGGCCCCGGCACCTGTACCTTTTATGGCACCGCCAATACCAACCAGATGCTGATGGAGTTTATGGGGCTGCACCTGCCGGGTTCCAGCTTCGTCAATCCGAATACCCCGCTGCGTGACGCCCTGACCGAGGAAGGCGCGCGCCGTGCCCTGTCGCTCAGCGCGCTGGGCAACAGCTATACACCGGTCTGTCAGGTTCTGGATGAACGCGCTTTCGTCAATGGCATCGTCGGTCTGATGGCGACCGGTGGTTCAACCAATCTGCTGATCCACCTGATCGCCATGGCGCGCGCTGGTGGTATCGTGTTGGACTGGCAGGATTTTTCCGATATTTCCGCTGTGGTTCCGCTGGTTGCGCGGGTTTATCCCAACGGCCTGGCGGATGTGAACCATTACCACGCGGCCGGCGGACTTGGGTACACGATCGGTACATTGCTTGAACAAGGCTTGCTGCACCCGGACACGCTGACCGTCGCAGGGCAGGGGCTGCACAACTATACCAAGGAACCCAAACTGATCGATGGTGAGTTGATCTGGCAGGATGGTTCGGGACACAGCCTGAACGAAAAGATCCTGCGCCCGGCCAATGACCCGTTCCAGCCCACCGGGGGCCTGTCGCGCCTGACCGGTAATCTGGGCACCGGGGTCATGAAAGTATCAGCCGTCGCGCCAGAACATCAGGTCGTCGAAGCACCCGTGCGGGTGTTCCACGATCAGGATGAGGTAAAAGCCGCCTTCAAGGCCGGAGAGTTCACAGATGACGTCATCGTCGTGGTCCGCTTTCAGGGGCCAAAGGCCAATGGGATGCCTGAACTGCATTCTCTGACCCCGATACTGTCGATCCTGCAAGGCAGGGGGCAAAAGGTGGCGCTGGTCACAGATGGTCGCATGTCGGGTGCATCCGGCAAAGTACCCGCCGCCATCCATGTCTGCCCCGAGGCGCTGGACGGCGGGCCCATCGCCTACCTGCAAGACGGTGATATCCTGCGTGTCGACGCGGTCAACGGCGACCTGGATATCCTGACCAAAGGGGTATTGGACCGGTCCCCCGCCACCGCCGACCTTTCTGCCAATCAACACGGTGTCGGGCGCGATCTCTTCGCGGCGTTCCGGCAGAATGTCGGGTCCGCCGACACTGGCGCCAGCATATTCGGAGCGTAATAGATGTCCAAAACTCAACGCACCCGCGAAATCTGCGCCCTGGCGCCCATTGTTCCGGTGCTGGTTGTCGATGACGCCGCACAGGCCCGCCCGCTGGCCGAGGCGCTGATCGCCGGCGGCTTGCCCGCGCTTGAGGTGACCTTGCGCACCCCGGCGGCACTGGATGCGATCAAGGTCATGTCCGAGGTGCCCGGCGGCGTGGTCGGTGCAGGCACACTGGTCACGCCCGAAGATGTCCGCGCTGCCAAACAAGCGGGTGCGCTTTTCGGCGTTTCCCCCGGTGCCACGGATGCCCTGATTGCGGCCTGCGAGGCCGAAGACCTGCCGCTGCTGCCCGGTGCCGCGACGGCAAGCGAGGCTATGGCGTTGCTGGAGAAGGGCTATGACATGCTGAAATTCTTCCCGGCCGAGGCGTCGGGCGGCGCGCCCGCGCTCAAGGCAACCGGCGCGCCGCTGCCCCAGATCAGCTTCTGTCCGACGGGTGGCGTGTCGCCTTCCAACGCCAGCGACTACCTGTCATTGCCCAACGTGATCTGCGCTGGTGGAAGCTGGGTCGCACCAAAGCAACTGGTCGAAAACGGCGACTGGGCCGGGATCGAGACACTTGCGCGCGAGGCGTCGAAGCTGGCGGATTGACGCCGCGCGGCCTCTCGGTAATGTGGGCGTCAATTCATACAGGTTGACCCCATGACACAGACAGTTGCCCTTTCCCAGGGGCGGACATATTTGGCCATTCCGGGCCCTTCGGTCATGCCGGACGCGGTTTTGCAAGCCATGCACCGTCCGTCGCCCAACATCTATGATGGCGAACTTATTGATATGATGCCCGGCCTGACGCGCGATCTGTGCCGGGTTGCCGGCACAAAGCACAACGTTGCCATCTATATCGCCAATGGCCACGGCACCTGGGAGGCGGCACTGTCCAACGTGATCGCCCCCGGCGAAACCGTTCTGGCCCCTGCCTCGGGCAGGTTCACCCATGGCTGGGCAGAAATGGCCGAAGGGATCGGGGCAAAGGTCCAATTGATCGATTTCGGCACCTCGTCAGCCTGGGATTTCGACCGGATCGCAGACGCGTTGCGTGCGGATCGAAACCACCAGATCAAGGCGGTTCTGGCGGTCCACGTGGATACATCCAGTTCGATCCGGAACGACATCCCGGCGCTGCGCAGGCTTCTGGACGACCTGCAACACCCGGCGCTGTTGATGGCAGACTGCATTGCCTCGTTGGGTTGTGACAGGTTCGAGATGGATGGCTGGGGCGTCGATGTCACAGTTGCCGCTTGCCAAAAAGGCCTGATGACCCCGGCGGGCATCGGTTTTGTTTTCTTCAACAAGAAAGCACAATCCAAACGGGCCACCATGCCGCGCGTTTCGCAATATTGGGATTGGCAGCCGCGCGCTAATCCAGACCTGTTCTACCAGTATTTCAACGGCACCGCGCCCACGCACCACCTCTATGGCCTGCGCGCCGCGCTTGATCTGATCCATGCAGAGGGGATCGAGCAGGTCTGGGCCCGCCATGAGCGCCTGGCCAATGCCATCTGGGCGGCCTGTGAGACCTGGGCCGAAGGCGGCATGTTGTACCTGAACGTCGCCGACCGTGCCTTTCGCAGCCACGCCGTCACGGCCCTGCGATTGACGGAAGGTCGCGGCACGGCCCTGCGTACGTTCACCGAAACCCGGTTGGGCCTGACATTGGGCATCGGCTTGGGGATGGAGGATTATGACAGCTGTTTCCGTCTCGGTCATATGGGGCATATCAACGGGCAGATGGTCATGGCGATTCTGGGCGGTGTGGAAACGGGCATGGCTGCACTTGACATATCGCGTGGAAAGGGGGCCCTCGAAGCCGCCGCCGCCGTGCTGGCGGCCTGACACCCTTCGGGCGTCTCCGCAGGATCCGCCTCTTCATCTGGCCAAAAATATCCTCGGGGGGAATCGCGCCTTGGCGCGATGGGGGGCAGGCAGCCCCCCTTTGCTGTCCGACTGGGCGCAAAGGGATCAATCAGCGCACCCGCGCAACCGCGAGCGCCTCGGGCAAAGCGGCGGCGAACGCATCCAGATCAGACGCCGGGCCACAGCTCACCCGAATGCACCTGTTCTGCGGTGCCGCGAACGGCATTCGGACAAAAATCCCCTGCGCCACCAGGGCGTCCAGCACGGCCTTGGCAAAATCCCCGTCGCGCCCGCAGTCAATCGCCACGAAATTGGTGGCCGAAGGCAGGGCCGCCAATCCGTTTTCCCGGGCAATCGTACCGATCCGCGCGCGCGCCTCTGCGATCTGCGCCTGAACATGCTCCAGCCACGCGCCATCCTGCAAAGCCGCCAAAGCACCGGCCTGTGCGGCGCGGTTCATGCCGAAATGGTTGCGCACCTTGTTGAAGGCCGCGATCAGATCTGGCGTGCCCATGGCATAGCCAACCCGCGCACCCGCCATGCCATAGACCTTCGAGAAGGTCCGCATCCGGATTACGCGCGGATCATCTATACTGACAGGTGCCGCCGTCCCTTCGGGCGCACATTCCACATAGGCCTCATCCAGAACCAGAAGGCACCCATCAGGCAAAGCATCCATGGCGGCCACGATGTCCGCGCCGTAATGCCAGCTGCCCATCGGATTGTCCGGATTGGCCAGATAGACCAGCTTGGCACCAACCTCAGCTGCCTTGGCAAAAAGCGCCGAGGGGTCCTCGTGATCACCTGAATACGGCACTTTGTGAAGAATGCCGCCGAACCCGGCCACATGATAGTTGAAGGTCGGATAGGCCCCGTCCGAGGTGACAACCGCATCCCCGGGCCCGACGATCAGCCGAACCAGATAGCCCAGCAGCCCGTCAATACCTTCGCCCACGACGATATTTTCCGGCGATACGCCGTGATGGTCGGCCAAAGCATGGCGCAGGTCATGGTTTTCGGGGTCACCGTACATCCAGATCTCTGACGCGGCTTGCGCCATGGCCTCGATCGCGCGGGGCGAGGGGCCGAAAATGCTCTCATTGGCGCCCAGTCGGGCCACAAAGGACGCGCCGCGCTGGCGCTCTTGCGTTTCCGGGCCGACAAAGGGCACGGTGGCGGGCAGGGATTGGGCAAGCGGGGTGTATCGAGGTCCGGTCATGTCCGCAGATAACCCCAAGCCCGATCGATGAGCAAGCGCGCACAGGCGTTGGGCGTGCTGGAAAAGAAGTATGAATAAAGGAGCGCAGATGCGCATTCTCTCGATCGTTATTCTCCTGGGGCTCGCCTATCTTCTGATCTGGCCGGTCCCGGTAAAACCTGTCGCCGTCAAAATGCCGGAAGATGCCGGGTTTGTCGGGGATTTCGTTGAAAACACGGCACTGGATGCGGCGCAGCTGATCCCCCTGCCGGGTCAAGAGATCGGGCCCGAAGACATCGCCGTCATGCCAGATGGGGCGATCTACACAACCGGCCTGTCAGGTACCCTTTACCGCATCGACGGGGTGGAACCGGTCGAGGTTGACCAACTTGGTGGGCGTCCCCTGGGCCTCAAGGCCGGACCGGATGGCGCGCTTTACATCGCTGACAGCTATCGGGGGGTGATGCGTTGGACCGGTCCGGGCACATTGGACACGCTGGTGGGCGACATCAACGGCGCCCCGGTGATCTACGCCAACCAGCTGGATGTGGCGCGGGATGGCACGATCTACTTCTCGAATTCATCTGACCGCTTCGATCCTGAAACCATGGGCGGGACCAAACCGACGTCTGTCCTCACCATCTGGGAACAGTCCGATACGGGTTACGTCGCGCGTCGCACACCCGATGGCCGCACCGAGAAAATCGCCGAGGGCTTTGTCTATACCAACGGTGTCGCACTTTCACCTGACGAGGATTTTCTGCTGATCGCGGAAACAGGTCGCGCGCGCGTGCACAAGCTGTGGCTGACCGGACCAAATGCAGGGCGGCAGGAGATCCTGCTGGAAAACCTGCCCGGCTATCCCGACAACCTCGAGGCTCAGGGCGACGGCACCTATTGGATGGCCTTTGCCAGCCCGCGTGTCCCGTCCGAGGCGCTGATGCCGTACCCGTTCCTGCGCAAGGTGATCTGGCGATTGGGTCCGGCAGTGCGCCCCGCGCCGATCCATCGCGGCATGATGGTGCAGTTCGATGGCGAAGGAACGATCCTGCGCACGCTACAGGACCCGCAAGGCCGCTTGGGCATCACGACCGGCGGAAAGATCGCAGGCGATCAGTTCTATGTCATGACCCTCGACTCCCCGTGGTTCGGGCGAATGCCTGTCAGCGACATGCCCTGACGTCGCAGTGGTATTCCGCATTCTGTCCGGGCATGTTTGTCACGATTGAATTACCGGAGGTCCTCCATGTCACGCGTATCCGTTGCCTATCAAGACCACGTTGCCCATGTCACTCTGACCCGAGGCGACAAGATGAATGCGCTGGATGATGCAATGATCAAGGCGCTTTTGTCCGCCGGGCAAGAGGTCGCCGCGTCGGACGCCCGTGCCGTGGTCCTGTCCAGCGAAGGCAAAAGCTTTTGCGCCGGACTCGACATGGCAAGCTTTGCTAAGATGGCCCATATGGACCCCACGGAATGGCTGATGACCCGCAGCCATGAAGACGCCAACGAGATGCAGGAGCTGGCGCTGATCTGGCGTCGCGTACCGGTTCCGGTGATCTGCGCAATTCAGGGCGTGGCTTATGGCGGTGGCCTGCAAATCGCGCTGGGCGCGGATATCCGTATCGCGCATCCCGAAGCGAAACTGGCCGTGATGGAGATGAAATGGGGCATCATCCCCGACATGGGCGGCATGGTTCTGCTGCCTCGGCTGGTCCGGTCGGACGTGCTGCGGCTGCTGACCTATACGGCCCGCCCGATCGGTGCGCCGCAGGCGGCGGAGTGGGGCCTTGTGACGCAATTGTCCGACGATCCGCTGACCGAAGCGTTGACCCTTGCCGAAAACATCGCGGGTCAAAGCCCTTCGGCCATCCGTGCTGCCAAGCGTCTGATCGAGGTTGCCGAAACTCAGTCCCGCGCAGACATTCTGATGGCGGAATCCGCTGAGCAGGTGGAACTGATTGGCAAACCCGACCAAATGGAAGTTGTCATGGCGCAGATGCAGGGCCGCAAGCCCGTGTTCAAATGATCACCGCATGAAGGCCCGCCGTGCGTCGCGGGCCATATTGTAGCGCATTTCCAGATCGGCGATACGGGCCATTGCGGCCTTACGCTCGGCGGGGCCCGTCAGGGTCGCATAATCGTGCCGCGCTGTGTCGAGCTGCTTTTTGATGTCGAATTCTTCCGGCAACACGCCTGCCTGCGCCATGATCCGATGGCTGGCGGCGGTGGCCGGATCGCTCAATGCCTCGGATGACCGGTCAGGCAGTGGTTGGCCTTCGCCCTCGAGGCCCTGCAACTGACCCTCGGCCTGGGCTTTCTTGATCTGGCGCTCGACCAGTTTTCCCAACGCTCCAAACATGGCCTCTACATACTTGCTTTGAAGTGCGGTTTGAACCCGTTTAGCGAAAGCGTAGTTTCACAAGATAGGCCATCCCGCCTGCCAGCAAGCCCCAGACCGCCGCACCAAGCCCGAACGCGGTGATCCCTGATGCAGTGATGGCAAAGGTCAGGATGGCCGCTTCGCGCTCGGCCGGAACTTCCAGCGCGGCGGATGTGGCATTGGCCATCACCCCGATCAGCGCAACACCGGTCAGCGTGCCCATCAACAGTGGATCGGCATGAATGGCGAACCCGGTAATCGCCACGGCGAACACCCCGAACAGGCAATAGAACAATCCACCCATCACGGCAGACCAATAGCGTTGCGCGGGGTCGGGGTGGCTGTCCTCGTTCGCGCACATCGCAGCGGTGATCGCCGCAAGGCAGGTGGCGGGGGCACCGAATGGAGAAGACAAGATGCTGGAAAAACCCACGGACGAGAACAGTTTGCCGGTCTGCGGCGCATAGCCAAAGCTGCGGATCACCGCGATGCCGGGGATGTTCTGGGTCGCCATCGTGACGATGAACAGCGGCACGGCAATCCCGATGACCGAAGCCGCAGAGAAGCTGGGCGTGGTCCAGACCGGAGCCGCGACCCATTGTGTCGGCGTCAGCGACGCGTCCCCGGCGTTCAGAACCACGACGGCTGCCGCTGCTACGACCGCAGCCGGAACGGCAAACAGGCGGTTGATCCGACCGGCGATGAACCATGTCAGAATTACCGGCAAGGCTTGCCATGGCAGGTCAACCGCTGCCTGAAAGGGCAATATGCAAAGCGGCAGCAACACGCCCCCCAACATGGCCTGCGCCAGGGTCGTCGGTATAGCCGCAGCCATTCGCCCCAATGGTCGCCACAGCCCGGCCAACACGGTCAAAGCCCCTGCACAAAGGAACGCGCCTGTCGCTTCGGCAAACCCCAGCGCAGGTGTGGCGGAAACCGCCAGTAGGGCCGCACCCGGCGTGGACCAGGCCACGCTGATCGGCTGTCGGTACCACAGGCTCAGCACGATGGCGGTCAGGCCCATGGCGATCGCCGCCATCATCAATCCGGACGCCGCCTGCGCCGGGGACGCGCCCATCGCCGCCAACCCCTGCAAGACGATCGGGAAAGAGCTGAAAAAACCGACGAGTGCCACAACCAGCCCGGTCGAGACTGTCTGGAGCGGTGGGGCATTGTGCGTCATGACGGCCTCGGAGAAATGTGTTCGCTGATTGCTAACAAGCAGGGGCAGGGTCGGGCAAGGCCCGAGCGTGCAAAAGAAAACCCCGCCGTTGTGGCCGCGGCGGGGTTCCGGATTTGAGTATTTGTGAAAAGATGAAGATCAGGCGATTTCGGTCAGTCGGGCCAGCGCCTCGTTCAGTTTCGCCTCTTCCTCTTCGCGGGCGGCGAGGTTGGCTTTGGCCTCTTCCACGACCTCTGCGGGGGCCGAGGCCACGAATTTCGGGTTATTCAGACGGCCGCGCAGGCCACCAAGTTCCTTGGCCAGCTTGCCCTTGGCCTTTTCCAGCCGTTCCTTTTCCGCGCCGATGTCGATGATATCCGCCAGCGGCAGGCCAAAGGACGCGCCGGGCGCCGCGATCGAGATCGTGCCCTTGGGCAGCGTGTCGGCTTTGGTCAGGCTGTCGATCCGGGCCAGTCGCTTGATCAGCGCCTCGTTCCGGTCCCAGGCGGCCTGGCCGTGGGCGTCGATCTCGGTCACCAGCATCGGCACGTACAAACCGGCCGGAACGCGCATCTGGGCGCGGGCCGAACGGGTGTTCTCGATCACCGAGATCACCCAGTTCATTTCGCGATCCGCGTCGGCATCGACCAGTTCGGCGGCGGCATAGGTCGGCCAGTCGGCATGCACCAGCATCTTGGCACGGGTGCCGGTCAGGCCCCACAGTTCCTCGGTGATGAAGGGCATGATCGGGTGCAGCAGGACCAGGCACTGATCCAGAACCCAGCGCATGGTGGTGCGGGTTTCAGCCTGGGCCTTGGCGTCATCGCCTTGCAGCAGAGGTTTGGACAGTTCCACATACCAGTCACAGACCTTGCCCCAGACAAAGGCATAAAGCCCGTTCGCCGCGTCGTTGAAGCGGTAGCTGTCCAGCGCCGCGTCGACCTCTTCGCGCACCCGGGCGGTTTCGCCGATGATCCAGCGGTTCACGGCGGCCTTGGGTTTCAGATCGGCAACGTCCAGCTGCGGGACGGCATCGGTGAAAACCTCGTTCATCTCTGCAAAGCGGACGGCGTTCCACAGTTTGGTGCCAAAGTTGCGATAACCGGTGATGCGTTCGCGGGAGAGTTTCAGCACCCCGCCAATCGCCGCCATCGACGCGTTGGTGAAGCGCAGCGCGTCGGCGCCGAATTCGTCCACAATCTCCAGTGGGTCGATGACGTTGCCGGTGGTCTTGGACATCTTCTTGCCCTTCTCGTCGCGGACGAGCTGGTGCAGGTAAACGGTGTGGAATGGGATCTGATCGACCACGGCGAGCTGCATCATCATCATCCGGGCGACCCAGAAGAACAGGATGTCGAAACCGGTGATCAGAACGTCCGTGGGGAAGTAGCGCTGCAACTCTTCGGTCTGTTCGGGCCAGCCCAGCGTGCCGATAGGCCACAGGCCGGAGGAGAACCACGTGTCCAGCACGTCAGGGTCGCGCCAGACCGGGTAAACCAGCTTGGTCGGATCCTGTTCAACGGCGTACTGCGCCAGGCTTTCGGCGAACCGATGGATCGCCTCCTGCTTGTCGGCGACTTCGATCACGGTCGCGTGGCTCAGAGGGCTGGGAATGTCCGCATTGTCGTCCAGGAACTTTTCGGTAACGGCCTCGAAGCTCGCGGCACATTCCATGACATTGCCACGGTGCAGCATGCCGCCTTCGTTCAGCAAACGACCCAATTCAACCAGATCAAGGTCGCCATCATTCTCGTCGTCAATGAAGTCTTCTGCCGACAGGTCGAGACCATACCAAACCGGAATCTGATGCCCCCACCACAGTTGGCGGCTGATACACCAGGGCTCGATATTTTCCAGCCAGTGGTAATAGGTCTTCTCGCCCGACTCGGGGATGATCTTGACCGTGCCGTCCTTGACCGCGTCCAGCGCGGGGCCGACGACCTTGGCGGCATCGACGAACCACTGATCGGTGAACATCGGCTCGATCACCACCTTCGACCGGTCGCCGAAGGGCTGCATGATCGGTTTGCTTTCGACCAGCGGCACCAGCGTGTCGGCGCCTTCCTGATCCGGCTTCAAAGCGGTTGATCCCAGGCGCGGATCATCCGCGCGGGTCATCACGGCCAGACCATCAGCGGTGATCTCTTCCACCACCTTGGCCCGCGCTTCGAACCGGTCGAGGCCACGCAGATGATCCGGCACCAGATTGATCGCGTCGATTTCGTTCTCGGTGAACGCGCGCCCACGCGCATAGTCCTGCGCCTTGCCTGCCTCTTCGGCATAAGGGGCCCCATCGGCCCGCATCGCGCCCTTGGTGTCCATCAGGCGGTACATCGGAATACCGCCGCGCTTGGCGACCATGTTGTCGTTGAAGTCATGCGCGCCGGTGATCTTCACCGCGCCCGAGCCGAAATTCGGGTCGGGGTAGTCATCGGTGATGATCGGGATCTGGCGGCGATGCTCTTTCGGACCAACCGGGATTTCGCACAGCTTGCCGACGATGGGCGCATAGCGTTCGTCCGAGGGGTGCACCGCAACCGCGCCGTCGCCCAGCATGGTCTCGGGGCGGGTGGTGGCAATGGAAATATAATCACGCTCCTCGCGGAAGATCACATTCCCATCTTCATCTTTTTCCAAATACTCATATGTCTCACCGCCCGCCAAAGGGTATTTGAAGTGCCACATGTGGCCGGCGACCTCGATATTCTCGACCTCGAGGTCCGAAATCGCGGTTTCGAAATGCGGGTCCCAGTTGACCAGCCGCTTGCCGCGGTAGATCAGGCCTTTGTCGTACATGTCGACAAAAACCTTGATCACCGCGTCGTGGAAGTTGGGGCTGTTTTCGTGGCCCGTGCGCGGATCGCCCGCCGCACCGGCCATGGTAAATGCGTTGCGCGACCAGTCACAGGAAGAGCCGAGGCGCTTCAGTTGCTCGATGATGGTGCCGCCGTATTCACCTTTCCATTCCCAGACTTTCTCCAGAAACTTTTCGCGGCCCAATTCGTTGCGGCTGGGTTGTTGGGTGGCGGCCAGCATCTTCTCAACCTGCATCTGGGTTGCGATGCCGGCGTGATCCTGCCCGGGCTGCCACAACGTGTCAAAGCCACGCATCCGGTGCCAGCGGATCAGAATGTCCTGTAGAGTGTTGTTGAACGCATGGCCCACATGCAGCGCACCGGTCACGTTCGGCGGCGGGATCATGATGCAAAAGCTCTCGTCGCGCGATTTGTTCGCGCCTGCCTTGAAGGCTCCGGCCTGTTCCCAGGCCTCATAAATGCGGGCCTCGGCTTCGGCCGCGTTGAATGTCTTTTCCATCGCCATGGGATGCGTCCTGCGTCAACAAATTCGGGTCAGCGCCTGCAATAGCGAATGCGCGCGGCAAGGGGAAGGCCTAGTGCGCCTAAGCCACGCCAAAGCGTGCTTTGAAATAGGCGTCAACGCGTTGATAGGCGGGTTCATGGAAATCCAGCGTCAGCAGCGAATGATCCTTGCCGGGATATTCGACGGTTTCCAGCAGATTGCCGAATGCCTGTTCAAGCGCCCGCATCAGTTTCTTTGGTGCAAGCTTGTCTTCGGAATACCGCATCGCCAGACCGGGGCCTTTCGCGGCCATACCCGCAGAGGCCGCGCCGATGTCTTCAGCGCTCATGTGCAGATGGCGGCCCCCTAGGATCGGCAGCGCAGTTTGGCTGGCTACCCCGCCCAGAACGGCGTCTTCGGCCATGAGGGTAAGGGCAAAACTGCCGGTCAGGCACATACCGATGACGCCCACACCCGCGCTGTTTTCGCGCTGCTTGATTTCACGGGTCAGGGCGCGCATCCATCCTGCAATGGGGCTCTGCTTGCCACGGGCGAAAATGTTGAACTCGCGCCGTACGCAGAACAACCGGGCCATGTTCTTGCCCATTTCAACCTTGCCATAGGTTCCAAACAAATGAGGCAGGTAGACGCGAAAGCCGGATGCGTTGAGCTTGGCGGACAACGCCAGCGTTTCGGGCCCGATCCCGGGCAGTTCCTGAAGGATCAGGATCGGTGGGCCTTCACCGCCGACATAAACGTCATGTGTGGTCGACTGCCCGCTGGTCATCAGGGCAGAGAAAGGAAAAACGGTATCATGCGTCCAGCTCATGGCCCAAGGCTAGCCGAACATCCTTTGGGCGCAAACGAATTTCGGTGAACCCCGCTGGACATCGCCGGGTCGCGGGCTAGGCTCGCCCCTGATATCGCGCAGGAGGGCCACCCATGGAAAAGTTCGGCAGAAGCCAGCCGGTGAAACGGACCGAGGATCAACGGTTCCTGACCGGGCAGGGGCGTTACATGGATAATGCGGTGCCCGGGAACGCTTTGTTTGCCGCATTCTTCCGCAGCCCGGTGGCGCATGGTGACATCACGTCTCTGGATGTCGAGGCCGCACGGGCTGCCGACGGCGTTCGGCTGGTCATGACGCTGGACGATCTGGCAGCATCAGGCATCGATACGGTGCTGAATGCGGCCGTCTTGCAGAACCGGGATGGGTCCAGGGCCGCTGCGCCCGATCGGCACATGCTGGCCAGGGATCGCGTGCGTTTCGTGGGCGAGCCGGTGGCAGTTGTCATTGCGGATACCCTGACGCAGGCGCAGAACGCGGTTGAATTGATCTGGATGGATACGCAAGAGCGCCCGGCCAAGTTGGACGTCGAGGCCGGGGGCGAGATCCTGCACGTGGAAGCGCCCGAGAACCGTGCGTTCGATTGGGGGTTGGGCGACGAAACCGCGACCCAGGCAG
Source organism: Ruegeria sp. HKCCA5463 (assembly GCF_013034175.1). Lineage (NCBI taxonomy): Bacteria > Pseudomonadati > Pseudomonadota > Alphaproteobacteria > Rhodobacterales > Roseobacteraceae > Ruegeria > Ruegeria sp. HKCCA5463. The sequence continues at coordinate 203,816 of NZ_WQFL01000003.1, forward strand.
CCTTTCAGGCGGCCGCGCATACCGTGTCGCTGAACGTCACCGACAACAGGGTCATCATCAGTTCGCTGGAGCCGCGCGGATGTCAGGCGAACTGGTCCGAGGGGCGCCTGCATTTCTCCTACGGAGGTCAGGGCGTATGGGCGATGAAGGCCCAACTGGCGCAAAAACTGAAACTGGATGCGGACGACATACGCGTCACGACCCCGGATGTGGGTGGTGGTTTCGGTATGAAAGTCATGCCGTACCCTGAATATTTCTGCGTCTCCGTGGCGGCGATGAAGCTGGGTCAGCCGGTGCACTGGATGTCCGACCGATCCGAGGCGATGCTGTCTGATCATCATGGCCGCGATCTGACCTCGCTGGCCGAACTGGCCTTTGACGCCGATCACAAGATCACCGCCTATCGCGTCCACAGCAAGGTGAACCTTGGCGCATACAACAGCCACTTCGGTCAGGCGATCCAGACCAGCCTGTTCAGCAAAGTGCTGATGGGTGTCTATGACGTTCAGACCACCTATTTGCGGGTCGAAGGCTTCTATACGAACACGACGCAGGTGGATGCGTATCGCGGTGCGGGCCGCCCCGAGGCGATTTACGTGCTTGAACGCGCGATGGACCGCGCCGCGCGTGAACTGGGCGTTGACCCATGGGAACTGCGGCGCAGGAATTTCATCCGCCCCGCCGATTTCCCCTACACCACTTCCACCGGCGAAACGTATGATGTCGGCGATTTCGACATGGTTCTAACCCGCGCGGCCGACCAGACCACAGGGTTCGAGGCCCGCAAAGCTGCGGATGCCGAACGCGGTCTGATCCGGGGGCAGGGTCTCTGTTACTATATCGAAAGCATTTTGGGGGACCCTTCCGAAAACGCGAAGGTCGCGTTTTGCGAGGATGGAACGGTGAATCTTTACGTCGGCACACAATCGAACGGGCAGGGGCATGAGACGGTCTACGCCCAGTTCCTGTCAGATCAGACGGGTATCCCCATGGACAAGATCTCCGTCATTCAGGGCGATACCGACCGGCTTGCCCATGGCGGCGGCACTGGCGGGTCTCGCTCGGTCACGGTGCAAAGCACCGCCACCCTGGCCACGATTGACAAGATGATCGCCGCATTCACGCCTTATCTTGCCGATAAGATGGGGGTCGAGGAAAATGATGTGAGTTTTGACCACGAGACATTCCGAGCGCCGGGCTCCAACCTGACGCCGACCCTGACCGAAGCCGCCGAGATGGCGCGTGCCGATGGTCGAACGGATCTGCTGCAACATGAGGCCCGCGCCAATCTGGATGCGCGCAGCTACCCAAACGGCGCGCATGTTGCCGAAGTCGTGATCGATTCTTGCACCGGCGAAACCTGGGTGGACCGCTACACGGTGGTAGACGATTTTGGCAATCTTATCAATCCGATGCTGGCCGAAGGGCAGGTACATGGCGGGGTGGTGCAGGGTATCGGCCAGGCCCTGACCGAACATGTCGTGCACGATGCACATGGGCAACTGCTCACGGCTTCGTTTATGGATTACGCCTTGCCCCGTGCAACCGACATACCCATGATTAAGTTTACCTCGGCGCCGGTTCCGTCAACCTCGAACCCGATGGGGATGAAAGGGTGTGGCGAGGCTGGCACCGTGGGCGCACTGGCCGCTGTGGCAAACGCGGTTCAGGATGCGCTCTGGGACCACGGGGTGCGGCAGGCGGACATGCCTTTCACACCTCACAAAGTATGGGAATTGCTGACGCATGAATCTGTCGCGGCTGAGTAGAAAGGTTCTGGGATGGCTCGGGCGCCCTTTGCGGTCCGAGCATTCCGCCGAGACGCGGCACCGCGAACCGATCAGCCATGTCATCATTCTTGATGGCACCATGTCCACTCTGGAACCGGGGTTTGAAACCCACGCCGGTCAGACATTTCGCCTGTGCTGCGAGATGGGCAGCAAGGTTTCGGTGTTCTACGAGGCAGGCGTGCAGTGGGAAAGCTGGAAGTCCTCGCTGGACGTGATGATGGGCCGGGGCATCAACCGCCAGATCCGTCGCGCCTATGGGTATTTGGCGTCCCGCTACAAGCCGGGCGACAAGATCTTTTTCATCGGCTATTCGCGCGGTGCCTATGGCGTGCGCAGTCTGGCCGGCGTGATCGACATGATCGGCCTGCTCAAGGCGGAACACGCCACCGAGCGAAACATACTGCAAGCGTATCGCCACTATGAATGCAATCCAGACGGCATCGCCGCCAGCGAATTCCGCCGACGTTTCTGCCACGACGGCGTCGAGATCGAGATGATCGGCGCCTGGGACACGGTCAAGGCGCTGGGTTTGCGTCTGCCGCTGCTGTGGCGCTGGGCCGAAGAGAAGCACGCATTTCACAATCATCAGTTGGGCCCAGTCACCCGCCACGGGTATCACGCTTTGGCGCTGGATGAGACGCGCGAAGTGTTCGAACCAGTTCTGTGGACCTGCACTCCCGAGTTCAAGGGCCATGTAGAGCAGGTCTGGTTCCGTGGAACCCACGGCGACATAGGTGGCCAATTGAACGGCTACGAAGAGGCGCGGCCGCTGAGCAACATTTCCCTGATCTGGATGCTGGACAAGGCGGAATTGCACGGTCTGACATTGCCCGACGGCTGGCGCGATCGGTTTCCCATTGACCCCCATGCGCCGTCGGTTGGCACATGGCGCGGCTGGGGCAAGATTTTCCTGCTGCGAAAGCACCGCAAGGTCGGGCAGGACCCTTCAGAACGCCTGCATGTTTCAGTTTCGCCGGACGAACTGCCCGGATGGGTCGCGATGCCAAATTTACCATCGCATCCGGCGCAGTAGGGGTCAGCTTGGGACGCAGACATTTCTGACTGACACAAGCATTGCATCCGGGCGCTCAACCAGATCGAAACGCCATCTTCCTGGAGACCAGTTATAGACCCGTTGCGCATCGGGGTGATCTACTATCATCAGGCCGTGAAAGTACCATTTTGACGTGGATTTGTATCCCGTCGCAGTCGTGTAGAATGAGAAGCCCCGTAAATCGCGTACTGCCTCGATTGGCGCGTTTTTCGAGTGTTCAGCGATGCAATAGGGCGCGCCGTCCGCAATGAAATGCGCTTGAACAAGGATCATCGGAACTGTCAACAACGACCAGAGCGCGGCGATTGTCCCGATTGAAATACCAATCTTCGCCACCAGAGAAGGCTGTGGCTGCCCGCCCGATCCCGACCAATTCAGAAAGCTTACGGCGACGGCTGTCGTCAGGGTGACACCGTGCAGAATCTGGGTGTCAGAACCAAGCGAGAGCACCATGCCAAATAACGTCAGAAACAAACCGGAAACGATTGAAAAAACGGCAATACATCTGGCGACGAGTCGTGGAATCGAAGGCAATCCCAGTAGCACAAGGCCACCAACGAATGCGGGAATGGCGGGCGCAAGCCATGAATACAAGTATGTGGCCTGAAAAAACAAAGGCGGGGTTTATCCGCGCTCATTCGGCTCGAATATCGAAGGGTCAAACGGCTCGATGTATGCCGCGAAAATCAGCACGCTGTAGGCGCAGAACAGGATCTTGTATTTCATGGCGGGCTGAATGACCAAATCTCTTGGTTCAAAAAAATACTGCCCACTCATCTTGCGACGGGTGGGCAGCTGAGAAAGAAGATAATGTCACGCCGCTAAAAGCAGCGTTCATAGCTGAATTCTAACGCCGACGATCCCTGCGCGAGCTCATAGGCTGGAAGGCCACTCCCACATGCGCCTCGCAATAGGGTTTGCCCGCCTCAACCGGAAGGCCGCAGAACCAGAAATCCTCGGTCGCGGGGTCGCCCACGGGCCACTTGCAGGTTTTCTCGGTCAATTCCATCAGAGTCAGCTTCTTGGCTTTCTTTTCAACCTCGTTGACCTTGGCCAGCGCCTCGGGGCTGATCTCGTTGGCCGATGGCTGCGGTGGCAGCGGCTGACCGGCGGGGATGATCTGACGGCGGGCCGGAACGACCGGTTTCGCTTCGGCGGTCGGGGCCGGGGCCGGACGCGCCGGTTCGGTCTTGGGTGCAGGTTTGGGCTTGGCCTCGGCCTTTGGGGCGGGCGCCGGTTTTTCTTTCGGTTCCGCCTTGGCCGGGGATGCGCCTGCCGTCCGGTTCGACAGGCCCAGGCGGTGCACCTTGCCGATCACCGCATTGCGGGTCACGCCGCCCAGTTCCTTGGCAATCTGGCTGGCCGACTGGCCTTCGCCCCACATCTTCTTCAGCAGTTCAACACGCTCGTCTGTCCAGGACATCGTTAGCCTTTCAAAAGCGGAAAGCGGCCCCGGATTCGGGCCGCCTTGGGAATTCGTCTCAGCCCCCTATTCTAAACACTGCTGCCCGAGTTACAAGCTGTCTTCGAATCAGGTTGAGGGCAAATCATGCAAAATCCCGCAGATCAGACCGCGCGTCGCTTCGGAGCAGTCAACTGGATGGGCCTGTACACGCTGGCGCAGCGCGAAACCCTGCGTTTTCTGGCCGTCTGGACGCAGACGGTTCTGGCACCACTGGTTACGGCGGGGTTGTTCCTGTTGATCTTCACCATCGCCATCGGACCCAGCCGGCCCGATGTCATGGGTGTGCCGTTTGTGATGTTTTTGGCACCGGGGATCATGATGATGACGGTGATCCAGAATGCCTTTGCCAATACCTCGTCCTCGATGGTGATCGCCAAGGTGCAGGGCAATATCGTCGATACTTTGATGCCACCGCTGTCACCGCTCGAGATTCTGCTGGGCTATCTCGCGGGTGGCATTGCCCGAGGCGTGATGATCGCACTGGTGATCTCGATTGCGTTCTTGGTCTTGCTCTCCATTGCGCCTCAGCACCCCCTGATCGCGCTTACCTTTGTTGTTCTGGGTGGGGCATTCATGGGCGCGTTGGGCCTGTTTGCTGGTATCTTCGCCAACAAGTTCGACCAGATGGCAGCAATCACCAACTTTATCGTCACGCCGCTGGCCTTCCTGTCGGGTACGTTCTACTCGGTCGAGGCGCTGCCGCCCGTGCTGAACCGCCTGACCCACCTGAACCCGGTGTTCTATCTGATCGATGGTTTGCGCTATGGAATGATCGGAGTGTCCGACAGCTCTCCGTGGCTGGGGATGGCGGTATGTACGTTTGCGACTTTCGTGATCGGAGCCATCACCTGGCTGATGCTGCGCACCGGATATCGCCTCAAGGCTTAGCGCGGCCCGGCCATCGCGGCCGGTTGCACGGGCCGGGATGCAGGCGCACCCGTTCCCGCCGTGCGGGGCAGGCTCTCAGGCGCGGCGCCGCACCGCTTCTCGCCAGACCAGGATCAGCCCGCCGGCCAGGATAGTCGCAGATCCGACCAGACTGATCCAGTCGGGGATCACATCAAAGACCGCAAAGTCGTAAAGGGCGGCAAAGATCAGCGTGGCATAGCTGATCGGGGCCACAAAGGATGCATCCGCCCGCGCCATGCCGTTTACGAAACAGGCCTGGGCGCAGGCCATCAGAACGCCGATTCCCACCAATGCTGTCCACTGCTGCGGGGTCGGCATCTGAAAGACGAAGCTGACGGCCAAAGTGGCGATCAGCACCCCCATCGCGTTATTGATCAGAAGGATCTGCATCGGTGGCTCGCGCCCGGACAGCTTTTTGATGAAAACCAGCTCCATCCCGATCAGCGCAGCCGCCGCCAGCGCCAGAAGGGCTGCGGGCTGAAAGCTGGCGGGGGTCGGGCGCAGCAGGATCATCGCGCCCGTCAAGGCGACAGCCGCCGCCAGCCAGCGCCAAGGACCAACCCGCTCTTGCAGCAGCGGAATGGCCAGCACCATACCAAAGACAGGGTTCAGAAAGGATATGGCCGTCGCATCCGCCATCGGAATGAAGGCAACCGATGCGAACATCAATGTCACCCCCGCCCAGCCAAAACTGGTCCGCCCGACGTGAAGCCCCCAATGGGGCCGCACCAACCGGGGCCGCAGAGTTGCAACCGCCAGCACAACCGCCAGCAGGGCAAACAGAAACCGCCCGTGACTGATCTGCATGGCGTGCAAGGGCGGGCCCAACGCATCCGTCCCCAGCGCCTTGGCCAGCAGCGTCGTCGCCGCGATAAAGGCGGTGGCGACAAAAATGAGCGCAGCGGCAAGCGGTGGATTGTGGTGCTTGGGTTGGAACATGGCCAAGCGGTGCGCGGTTGCACAGGCTTTGGCAAGGGCAAAATTCGATCCCTGCAAAATACCGGCTTCCCAACCTGCGCAAGCATCGCTATACGGTCGGCCATGATCAAACATGTGCATATCCAACTGCTCCGACGCCGACGCATCTTTGCGTAACCGGCCTGTTTGATCTCGTGTGCCCGGCAAATCGGCACAGACCTCACCAAAATTGTTGACGAACAGGGCCTTCGTGTATCACTCACGAGGCTCATACTACCTGAAAAGGATGATCCCATGATCCCGTCCGTTCTGCCGACCTATAACCGTGCGCCCCTGACATTCGTGAAGGGCGAAGGCGCCTGGCTGACCGAGGCGGATGGCCGACGTTTCTTGGACCTCGGCGCAGGGATCGCCGTGAACGCGCTGGGCCATGCCCATCCGGCATTGGTGGCCGCGCTGACGGACCAGGCCCATGCGCTGTGGCATGTCTCGAACCTGTACAACATCCCTCAGCAACGGGCCTTGGCTGACAAGCTGGTGGAACACAGTTTTGCCGATACGGTTTTCTTCACGAACTCCGGCACGGAATCCTGCGAACTGGCCGTGAAAATGGCCCGCAAGTATTTCTATGACAAAGCTCAGCCCGAGCGGGTCGAGATCATCACTTTCGACGGTTCCTTCCACGGCCGGTCGTCAGCCGGAATCGCCGCTGCCGGGTCCGAGAAAATGACCAAGGGCTTCGGCCCTCTGCTGCCGGGTTTCGTGCATGTGGCCTTCGGCGATCTGGACGGCGTGACCGACGCCATCACCGACAAGACCGCCGCGATCCTGATCGAGCCCATCCAAGGCGAGGGCGGTATTCGCCCCGTCCCCGACGCCGAACTCAAGGCGCTGCGTCAGATCTGCGACGACAACGGGCTGCTGCTGATCCTTGATGAAGTCCAGTGCGGCGTCGGCCGGACAGGCAAGCTCTTTGCCCATGAATGGGCTGGGATCACGCCTGATATCATGATGGTCGCCAAGGGCATCGGCGGCGGCTTCCCGTTGGGCGCGGTACTGGCGACCGAGGACGCGGCATCCGGCATGACTGCGGGCACCCACGGTTCGACCTATGGCGGCAACCCGCTGGGCTGCGCGGTGGGCTGCGCGGTGATCGATCATGTGGCAACACCAGCCTTTTTGGAAAGCGTCAACCGCAAGGCGGGCCTGCTGCGCCAAAAGCTCGAAGCCCTGATCGCCGATCACCCTGAGGTGTTCGAAGAGGTGCGCGGATCGGGCCTGATGCTCGGCCTCAAGTGCAAGCCTGCCAATATTGACGTGGTCAATGCAGGTTATGACAACCTCGTCATCACCGTTCCCGCCGCCGACAACGTGATCCGCCTGTTGCCGCCTCTCACCCTGACCGAGGACGATATCGCTCAGGCCATGATCCGCCTCGACAAGGCCGCCCGGCAGATCGAGACCCAGCTCCAAACCGCCTGATTTTCATCTTTTCCCAAATACTCCGGGGGTCCGGGGGCAGCGCCCCCGGCAACCGACAGCCAGGAAACGAACCGACATGAACCATTTTCTTGATATCCACAAAACCGATTCCACCGATCTGCGGGCCATGATCGATCAGGCCGGCGTGATGAAGCAGGCGCGTTTGGGCCGCCCCAAGGCCGCCCCTGACGACGAACGGCCGCTGAAAGATCGCATGGTGGCGCTGATCTTCGAAAAGCCTTCGACGCGGACGCGCGTGTCTTTCGATGTGGGCGTGCGCCAGATGGGCGGGCAGACCATGGTGCTGTCCGGCAAGGACATGCAGCTGGGTCACGGCGAAACCATCGCCGACACTGCCCGCGTGCTGTCGCGCTATGTAGACATGATCATGATCCGCACCTTCGATGAAACCATCCTGACCGAAATGGCTGAATACTCGGACGTGCCGGTGATCAACGGCCTGACCGACCGCACCCACCCCTGCCAGATCATGGCCGACGTTCTGACATTCGAGGAACATCGCGGCCCCATCGCTGGCAAAAAGGTGGTCTGGACCGGCGATGGCAACAATGTCTGCGCTTCCTTCCTGCACGCCGCCGGACAATTCGGATTCGATCTGACCTTCACCGGCCCCGCTCAGCTTGACCCGGAAGAAGAGTTCATGGGGTTTGCCCGCCAGAAAGGTTCGAAAATCGTGATCGAAAGAGATCCGCACAAAGCGGTGGAAGGCGCGGACCTCGTCGTCGCGGACACCTGGGTTTCGATGCATGATTCCCAGTCGGCCAAAGAGCGCCGCCACAACATGCTGCGTCCATATCAGGTCAATGCTGAACTCATGTCGCATGCCAAACCGGATGCGCTGTTCATGCATTGCCTGCCGGCCCACCGCGAGGAAGAAGCGACCTCCGAGGTCATGGATGGACCGAACTCGGTCATTTTTGATGAAGCCGAAAACCGTCTGCATGCACAAAAGGCGGTGATGCGCTGGTGCCTGGGCGTCTAAGGGCGTCGACGGATATCCCACACTTTCAATTTGGCGAGCGTACTTGCGCTCGCCAAGAGGACCAGTGCGCAAAGCGCTGTTTTGGTTACGATCTCCATCGTGCCTTCGATCAGCATGGCGTGAACAAGGCTGCCGACAATCGTCACCCCGGCCAGTGCGGTGTGGCTCAGCCGCCAAAGACGAAAGCGCTGGCGCAGACGTTTGCGGAAGACCCCTAACAGGGCCGCCCCGAAAGCGGCCCACATGGCAATGACACCCCAGGCCGAGAACGGCGTTGGCGATACGAACAACAACGCATCCACCACATCCGGCGGGCTGGTAAGCCACAACCCCGCGACATGGACCACAATCGCCAGTACCAGGGTCAGACCGATCCAGCGGTGAATGTGGCGGCTCATCACTGCGGACAAGCCCGGAAGGTATCTTCCGGCCAGAAGCGGCTGCAGCAACAGCAGACCCAAGCTCAGAATTCCGGCAAACCCGGCGAGGATATAGGTTGGATCGCGCCAGGCAAGATACGGGCTGCCTGCCGCAGCGATTAAAGGAACGGCAAGGGCGGCGATCAGGGTCGCCCAAATGACACCGGTTCGGATCACCGGGATCAGAGCGGTTGCAACACGAAATGCGCAGCCAGTGTCTTGTCTTTGGAACTGGACATCACAGGCCGCAGGAACACGGTTTCGAACGCGCCGCTGTCATAGGCCAGATGCCCGTGCGGTTGACCGAATGCAGGAACGATCTGCGGCATTTCCAGGCGGAATTCACCCTTTTCATCCGTCAAGGTCGCCCCATGGCTTTGCGGGTCACGCTCGTGCCCTTCTGTGGTATGGGCCCAGATCTGAATGCGCTGGCCGGGCAGGGGAGCGCCATCGCCCGCCCGTCGTACGGTGCCGGTCATCCAGAACCCGCCGCCACCGATCCGGTCCACGATTGGCGCACCGGGGCGATAGTTGTTCGATCCGCCCCGCATCGAAGGCGTCGGCGCAATCCCGGCTGCGCGGGCAGGCACCAAAAGCCCTGTGGCGCCGGTCGCCAAAACGGCAACACCTTGGGTGATCAGGGAACGACGGGACAGCAACGCATCTGTCATCGAGAAACCTCCAATACGCGATCCAATCTTGTCAGTCTGCGGCTTCCATCTGAAACATAGCATGTTTCTTTCAAAATCCGAGGCCGTGCGCGGTAGGATCCCCGCGCCTTCACGGTTCTGTGAGTGATTCCGGGTTGTCGAAACGAATCTCTTTGACCTCTGGCGGTGCGTGGTGCGATGCTCTGGGCCACCGAACCACATCGGGATGATCATTCCATGACGACAGCAGATCTGGTTACACAGGAAGACATTGCCGCCTTCCAACGCGATGGTGCTGTTGTTCTGCGGTCGAAATTCTCATCCGACTGGTTGTCATTGCTGCGCGCAGGTATCGACGCCGACCTTGACACGCCGACCGATAATTTCACCCGTCATACCAAGGATCCGAACGCCCCGGGCTATTACGAAGACTACTGGGCCTGGAACAAAATCCCGCAATTCAACGAATTTGTTCACAAGTCCCCATGCGCACCACTTGCTGCCGGGTTGCTGGGGGCGCCATCCATCAACCTTGTCATGGACAACTGGTTCCTGCGCGAGGCCGGCTCGACCTCGCGCCCGCCCTTCCATCAGGACCTGTCTTACTTCGACTTCGAAGGCACGATGTGCGTCCTTTGGCTGCCGCTGGAACCCGTGACCAAGGAAAACGGCATCGCATTCGTGAAGGGCTCACACCTATGGGACAAGCTGTTCATGCGGGTGCGGTTTGCCGATGGACATCCCAGCTATGAGCCCACCGAAGTCGCCGGGCTGACCTATCACCCGCCACCCGATGTCAATTCCGACCCCGGCGCGTATGAGCTGCTGCAATGGGATCTGGAGCTTGGGGATTGTATCTTTTTCGACATGCGAACGCTGCATGGCGGGCTGTCCTCGACCACGCCGTCGGAAACGGTGCGGCGCTTCACCCTTCGCATGACGGCACCTGATGGTGTCATCCGGTATCGCGGCGACTGGGCCAAGGACGAGCGCGCGCAGTTCGAGGCGGCAGGCTATGGCGAGGGGGATCGGATTGACGGGCCGTTTTTCCCGCAACTCTGGCCGCGTTGATTGGAACGGCGCCGCACTCAATCTGTGCGATTGTGCACTTTATGGGCTGCTTTGCGTGGCTATTTCTTACCTGAGTGAACGCGGGTGGCCTGACCATCTGCAACGAAGGGAGAGCTGAAATGAGTTGGAACCCGACACACAATCCGGACTGCATCTCGGAGAATCCGGCGCTGGACACATTAATCATCCCGCGTGCCCGTGACCTGGGAGGGTTCGAAGTGCGCCGCGCGTTGCCTTCGGTAAAACGACAGTTGGTGGGCCCGTTCATCTTTTTCGATCAAATGGGCCCCGCTGAATTCATCACCGAAGGCGGCATCGACGTGCGGCCCCACCCCCATATCGGACTGGGCACGGTCACCTATCTGTACCAGGGCGAATTCGAGCACCGCGACAGCCTTGGCACACATCAGATGATCTATCCCGGCGAGGTCAACTGGATGGTTGCAGGGCGTGGTGTCACCCATTCCGAGCGCACCAGTGACGAAACACGCGGCAGGAAACACAGCCTGTTCGGCATTCAGACCTGGATCGCCTTGCCCGAAGCGCATGAGGATATGGCCCCGGATTTCGAACATCACAAACAGGCCGCGCTGCCACATATTCAGGATGCAGGCGTCAGCGCCCAATTGATCCTGGGTTCAGCCTATGGTGAGACCAGCCCGGTCACGATGCTGTCCGAAACCTTCTATCTCGACGTGCAATTGGAACCCGGCGCGTCTTTCCCTCTGCCTGACGACCACGAAGATCGCGGTGTCTATGTCACGCAAGGTTCGGTCGAAATCGCGGGTGACAGGTTTGACGAGGGCCGCATGATGGTGTTCCGGCCCGGGGACAAGCTGTCTGTCAAGGCTGGTGCGCTGGGCGCGCGGCTGATGCTGCTGGGCGGAGCGACCCTGAATGAAGACCGCTACATCTGGTGGAATTTCGTTTCGTCTTCGAAGGAAAAGATCGAAACCGCAACCCGTGAGTGGAAAAGCGCCGATTGGGCCAATGGTGCATTTCAACTGCCTCCGGGTGACGATCAGGAATTTATCCCTATTTCCAAAGAGCTTGAGCGCACCAAACCCCGGCTGGCCCGCTAGCGCGTGACGTCGGGGGCAAGCGGGCTTGTGTCACGGGACGTTTGCGGTGATCCTTTTCGGGTGTACCGGAGGGGGTATCATGAATCTTGTCCTTGCAGGCGCGGGCAGCATCGGCTGTTACTGTGGTGCTTTGCTGGCCCGGTCGGGGCACTCCGTGACCTTGCTGGGCCGCGCCCGTGTGCTGGACCCGATCCGAGAGCACGGGCTGAAGGTCACTGACTTTGATGGCCTTGACGTCACGATTCCGACCGAGGGCCTGACGCTCAGCGAAGATCCGGCCTGTCTGGATCAGGCCGAACTGGTCATCGTCACCGTCAAATCGGGTGCAACCGCAGACATGGCCGAGCAAATTGAGCGCTTTGCGCGGCAGGATGCCCCGATCCTGTCCTGGCAAAACGGTATCGAAGCTGCCGCAACATTGCGCAATGCCCTTCCCGGGCGCGACATACGCGCCGGAATGGTTCCGTTCAACGTGGTGCCGACTGCCCCCGCCACCTATCATCGGGCCACGTCCGGAGAGATCGTCATCCAAAGCGGCGCTGGTGATCTGGCCGCGCAGCTGAGCAGCGCAGACCTTCCCGTCATATCCAGCGACCAGATCGAAGCCGTGCAATGGGGCAAGCTGGTGATCAACCTGAACAATGCGCTCAATGCCTTGTCTGGCCTCACGCTGGTGGATCAGCTGATGAACCGCGACTGGCGCAATCTCATGGCGGATCAGATGTCCGAGGCGCTGACCGTCCTCAAGGCGGCGGGTCATCCCGTGGCCTCGACCACACCGCTTCCGGCATGGATGACCCCGCATATTCTGCGGCTGCCGACACCGCTGTTTACCCGCATCGCGGCCCGGATGCTGACAATCGACCCGAGCGCGCGAACGTCCATGGCCTATGACCTCATGGCCGAGCGGCAAACGGAAATTGACAGCCTGCAAGGTCACATCATCCGGATGGGTCACGAAACCGGAGTGCCGACACCCATCTGCACGCAGGTGTCCGACCTGATCAAACATGCACCCGATCACCCGTTGTCGCCGGAACAGATCAGGCTCTGACGTCAACCCTCAGGCGAACGCGGTCAGCACCCAGTAAATGACGGCCGACATGGTTGCGGCGGCGGGCACGGTGACAATCCACGCGGCCACGATGGTCATGAAATGCGACCGCCGTACCAGCTTGCGACGGCGGAATTCTTCCGGGGCAAGGTGTTGTGCTGTGCGTTGAAGCTTTCCCCGCTTGCGCCGGCGCTCGGAATCCCACTCGCGGTAGAAGCCGACGCCAAAGACGGCACCAACGGCGATATGGGTCGAACTGACCGGCAGGCCAAGCCAGCTGGCCAGAATCACGGTGATCGCCGCCGACAGGGCGACGCAAAAGGCGCGTATCGGGTTCAGCTTGGTGATCTGGCGGCCCACCATCCGGATGAGCCTGGGGCCGAACAGAAACAGACCGAAGGAAATCCCGAACGCTCCGATGATCATCACCCAAAGCGGGATTGGAACTCTCGCGGCGAACTCTCCGAACTCGACCGCGTGGACAATCGCGGCCAGCGGGCCGACCGCATTGGCCACGTCATTTGCGCCGTGGGCAAAGCTCAGGAACGTGGCCGAGATCACAAGCGGCAGGCCAAACAGCGTCTTCAGCGACCGGGTCCGGTTCTCCATCCCTTCGGATCTGCGTTTGACCCACGGGACGGTCACGGACCAGGTCAGCAGCCCCACGCCCAACCCGATCAACAGGGCCATCTTGGGGTCGATATGCACGATCCGTTGCAGGCCTTTGACGGACAGATAGGTGGCAAAGGCCCCCGCCATCACCGCCAAAAGGATAGGTACCCATTTTCGCGCGGCGGCGATCTTGTCGTCCTGATTTTGGATTTTCGACTTGATCAGCGCCAGAAAAGCCGCGGCAACCGCCCCCCCGAGCATCGGCGAAATCACCCAGCTGGCTGCAATTGCACTCATCGTGCCCCAGCTCACCGCGCTCAGGCCCGCTGCTGCAATGCCTGCACCCATCACCCCGCCCACGACTGAATGCGTTGTGGACACAGGGGCGCCGATCCAGGTCGCCAGGTTGACCCACATGGCCGAAGATATCAGCGCTGCCATCATGGCCCAGATGAACACCTCGCTGTTTTGCACCGAGGCGGGGTCGACAATCCCCTTTGAGATGGTCGAGACCACGTCACCCCCCGCAAGCAACGCACCTGCGCTTTCGGCTATGGCGGCGATCACGATGGCGCCGCCCATGGTAAGCACATTCGCACCGACCGCTGGGCCCATGTTGTTGGCCACGTCATTGGCACCGACATTGATCGCCATATAGGCCCCGAACGCGGCCGCCGCGACCACGACATGGCTGCCATCCGCCCGACCGAACAGGACCGCCGCCGTCAGCCCGGCAAGCGCCATGAAGGCCAGTGCGACCCCCGGTGCCAGCAGGTGGCGCGCGACATGGATGTTGGCGGTTTCGACCCGCGAAATTCGGTGCAGGTCGCTGTCCAACGTTTGCCAGCGTGGTTTCGGATTCGTGTCAGACATGAACTTGGTCAGATATTGAAAGATCGTGCGCCACTAACGGTATCCGGATGCTCAGGCAAGCTGGGTGCCATCGAAATGTTGCGAATTCCTTACAGTCTGCGCAGCAAGGCCTGAAGCTCGGGCTCTTGCACCAGAGTGGCCGCTTCAGCCGGCGAAAACCAGCTGCGCTCGCGCTGATCGGCCTCGGGAAAGTCATCAGCCAGCGCACGTACCGAAATCCTGTAGACATTGGTCAATACCGGTTGCGCCGATCCGTCTTTGAGAATCTTGTCGTAAGTGAATTGGCCGATGGGTTCATCGTGAACTGCATCCGCGCGCACCCCGGACTCTTCCCAGGCCTCCTGGAGGGCGGTTTCCGCGCCACTCAAACCATCGATGGGCCAGCCTTTCGGGATGATCCAGCGTTTGGTGTCTCGGCTGGTGATCAGAAGGACCTGATCCTGCCCATCATGAGTGCGGGTGCACAACGCCGCAAACTGCACCCGTCGGGGGCGCAGGAACAGCGGACGTCCTACCTCTTCCCAGATATTTTGCAGCCATGCATTCATCAGTTATTTTGTCAGTCTACTCTATGCCTTCAAAGTTGATACGACTTAACAACGGAAATGGTGAGTTTCAATTAAACCTTCCAGTTTTGGCCGGGTTTGGCCGATTTTTGAGGGTTTTCTGGGTTGTTTTGTGGATTATGGGCAAGGCTCGGGCTTTGCTGACGGCTCTAGTCACGTCTGCGTTTTGCCCTCAGCGTGGGATCAGCCTGGGTCGGGTCTTCGGGCCAGGGGTGTTTGGGGTATTGCGCCCTCATGTCCTTGCGTACATCCGCGTAAGAGCCCGCCCAGAAACCGGGCAGGTCAAGCGTTATTTGGATCGGGCGCTGCGCCGGTGACAGCAGAGTGATCTTCAAAGGCTGGCCGCCGATCGCCGGGTGTTGGGTCACGCCAAACACTTCCTGCAAACGGACCGAGATTTCCGGCACGGCCGCGCTGTAATCAATTGGCACCTTGCGCCCCAGCGGCGTTTCAAATGACCCCGGAGCGCGCCGGTCCAGTTCCTGCGTCTGCGCCCAGTCCAGCCGCGCGCGCAGGGCGGGCAAAAGGTCGAATTTCTTCCAGTCTTCAGCGCTTTTGACCCCTGACAGCATGGGCAGCAACCAGTCCTCCATGTCGGCCATCAGGCCTGCGACCGAAAAATCGGGCAGATCGACGCCATCGGCGCGCACCAGTTCGACACGGGCGGCCAGGCGCGCGGCGGCACCCTCCAGCCGCAGGCCAAGATCGCGTATCCCATCCAGCATCGCGCGGGCCACGGCGTCGTCCGGGACGTCCTTCCATATGCGGTCGTCCAACGTGATCGCGCCGAACCGCTCTTGCCGCCGCGACACGACCCGCCGCTCGCGCTTGGACCAGGCGCACGTCTCGACCCAGCCGATCTGATCCGCGAACAGATCGCGGATGTCGCGTTCCGAAATCTGGGTGGCCATCCGGACCTTCGCCTCGCGCGGGTTGCCATCCGTGTCGATGGCGACCAGAAACGGCGCGTTGGCCAGTGAATCCGCACTGTCCAGAACAACGCCTTTCCCCCCTGACAGCACATAGCGCGGCGCGTCACCCTTGCGCCGCTGCCCGATGCGGTCAGGATAGGCCAGCGCAGCCATGGCGGCGTGGCTCAGATCGGCCGAGTCGCCCTTGACCTGTTTCCGCAGCCGTCTGGTCTCGGCATTGATCCGATCCACTGCGCCCATGTTGACCTGCCAGACCCTGTTGCGCTGAAAGGCCCGGGGGTCGCGCAGCGCCACTTGCCGCAGGGTGATATCCACCGGCGCACCGCGAAGGGGGTCACGCTCGGCCATCAACGCCGCCAACGGGGCGGCGTTCGGACCGGCCCGCACAAGCATGTGCCCCAACCGGGGATGCACGGGCAGTGCTGCCAGGGCGCGCCCATGATCGGTGATCCGTCCATTGGTATCGAGTGCGCCCAGCATTGCCAGCAAAGCCCGCGCCTCGGCCATCGCCCCCTCGGGAGGTAGAGTCAGAAAGGCAAGATCGGCCGCGTCAGCGCCCCACAGGGACAGCTCCAACGCCAGCCCGGTCAGGTCCGCCGCTTCGATCTCGGCAGGCGGGTAGGCGGCCAGGGCACCGTCTTCCCCCTTCGACCAGAGCCGGTAACACACCCCTTCGGCCACCCGTCCGGCCCGGCCCGCGCGCTGTGTGGCCTCGGCCCGGGTCACCCGTTCGGTCACCAGCCGGGACATGCCCGATCCCGGATCGAATCGAGCCCGCCGGGCCTGTCCCATATCCACCACGACCTTGATGTCGGGGATCGTCAGCGAGGTTTCGGCAATCGACGTCGCCAGCACGACTTTGCGCCCATGTTCCACCGGGGCAATCGCCGCACGCTGGGCCGCAAAGGGCATGGCTCCGAATAACGGGCGCACCACGCAACTGTCGGGCAACCGACCGTTCAAATGGCTTTCAGCGCGTCGGATTTCACCCTCTCCCGGCAGGAAAACCAGAATTCCGCGTCCGGACTTCCGCGTCTCACGCTCGGCCTGCACCACCAGATCGATCAACGCATCCAACCGTCGCGCTTGCGGCCCCAATGGCCGATCCAGCCAGCGCGTCTCAACCGGAAAGCTGCGCCCGTCCGATGTGACCAGAGGGGCCGCCATCAACGCGCCGACGGGATCCGCATCCAGCGTGGCTGACATGGCCAGCAGGATCAGATCGTCCCGCAATGCGTCGGTCACCTCGAGGCACAAGGCCAGCCCCAGATCGGCGTTCAGAGATCGTTCGTGGAATTCATCGAAAATCACCGCGCCAATTCCCGGCAGATCCGGGTTGGATTGCAGCATCCGGGTCAGGATGCCCTCGGTCACCACCTCGATCCGGGTGTCTTTCGACACTTTCGCCTCGCCACGTACACGGTAGCCCACGGTCTGTCCCGCGCGCTCTCCCAACGTCTCGGCCATCCGCTCGGCCGCGGCCCGGGCCGCCAGCCGCCGGGGTTCCAGCATCACGATCCTGCCATCGCACAGACCCGCCTCGAGCATTGCCAGGGGAACCCGCGTGGTCTTGCCCGCCCCCGGTGGGGCCTGCAATACCGCGCGACCCTGCGCGCGCAATCTGTCCAGCAGTTCGGGAATGGCGTCGTCGATGGGCAGGCGTATCGTCATCCGGCTCTTATCCGCGATCATGCTGGTGTCGTCCAGTTCTCTCGCCGGCGCGTTCTGGTGACACCGGGGCTGCAGGTCCAACCCTGAACGGCCAAGCGACGCACGAATTGACGCAGCTTTCGCTTTGATCGTATTTCCGGCGACCTGCGGTCTGGACAAACGCCCCCCGAGCGCGGCAACTATTCCTGCCTCTAGGATCGGGACAAGAATGCAGACAGACAGCCTCAGCGACAGGATTTTGAAGGGCGAGCGCCGGGCGCTGGCCCGCGCGATCACACTGGTGGAAAGCAATCGTGCCGATCATCGTGCACAGGCCAGCGAGCTGTTGGCCCAGCTCGCGGGATCGGGGCGTCAGGCGCTCCGGATCGGTTTGTCGGGTACGCCCGGGGTGGGCAAGTCCACCTTCATCGAAAGCTTTGGCATGATGCTGACGGGGCTGGGGCTGCGTGTCGCGGTTCTGGCGGTCGATCCCAGCTCTGCCCGTTCGGGGGGCTCGATTCTGGGGGACAAAACCCGGATGGAACGCCTGAGCCGCGAGAAGAACGCCTTTATCCGCCCCTCCCCCAGCCAGAGCCATCTCGGCGGCGTTGCCCGACGGACCCGTGAGGCCATCGCCCTCTGCGAGGCCGCAGGCTATGACGTGGTGCTGATTGAAACCGTGGGCGTCGGGCAGTCCGAAACGGTGGTGTCCGAATTGTCGGACCTGTTCCTGTTGCTGTTGGCCCCGGCGGGTGGGGACGAATTGCAGGGTGTCAAACGTGGCATCATGGAGATGGCCGATATCATCCTGATCAACAAGGCGGATGGCGACCTGAAGGCCACGGCGACCCGGACATGCGCAGACTATGCCGGTGCGTTGCGATTGCTGCGCAAGCGCCCGCAGGATCCCGAAGGTTTCCCCAAGGCAATGACCGTTTCAGCGGTCGAAGAACAGGGGCTGGAGCAAGCCTGGGACGAGATGCAATCCCTGACCCGGTGGCGCCGCGACAACGGTATCTGGGAAGCCAACCGGGCCGCCCAGGCGCGATACTGGTTCGATCAGGAAGTCCGCCATGCCCTTCTGGCCCGGCTCGACACGCCGCAGGCCAAGGCCGAGATGGAACGCCTGAACGCCGAAGTCTCGGCCGGGCGTCTGAACCCGGCCCGCGCGGCCGAAGAACTGCTTGGCACACTGAGCTGACGGGGTGAAAGGGGGCAAGGTTTCAAAGGCGGGCGCAAAATGAAAGAATTCGTTCGGTCCGTCTTGACCCTTCCTGCGATTCCCACTACACGCATCCAACCAGTTTTCGGGCGCGACTTCGGGTTGTGCCCCTTGTGATTTGGCCGAGGGCTTTGTGCCCGGCCTCCAGAAACAAAGGAAGAAACCATGTCGCGCCGTTGCGAACTGACCGGAAAAGGCCCGATGACTGGCAACAATGTCAGCCATGCCAAAAACAGAACTCGTCGTCGTTTCCTGCCGAACCTGAATGACGTTACCCTGCAGTCCGAGACCCTGGGCCGCGGCGTGAAGCTGCGCATCTCGGCAGCCGCTCTGCGTTCGGTTGACCACCGCGGTGGTCTGGACGCATTCCTGGCCAAAGCCAAGGATGAAGAACTGTCGGCGAACGCACTGAAAGTGAAGAAGGAAATCGCCAAGGCGCAAGCCACGGCCTAAGCCTTTTCGCTTGTTGATTTTCAGGCCCTGCACCTCTGTGGTGCAGGGCTTTTTCGTTTTGAGCCGCCCGCTGCAGCCCGACACTGTTTTCAATTTCGAAATTATTTTCCGCTATTGGTGAATTGCTTCACATACGGAATGCCGAATCTGACCTATCGTCACTGTCATTCATCAGGCGGGGGCCTCACTATGACGTTAAAAAGTTTCTACCTTTTCCTGTTTCTGGCCGCGGTTTTTCGCAAAGCAATTTCGGCTTGTACGCGGATGCAGCGCAGGGTGAATCGTTCCCACACCAGCTTCAATACAAGCAAGGTGAAACGACCGGGAATTGATTACTGAAACCAGCTTCAAGCGCGACCCTTTGGCGCTTGAAGCTACTCTACCGACTGACCTATACCCGGGTCAGGATGAGACCAGCCATAACACGATTCCTGCCTTATGTTCTGGCCCTGCTTTTGGTTCTGACCGGGCAGAGCCTTGCCGTGTCCCGCGGCATGGACAGGGCCGTGGGTCAGATGGTGTTGTGCACAGGCACCGGTCCGGTCGTTGTCTATATGGACGAAGACGGACAGCCCACCGCGCCACCGCATTACTGCCCGGATTACGCATTGTCCCTGATGGGCGCGGTCGCCGTTGCACAGCCGCCCATGCCTATGGCGCCAGAGCGGGCGCAGATAGCGCCGCTGCGACATCTGGTCAATCAAATCGCCTTGCCGGTCCCCGGCACCCCGGCGCGCGCGCCGCCTGTACGTGTTTGAAGACACTACTTTTTCAAACCTACAATACAGGAGAGGCACGATGTCCCTCAAAACTACTCTGTTTGCAACCCTGGCCGCTTTGACCCTGGCCATGCCCGCTTTTGCTGAAGGCACTATCAAAGTTGATGACGCCTATGCCCGGTCGTCGGGAAAGACCGCCAAGGCAGGCGCCGCGTTCATGATGATCCAGAATCTGGGCGATGCGGACGACCGTCTGGTCGGCGTGACGTCGGATGCCGCTGCCCGGGTTGAACTGCACACCCACAAAGTCGACGACAATGGCGTGGCCAAGATGGTGCATGTCGAGGAAGGCTTTGCCATTCCGGCAGGTGAAACCCACATGCTGAAACGTGGCGGCGACCACGTGATGTTCATGGGGCTGACCGAACCGTTCGAGCAGGACGCCATGGTTCCGGTGACGCTGATCTTTGAAAAGGCTGGCGAGGTTGAGATCGAAATCCCGGTCGATCTGGAGCGTCAGGACATGGGCGGACACGGATCTCATTCGAACTAGGGCAACGCCTGTCTTCAGGCCGCGCCGCGACCGTCATCCATGCGTCAGGCCGGGCATTGCCCGGCCTGTTGTTCCTGCGGCCACCGTTGGTGCTATTTGTTGACGGTTTTCATACCAACACGGTCACCGGCCTGGCGGAATCGGGACGCCAGCCAGAACATGACCGCGGCAATGGCCAGCGCCGAAAAGGCGATGCCCCATCCCAGCGCAACAAGCGCGACCGCTGGCCAGATCATCAAAACAAGTCCGACCACAAGCGCGACAAAACCCGAAACGCGCATGGAGCCGCGTTGAGGGTCTCTCTCGTGCATTTGCCCGGATGCCGCAAGCGAACCGATCCCGATGATCAGCGCCCATGCGCCCATCAGGAAAAAGGCCAGTTTGACCGTCCCTTCCGGCCAGATCAGCAGGACAAGCCCGATCAGAAGCGCACCGATTGCAGCCCCGCCCATCACCCCGCGACGCCCAACGCCCAAAAGCGTCAGGCCACCATCGAGGATCAGCAGCACACCAACCAGCCGCAGCAGCAACGCGATGCTGCCAGACGGCCAGAACAGTGCTGCAATACCGACAAGCCCGGCCAGTATTCCGCGCAGCAGAAAGGTCCACCACAGGCCAGAAAGCTGCTCTCCCAGCATGTCGCGCCCGGCCATGCTGCCTTCATCCAGAATTTCACCAGTCCGGGGGTCCTGATCCGTCATGTCTTGTCCTCCAGTCGTTTCGGGGGCAGTCTAACCGAATTAAGCGAGTGTTGTCTGTACTTTAACTATGCGGTGCAAGAAGGTGCCCGACCCATCGCGGAACTGTCTGGGTCGCTTTGCCGACAAGTCTTTCATCAAACCCGGATGCGCCCGGTGACGGTTCCAGATTGATCTCGATCGTCCGAGCGCCCGCTGCTTGTGCCTCGTGCACGAACGCTGCCGCCGGATAAACCTGGCCCGAGGTGCCAATGGCGGCAAAAATCGACGCGCTGGACAGATGGTCATAAATCTCGTCCATGTAATAGGGTATCTCTCCAAACCAGACCACATCGGGCCGGGCCGTGGGCCGCGCACAGGCGGGGCAGGATTCCCCAACCGCCATTTCGGGCGGGGCGGTCCAGCGATGGCCACAGGCTGAACACAGCGCGCCCGCCAAAGTTCCGTGCATGTGGATGACATCCTTTGCGCCGCCCGCCTCGTGCAGGCTGTCCACGTTCTGGGTGACAATCACGACGTCTCCGGGCCAGTCACGTTGCAGCCGGGCCAGTGCTTCATGAGCGGCATTGGGTTGCACCTTGGAGGCCTGAACCCGCCGCGCATTGTAAAACCCCTGAACCAGTGCAGGGTCGCGGGCGAATCCTTCCGGCGTGGCGACATCCTCGATCCGGTGCTGGGCCCATAATCCACCCTCATCGCGAAAGGTGCTCAACCCGCTTTCGGCGGATATTCCGGCCCCGGTCAGAATCACGATCTTTTCCATTTCTCCTCCGCGCGGTACAGCATGGTACATGTCACACCGTATCCTCTTTGTCTGCCTGGGCAATATCTGCCGCTCGCCTGCGGCAGAGGGCGTTTTTCGCGCTCGCGCGCCGCATCACGTAACCGATAGTGCCGGAACCATGGGCTGGCATGCGGGGAACCCGCCCTATGGCCCGATGCAGGCCGCGGCGAAGGTCAGGGGAATCTATCTGGGCGACCTGCGCGCCCGCCAGTTCACCGCTGCCGATTTCGACCGCTTCGACCTGATCCTGGGCATGGACGCCAACAACATCGCGGATATCGAGGATCTGCGCCCCGCCGGCAGTGACACCCCGGTGCGCCTGCTGACCGATTTCGCCCCTGAAGCCGGCGCGGATCATGTGCCTGACCCATATTACACGCGGGATTTCGATGGCGCTCTGGACCTGATCGAAGCGGCGGTCGAGGGGCTTGCCGCCCATCTGGACAGTTAGCCGCCGATCACCCGCAGCGATCCGCTCAGCCAGGGCAGTTTGGCCAAAGCCGGGTCAACGATCTGGTTCTGCATCAGACGCCGTGTCATGCCCGCCACCTCCTGCGGCACCTGATCGGACCAGCCCGTTCGCGCCAGCAATGATATGCTGCGCGAGAAATCCCCGAACGGGGCAGCGTGGGCTTCCAGCCCGTCATGGAACCGCGCGGCGCGCATGAAACCCAGCGGCGTCGTGATCGCCCAACCCAGACCCCGTGCAACCATGGCCATCAGCGCCATGTGCGAGCCGATCTCGAACCGTTCCTCGAACTCCTGCGCGCCGCGCGCCATATGCGCCTCGATCTGCCGGCTGATCAATTGCTCGCGGGCATAGCGCAGATACGGCAGGCTGTTCTGCACAGCCTCCACTCCGCCCGCCCCCTGAGGCGCAACCAGAATGAACGGATCCCGGACCAGAGGGTACTCGACCACCCCCTCCAGCACTTCTCCGCTATGGGCGGTGACGGCCATATGCAGGCGTTGTTCGGCCAAGGCCTCGAACAGATCGAGGCTCGACAAGGTGATCAGTTTGAAATTCGATCGGGTCAGACTGTCTGCCAGCAACGTGGCCAACCGCGGGGTCAGATCATTGTCGAAGTCGTCGATCAGCCCGATGGACAAAGTGGTCAGATGCCCCAGATCCATGACCGACAATTCGCTTTGTGCCATTTGCAGCTCGGCCAGAACCGCTTCGGCGCGCACCAGAAAGCTGCGCCCGGCCTGTGTCAGGCGCATCGGTCGGCGCCCGTGATCGACCAGTTCGGTGCCCAGAGCCTTTTCCAGATTGCGCAACTGTTGGGAAACGGATGGCTGGCTGAGCCCCGTGATCTCGGCGGCCTGTGCCACCGATCCCGTCCGCGCCAAAGCCTCGAACACCTCAAGGCCCCGCAGGGTCAGCCCTTTCATCACCATAAGATACACCTTTCGCTGCGCCTTTCTGGGGCGCAGCGTGGATCAGGTCAAGGTTTCAGAAGGGCTTAGCTGCAGATCGCCTGTGCCATCTGGCCAAAGTTCTGATACCGGTCCCACAGCGCATCATCGCGCGCGGTCTGCGACATCTTTAACTGTTGCGCCTGATGGGGGTCAGTGAACCATTTGGCCACGGTTTTCTGATCGCTACGGGTAAGCGCCTGATCTGCTACGCGCTGGATGCAACTGCACCGATCCCGCGTCGCCGCTGATCGATCCGACGCCAGACACGCCCGCTTGATCTGCGCCGCGTCAGCAACCGGAGCCACCGCCGTCAGAGATGCCGCACAAAATGCGATTAAGAGGAACTGTTTCATGCTCATGCCTCGTTTTTGCCTGCCCGGAGGGATCTTGCGCCCCTCTCGGCCTGCGGCGAAGTATGAATCAAACTGGAGTTTGGATCAACGGACAAGATGCTGTTGATCAGGAATGTTGCCTCTTTTCTCTTCAGCGTCAGCCTCGCGGTTTCAACGGCATATGAATCCTGATCGATCAGGCTGCGAAAGAACAGATCATCCGGGTTCTGGCCGCTGGTGGATGGTGCCAGCAGCAGGCTTTCGGAAATTGCTCCGTTGGCGTTAATGACATTATGTGTCTCAAGCAGCAGATGATGGTAAATTGCACTGTTTTCTCTGCACAATGTTGCAATGCCCGCATCAACAAGGCTGATGGCTGGAACAAACACTTCGTTCTCTGCACAAAGGATTTCAGCCAAAGGGTGCGTGACCAGCATTCTGTGTTGCTGTGACACTTTCAAAGGCGCGAAATTCGAAAGCGTTCCCTCGGGAATTTCGACCATTCTGAAACGTCCGGCTGTGATGACAGCCTGTTCGCCCGTCCAGATGACAGGTAGATAGCCATTGTCACGGGTCCAAATCTCATCACCCGGCTTCAGCATTTCGATGGGGCGGTATCCGGATTTGGTTTCGATCAGTGTCCCACGGCAGTAGCAAATGGGGCTGACATATGCGTTTGATGCGAAGCTTGGGCCTTCTTGCGTATTGACGACCGTCAGAGGCACTCCGGCTGGTGGAAACTGTCCGGGTCCGCCGATGAATGCGATGCCCTCGACGGTTCCATATGCCGGTGATGAGTTGTTCACGTTGAACGCAACCGCCTGCCACGTGGTTGTCCCATCTGTCAGCGTAATACCATATTCGGCTTCAACACGCGTGCCGCTGGCGAAAAGCGTACCATCGATTGTCTGATCGCCGTTTAACCGCTGATTGCCATCATTGTCGGAAAAGTTGGTGTCCGATCCGGCATCCGTGATGAAAACTTCGGTCGCAGTGCGCGAATTGATTGTAATCGTCTCGCCAATAAGATGAATCCCCGTGCCCTGATTGATCCCGTCCAGACCCTGCGCCACAGAGACGGACAATTGACCTTCACCCAACACAAAGATCGAATAATCGGCCAAGTCTTCCCTGCTTTCTGTTTTTGAAACGGCCAGATGATGCGATCATCTTAACTATTCACTGATTTCGGGTAAATGCCGCTGAACAGAAAGGCGCGGGTGGGACCTTTTTTGCAACGCTTCAACGCTTGACGAGGGGCAAAACTCCCGACATATCCCACTCCATGACAGACCTCGCTCATATCCGCAATTTCTCCATCGTCGCGCATATCGACCATGGCAAATCCACCCTTGCTGACCGGCTCATCCAAGAGACCGGCACGGTCAAGGATCGCGACATGAAGGAACAGCTGCTCGACAGCATGGATATCGAGCGCGAACGCGGCATCACCATCAAGGCCAACACGGTTCGCATCGACTATACCGCCGACAATGGCGAACAGTACGTGCTGAACCTGATCGACACCCCCGGCCACGTGGACTTCGCCTATGAAGTCTCGCGGTCGATGCGCGCGGTCGAAGGCTCTCTGCTGGTCGTGGACTCGACCCAAGGGGTCGAGGCGCAGACGCTTGCGAACGTGTATCAGGCCATCGACGCGGATCATGAGATCGTGCCGGTGCTGAACAAGATCGACCTGCCCGCGTCCGACTGTGACCGCGTGGCCGAACAGATCGAAGATGTGATCGGCATCGACGCGACCGATGCCATTCAGGTTTCCGCCAAGACGGGGCAGGGCATCCACGAAACTCTGGAAGCAATCGTGCAGCACCTGCCCGCACCGAAGGGCAATCTGGACGCGCCTCTCAAGGCGATGCTGGTGGATTCGTGGTACGACGCCTATCTGGGCGTCATCGTTCTGGTCCGCATCATGGACGGCACGCTGAAAAAGGGCATGCGGGTCAAGTTCATGTCGAATGGCACCCTGCACCATGTCGACCGTGTCGGCGTCTTCCGGCCTGAGATGGAGATGGTTGACAGCCTTGGCCCCGGTGAGATCGGCTTCCTCACCGCATCCATCAAACAGGTCCGCGACACCCGCGTGGGTGACACCATCACCAATGACCGCAACGGCACCGAAGAGGCCCTGCCGGGCTTCAAACCCGCGCAGCCGGTGGTGTTCTGCGGCCTGTTCCCGGTGGACAGTGCCGAGTTCGAAGATCTGCGGGATGCGATCGACAAACTAGCGCTCAACGACGCCAGCTTTAGCTTTGAAATGGAAACCTCGGCCGCGCTGGGCTTTGGCTTCCGCTGCGGCTTCCTTGGCCTTCTGCACCTTGAGGTCATCCGCGACCGCATCGAACGCGAATACGATATCGAGCTCATCACAACCGCGCCGTCGGTGATCTATCACGTCTACATGAAAGACGGCGAGATGATCGAGCTGCACAACCCCGCCGACATGCCCGATCCGTCCAAGGTCGACCATATCGAGGAACCGCGCATCAAGGCGACCATTCTGGTGCCCGATGAATTCCTGGGCGACGTGCTGAAACTGTGTCAGGACCGACGCGGTATCCAAATGGACCTGACCTATGCGGGTAGCCGCGCCATGGTCGTCTATGACCTGCCGCTGAATGAGGTCGTCTTTGACTTCTACGACCGCCTGAAATCGGTGACCAAGGGCTATGCCTCGTTCGACTACCAGATGACCGGCTATACCGAGGACAATCTGGTCAAGATGTCGGTGCTGGTAAATGACGAACCCGTTGACGCGCTGTCGACCATGGTTCACCGCGACCGGGCCGAGATGCGGGGCCGGGCGATGTGCGAGAAGCTCAAGGACCTGATCCCGCGCCACATGTTCAAAATCCCGATCCAGGCGGCCATCGGCGGCAAGGTCATCGCCCGCGAGACCCTGTCCGCCCTGCGCAAGGACGTGACCGCCAAATGCTACGGCGGCGACGCCACGCGGAAACGCAAACTGCTGGACAAGCAGAAGGCGGGTAAGAAGAAGATGCGCCAGTTCGGGAAGGTCGACATCCCGCAGGAGGCGTTTATTAGCGCCTTAAAAATGGACAGCTAACTGAACAAGCTCAATTGAGGGGGCTCCGGCAGTGAGAATATTCCCAGTAATTGCCAAGTCTGAGGTCGGCTAGCCATGTTGCCGAGCGCAAAAACAATGCCGGTCGAAACATATTTTTCGCAATATGTTTCACGCAGGTGTTTGATGGCGCTCTCTTCTCCATAGCTTCTTTTGAGATTGAAGAACGCAGCTTGGGTTTCCCAGTCTCCACACAATTTGTTCCGCCTCTTCCCATCTCCATCGAGGAAGCTCATTTTGAACTCGTATGGGCAGGGTTCAATCACATCGAGTTCTTTGTCAAACATTGAAGCTTGTCTCGCCTGTGCTTCAAAGGCAGCTCTCGCTTCTTCAATTTCACTAACATCGCGTTTGCGGCAAAGCAGTTCGACGTCTGTTGGACGGATTGCGGCAAGGCTCTGCCCTCTGTTGGCTGCCTCAACTTCTGAGGCGACAATCACAGGCGAAACGAGACGCGATCTCTTATCGCGATCTGTAACTTGAGCTATGACGTGAATAGACTCCTCGTGAACTCGACAACTCTCCAGCCTAGCATCACGAGTGGGCCGAGAGTACTCAAACTCAACAACGCTCCAGCGTTTGAATGACTGTTCATCTTGAAGATGGCGAAACCGCACTGGGAAAAGCCGTTTCCAATCCCCGTTTGGATCTAAACCAGCGCAACAAACGGTCTCTTGATGGCTTTTACTCGGCTGCGGTGAGGCTTTGACGAGGATGGTAACGCGGGATTTCAATTCCATTTTTTTGATACTGTTCTGGTTTGTCTGCGACCAAATTATAAATTTCAAAGTTGTGAGATGCTGCTGCATCAGCAATATATGAACGATGACAATGAGTTGCGCATCGTTCAAAGCACATCATGCAAGTTTTATTGTCGGCTGCAATCTGAAGTAGATCGCCAAACGCATTCTGGGCGTTTTCGGTTTCTAAATGGTTAAGAAAAATAGATTCGAATTTTTGATAGTTGCCAGATTTGGCGGCGTCGCGTCCTTCCTTCGGGTCTCCCAATGCTCGAAAATGTAAATACTTGATGCCGACTTCATTGAGCCGTTCGGCAAGTTTGTTCTTGGAGAGTCCTTTCTTTCTTGAGATGGGTAATTCACGAACGTCGGCCAGCACCTCTATTCGCATCGCGACTAGGGTCGCCACGAGGTCTTCGACAGAGGAACCTTCGTATCCGATTGTAAATAGTTCCTTCATTTTGGCCTCACCTGATTTGTCTTTCGAAAGGAGTGTTTTGTCTTGAGGAATGATAAATGAAAACGTGCCAATAGTAGGTTTTTCTTCGCATGAAAACAGAGAGTGATGCCTCATTGCAATTTTCTTTCGGAATATGATGCCTAGCAAACGATAACAATTGGTTGTTGCGTGACCGACAACCCATCCACCCGGCGGCACCGCCGGGCCGCGTCATGCTGAAAGCATGCCTCCGGGATGACCCGCCCCCGTCAAACCGGAGGTTTGCCTCCGGCAAAACGGGCGGCGCGTTTGCGCCTCCCCTCGGGCCGGCGCTGCCCTTAGGACTTAGAAATCTGTGACTAGCCGCTGACAGATCACGTCATTAGGTTGTTGCTATGGCAATGAACTATCGAACTATCTTGGAGCGCTGGCCCGTCGCGACGATTGGCCTGACGTTTCTTTCCTACTTTGTTTTGCAAAGCATTGCGGACAACACTTTC
The DNA here is from genome assembly GCF_013034175.1 of Ruegeria sp. HKCCA5463. Classification (NCBI taxonomy): domain Bacteria; kingdom Pseudomonadati; phylum Pseudomonadota; class Alphaproteobacteria; order Rhodobacterales; family Roseobacteraceae; genus Ruegeria; species Ruegeria sp. HKCCA5463. The sequence continues at coordinate 232,311 of NZ_WQFL01000003.1, forward strand.
CGCGCCTTTGATCAGCGGGAATTTAACCCCGGTTGGGTACTGTTTCTCTTTGTTGGTGGCTGGGGATTCTACAGCATGTTTCACATAGTCTTTTATCTAATTCGAACGTTTAAATAGTATCATATCAGTGGTTTATCGGTCGTCCACCTAACACCTGTGACCCACCTCACAGCTCCAACCTTACCGTCCTGCTACACTTGACCCACCGGAACCCTCGGCAGGAGGCGCAGATGTCCACATCCATGATCCCCATCATCGCCCTCGGGTCGGCGGGTCTCTATTCCGTGGCCATGATCGCGATGAAGTTCTGGTGGAAGCTTCCCGGCGTGGGTCTTGGCCTGCTGATCGTCGCGACACTGCTGGCCGGGGCAACGCTGGAACTCGCCGCGCTGCGCGAGGAACGGCTGGGCATCATCTATACCGGCATTCTGGGGGCCGAGGTCGTGCTGATCGCCATCGCCTCGTATTTCCTGTTTGGCGAGAACTTTTCCTATCGCGAGGGGATTGGCATTGCGCTGGTCATTGTCGGGACAGCTCTGGCCTGGGCCTGAAGCCCCATTCTAAGCCGCCGCTGAACCAATCATGAAGTTTCCCTTAAGTAAGTTGTAACCTGCCCGAGCTCTCCCAATCTGTTTACCAGACAGAAGGAGAGAGCCCATGACCAGATATATGACTGCCGGAGCAGCCGCTTTGGCCACGACCCTCGCCCTTGGAACGGCCGCGCTGGCCGATACCACGCCCGACCTGCGCGGCACCTGGCTGGGGTCTTACACGACTGTCCAGCCCAGCCATTACTACAAAGGCGATCAGCCCCGGTTCAATCAGGCTGAATGGATGCTGGATGTGCAGCTTCAGGACGGCAACGTTTTCTGGGGGCACAGCAAATGGCGTCGCGATGGCGATACCGACTGGAATGAATACGAGGCCACCGGCACCATCAGCCTCGATGGGACGGGCAGCATCGGCATCGTCGAAACCTCACCTCTGCTGATCGGCGCGAATGCGTTGATCGATGCGCGGTACGAAGATGGCAAGATCTTTGCCGATTTCCGTAGCCTGCGGAACGGAACGACCTACAGCACCGTTCTGGAACGTCAGGTGAACTGAAGCGTGTCCGGCCCGGGCGATTGTAGGGGGTAAGTATCGCTGCTGCAATTTTGACTGCGGCGGAGGTTAGTAGGTTGCCACGCGCGGGTCGGACCGCTTCTCAAAAACGGAACAATCGTCTCCACAGCGAGGAGACGGGCCGGGCGGCCAGTTCACCGCCTGCGACAGGATCCAGACCACCCCGCGCAAGAATGCGGCGTTCCTCGGCGCGGGTCATCTGGATTTCGCGAACCTTCAGCGCGGCTTCGCGCGCGGTGACATAGCTGCCGTCCGGTCCCGGTTCCATTCCGGGGATGTTGCGTCCCCGCGACCACATCCCGCGAATGCCCGACAGCGGATGTTTCCACCCGATTTCGTCATCATCCTGCAAATGCCAGATCCGCTTCGCTTCGGCGACCGAGACCAGAACGGCCAGCGGTTTACCGTGCCGGGTCAGTATGATCACTTCTCGCGGGTCCTGGGCGCGGGTGACCAGAGCGCCCAAATGGGCGCGCGCATGGGAAATGGTGCAACGCATCGGCGAATCTCCGTATGTACGATTCGAAAGATTGGTGGTCCGAGAGTTGTACAAATCCTGCGATTCTCAACTAATGGCGCGTACGGTGGCCTTTGCGCCCGCAGCATTGGGCCAAAAACCGGGCTCAGGTTCAGGCCTGAAAATGTCCCGGGACAAACATGCGTGGAGTCGAAACTTCTCGGATTATCCACAAAGATTTCCCGGCAGATACCAACAGTTTATCCCCGTCTAATTTTCATGCTGCGGTGCTATTTTCTTGTCAGATACAAGGCATGCTGCAACAGTCTGAACACCACACAGGTTCTTCGGAACCGAAGGTGGGACGCAAAGGCCCGGGGGTCTTGGCAGAGAGACTGGATCTTAGGATTTGCGTTGAACTGCAATGGCTTACCGGTGGGTGATCAGCCGAGTGAGGGCTTCATGCCCAAGTCGGATGGTTACCTTCTCAGAAGGCCGATGCACGCTGTGATGTCTCTTCGGGGGCAAGGCAGCCGCTGCAGTCTCTCAGGGGGCTGTAGCAACTGGATCGGGTGCTCTTCGGAGCGCATCGACCCGGTAAGGCGTCAGGAGTGTCCGAAAGGATGCATGCAAAGACCGCGTCTGCGCACCTGGCGCCTTTTCCTTTGCCGGATTTCGGTTTCATACAGGCTACCACTCACCCCTGCCGAAAGGGACCGGGGCTCTTCTGCGTGTGCGAAAGAGCCCCGATTTAGCGTCAGATGATGCAATGCCGCGTCTATGCACCTGTAAGGGAAAGCTACCGCGGCATGCCATGTCTTTCAACTATATATTGAGAGAAGGCCCGCGCGCGGCGCAAAATAAAGTGTATTACAGGCTTTCCTGCACGTCGGTTGCTGCGCCTTGGATGGCATCTCCGGCTTTTTCGATATCCTTGCCGGCGCCTTTGGCGGTTTCGCAGGCAGTCAGTGCAAACAGGCTCAGGCCCATCAGAATTACGCGGATCATGTTCGTCTCCTTGGTGCTCGATTGTTTTTCGGTAGCACCTTTTATCAGCCGGAGCCAGTTCCTAGGCCGGACCGTCGCTGCAGAAGAGCTCGTAAACGACTTCGAGCATGCGGCGGGGACGATCATCCGCCAGACGATAATAGATGGCTTTGCCTTCCCTGCGAGGTATCACCAACCCTTCAAGTCGCAGACGGGAAAGTTGCTGTGATACAGCGGCTTGTCTGGCGGACAGCAATTCTTCCAGTTCGGTGACGGATTTTTCACCGGACACCAGATGGCAGAGGATCATCAATCTGCCTTCGTGGCTTATTGCCTTGAGAAAATTGGAAGCGCGTGTCGCGTTGGTGACCATGCGGTCAAAATCTTCTTTTGACATGTCATTGGACAGCTGAGGAAGTGCCATCGATTGAGTTCCTTGCAAACCCGTTGGCCGGGTGTTGTTTCCGTTACGTAAAGAGGCGTGAGTGTGAGACCCTTCAGTACACGTTTCGTACATTCATTTCTATATGTATGAATCAAAATAGCGTGATGTATGAAAGGGGAATTCGGATTGAACGTTCCCGCAACGCGAGGGGGCAGATGATTCACTTTAAGGCGATCTGCGGATCGTTGCCGGAAACAACAGATGGTTCGCCTTGACGATTGATGATGATCGACATTCGGTCAGCGTTCTCACTTGCCCCCCTTGCAGCCCCCCTTAGCCGACACTAAGACTCAGGTAACACTTGTTGGGATATTGTCCCGATCCATAGCTAAACAGGCAGGTTACGAATGTTCGATCCCGTAGAAACCTACATGAATACACTTGTTCCCATGGTCGTTGAGCAGACCAGCCGGGGCGAGCGCGCCTATGATATTTTCTCCCGCCTGCTGAAAGAGCGGATCATATTCATCAACGGACCGATTCATGATGGGATGAGCCATCTTGTTGTGGCGCAATTGCTGCACCTCGAGGCGGAAAACCCCAACAAGGAAATCTCGATCTACATCAACTCGCCGGGCGGGGTGGTGACCAGCGGTTTGTCGATTTACGACACAATGCAATACATCAAGCCAAAATGTTCCACATTGGTGATCGGTCAGGCGGCTTCAATGGGCTCGGTCCTTTTGGCCGGGGGCGAGAAGGGAATGCGCTTTTCACTGCCCAACAGCCGCATCATGGTGCACCAGCCCAGTGGCGGATACCAGGGCCAGGCCAGCGACATCATGATTCACGCGGCCGAGACGCAAAAGCTGAAGGATCGCCTGTATGACATCTACGTACGTCATACGGGGCAAACGAAAAAGGCGGTCGAAAAAGCGCTGGATCGTGACAATTTCATGAGCCCGGAAGAGGCCAAGGAATGGGGTCACATCGACGAGATCGTCGAAAACCGAGCGAAAATGGATACGGAAGAGGCCTGAGGCCAATACCCCGCGTCACCGGCGCGGGGGTCATTTTGAGATTGTAGCCGCCAGAGTGCTGGCCTAAGCTGCACACACAGGTGTAAGCGCCCCCGAAAAGGGGCGCAGGGACGAAGCCCGAAAGGTAGATCATGGCGACGAATTCAGGCGGCGATGGTAAAAACACGCTCTACTGCAGCTTCTGTGGCAAAAGCCAGCATGAAGTCCGTAAGCTGATCGCAGGCCCCACAGTTTTCATCTGTGATGAATGTGTTGAGCTGTGCATGGACATCATCCGCGAAGAGACCAAGGCCAGCGGGCTGAAGTCTTCTGACGGTGTTCCGACGCCCAAGGATATCTGCGAAGTACTGGACGATTATGTAATCGGTCAGGCCACGGCAAAGCGGGTTCTGTCGGTGGCCGTTCACAACCATTACAAGCGTTTGAACCACGCTCAGAAAGCGGGCAGCGATATCGAGCTGGCAAAGTCGAATATCCTGCTGATCGGTCCGACCGGTTGCGGTAAGACGCTGCTGGCGCAAACGCTGGCGCGTATTCTGGATGTGCCGTTTACCATGGCCGACGCGACGACCCTGACCGAAGCCGGCTATGTGGGTGAGGATGTCGAAAACATCATCCTCAAGCTGTTGCAGGCGAGTGAGTACAACGTCGAACGCGCGCAGCGCGGCATCGTCTATATCGATGAGGTCGACAAGATTACCCGCAAATCCGAAAACCCCTCGATCACGCGTGACGTGTCGGGTGAGGGCGTGCAGCAGGCCTTGCTGAAACTGATGGAGGGGACAGTGGCCAGCGTCCCCCCACAGGGTGGCCGCAAGCATCCCCAGCAGGAATTCCTGCAAGTGGACACGACGAACATTCTGTTCATCTGTGGCGGTGCATTCGCGGGTCTGGACAAGATCATCGCGCAACGTGGCAAAGGCTCGGCCATGGGCTTTGGTGCCGATGTGCGCGACAATGACGACCGCGGTGTGGGTGAGATATTCAAGGATCTGGAACCCGAGGATCTGCTGAAATTCGGACTGATCCCGGAATTCGTCGGTCGTCTGCCGGTTCTGGCGACGCTAGAGGATTTGGATGAAGACGCGCTGGTGACCATCCTGACCAAACCCAAGAACGCATTGGTCAAGCAATACCAGCGTCTGTTCGAACTGGAAGATGTTGAGCTGGGATTCACCGATGACGCGCTGAAAGCGATTGCCAAGAAAGCCATCGAGCGCAAAACCGGTGCGCGCGGCCTGCGGTCTATTCTCGAGGATATTCTGCTGGACACCATGTTCGAACTGCCGGGCATGAAAAATGTCAGCGAGGTTGTGGTGAACGAAGAGGCGGTGATGTCCGACGCGCAGCCGCTGTTCATCTATGCCGATGCGGCCAAAGAATCGGCCTCGGCGGGCTGAGGCCGGGCTATTTGCCGCGACGGTGGGACTTCACTTGAACCGGTTCAGGGGGCTCTGCCCCCGCTGCCCTTCGGGCATCCCCCCGGGATATTTTTAGCCAGATGAAGCTGTGGATCCGTCGCTCGCACATGGGTGTCGGCGCAGTTAGGCGGCGGAAGCTTAAGCAAGTTTTCGAACCACAAAGGTGACGAATTATGGCAGTGAAGCGCATCTCCTCGGGTGGTGAGTTCGAAGCCAAAGTCGGGTACTGCCGTGCGGTGGTCGCGGGCGGATGGGTTCACGTCGCCGGGACCGTCGGGCAGGGCGAGGACGTGGTGGCGCAATGCCGGTCTGCGCTGGACATCATCGGCAAGGCGCTGGCCGAGGCGGGCGCAGGCTTTGACGATGTGGTTCGGGTCACATACATGCTGCCCGATCGCAACGAGTTCGAGCCGTGCTGGCCGATCCTGGCCGAAACTTTTGGCACCAATCCTCCGGCAGCGACAATGATTGAATGCGGTTTGATTGATCCGAAATACAGGATCGAGATCGAAGTGACCGCCTTTCTGCCGGAGTGACGCAGGTGGTATCAGGGGCACTGGACCTTGGCGGGCCTTTGGTCCATACCTTTCTTCGACGAAATGCCGGAGGCACCCGATGGGAATCCTGAACAGTCTTTTGCGAGCCGTGACCTGGTGGAATGGGTCAACTTTGAACACTCAGATCTACACTGCACGCAAGGGCGTGAAAGTGGGCGAAGACAATGAAGGCAACGTGTTCTATCGCAATGCCGATGACAGCAAGCGTTGGGTTATCTTCAATGGCGAGGCCGAAGCCAGCCGGGTTGATCCTGAATGGCATGGTTGGTTGCATCGCACTTGGGACGAACCTCCGACAGATAAACCGCTGCCGCATAAATCCTGGGAAAAACCACATCAGGAAAACCTGACCGGCACCGCGCTGGCCTATGCTCCTGCCGGATCTCTGCGTCGCGCGGAACCGGTTGAACGTAAGGACTATGAGGCCTGGAGCCCGGAATAAACGAGGCGATAATGTCGACCCATAACTGGACCGAAGTTCTTGTCGGCGGCGTCGTTTTGGCCGGTGCTGTGGCATTTGGTGTCTATGCCAGCCAATCGACGGGCTTGTCGCAAGGGGCTGCTGGATACGAACTGGGCGCGTCTTTCAGATCTCTGGAGGGTGTGGGTGTCGGCACGGATGTGCGCCTTGCCGGCGTCAAGATCGGAACCGTAACGGGCGTCACCCTGAACCCTGAAACCTACCGCGCAGACACGACTTTCACGATTGCGGACGGGATTCTGGTGCCGGACGACAGTGCCATTGTCATTTCCTCAGAAGGTCTGCTGGGGGGCAATTTCGTCGAGGTGATGCCCGGTGGGTCGCCATTCTACTTTGATCCCGGCGATGAGATCGAGGATACGCAGGGCGCGGTCAGCCTGATTTCTCTTCTGGTCAAGTTCGTAGCCGGAGACGGCAGCGAATGATACGCGCCGCGTTTCTTGCCTTGTTGCTGGCCGCCACTGGTGCGGCTGCGCAGCAGAAAGTTCAATCTGGACCCGGGGCAATGTTGCGGGGCCTCGACAAGGTGAACGGCCAGACTGTCGATGTTGAATTGAAAACCGGCGAGACGGCAGCGGTTTTTGGGCTGGATGTTGCCTTGGGAGATTGCCGTTTTCCCGTTGACAATCCAACGGGTGACGCGTTCGCCTATCTGACCATCTGGGAGAGCGGAAAGGCCGATCAGCTGTTTGACGGTTGGATGATCGCAACCTCCCCCGCGTTGAACGCGCTGGATCACGCGCGTTATGACGTTTGGGTCATACGGTGTATCACACCTGCCGCCGACTGATTCAGCGGTGCCGAGAAATCGGCGCTGTGGTTCAAGGCCTCTTCCAGCTCTTTCTTGTAGGCGCTGCGCGGAATTTCGATTGCGCCCAAAGATGCCAGATGCGCGGTCAGAAACTGCGTGTCAAACAGGCGGAAGCCGGTTTGCCGCAGGCGGTCCACAAGATAGGCGAGGGCGATTTTCGAGGCGTCTTTGCGTCTTGAAAACATGCTTTCGCCGAAAAATGCTGCGCCCAGGGTCACGCCATAGACGCCGCCCACCAGAACGGTGTCTTCCCAGACTTCCAGTGAATGCGCATGCCCGGTTTGGTGCAACTGACGGTACAGGTCATGAAGTTCGGCGTTGATCCAGGTATCTGCCCTGTCGGCACACCCGTCGACGACGCCGGAAAAGTCCTGGTCGATCGAGATATCGAACCCGCAGTTTCGGATACGGCGCGCCAGGCTTCGGGAAATGTGGAATCCGTCCAGTGGAAAGACGCCGCGAAACTTGGGATCGACCCAAAACAGCTCGGGGTCATCGCGATGCTCGGCCATCGGAAAGATACCGATGGAATAGCCATGCAACAAAAGTTCGGGGGACAGGCTCATGTCAGGTATGAGGCAACCGGAGGGCAGGGGCCCTCCGGTCCTTGGTGACTATTGTTCCATGTTCTCCGCAAGCCAGCGCTCCAGCCAGTGGATGTTGTAGTCGCCGCTGCGCAGATCGGGTTCCTGCAACAGTGCGTGGAACAGAGGGACCGTGGTATCGATACCGTCGACAATCAATTCCCCCAGTGCGCGTTCCAGTCGGGCCAGCGCTTCGGCCCGGTCACGGCCCTGCACGATCAGCTTGGCGATCAGAGAGTCATAATAGGGTGGAATCGAATACCCGTCATAGAGAGCCGAGTCCATTCGAACGCCAAGGCCCCCCGGCGCGTGGTACGCGGTGATCTTGCCGGGGCAGGGCGAGAAATTCGGCAGCTTTTCGGCGTTGATCCGAACCTCGATGGCGTGGCCGTTGATTTCCAGATCGTCCTGACCGAACGACATCGGTTCACCCGCTGCGACAAGGATTTGTTCGCGCACCAGATCGACGCCAAAGATACCTTCGGTGACCGGATGTTCCACCTGAAGGCGGGTGTTCATTTCGATGAAATAGAACTCGCCATTTTCGTAGAGGAACTCGATGGTGCCGGCACCGATATAGTTGATTTTCGCGACCGCATCCGCGCAGATCTTGCCGATCCTGGCGCGTTCTTCGGGTGTGATGCAGGGGCCGGGGGCCTCTTCGAACACCTTCTGGTGGCGCCGCTGAAGCGAACAATCCCGTTCGCCCAGATGAACAGCCTTGCCTTTACCGTCGCCAAACACCTGAATTTCGATATGGCGCGGCGTGGTCAGGTATTTCTCGATATAGACTTCGTCATTGCCAAAGGCGGCCTTGCCCTCGGCCCGCGCAGTCATGAAGGCGCTTTCCATTTCGTCAGCGTTCATCGCAACCTTCATGCCGCGACCGCCGCCGCCTGCGGTAGCCTTGATGATGACCGGATAGCCGAATTCCTCACCGATCTTCTTGGCCGTCGCAAGATCCGGCACACCGCCGTCTGATCCCGGCACGCAAGGCACGCCCAGCGCCTTCATCGTGTCCTTGGCCGTGATCTTGTCGCCCATGACGCGGATGTGTTCCGCAGTGGGGCCGATGAACGTGATGCCGTGATCTTCGACGATCTGCACGAACTCGGCATTCTCGGACAGGAAGCCATAGCCAGGGTGGATCGCCTGCGCACCGGTGATTTCACAGGCCGAAATGATCGCGGGCACGGACAGGTAACTCTGGGGGCTGGGCGGGGGGCCGATGCAGACCGATTCGTCCGCCATGCGCACATGCATTGCGTCGCTGTCCGCGGTGGAGTGGACGGCTACCGTCTTAATCCCCATCTCGCGGGCGGCGCGGATGACGCGCAGGGCGATCTCGCCTCGGTTGGCAATCAGGATCTTGTCGAACATGGGCCCGCCTTACTCGATGATGACCAGAGGTGTGCCGAATTCCACAGCGTCGCCATCGCCGACCAGAACACGCTTGATCGTGCCCGATTTGGGGGCGTGGATGTGGTTCATGGTCTTCATCGCTTCGACGATCAGCAGCGTGTCGCCTTCGGACACGGAAGCGCCGACCGAGATAAACGCGGGCGCGCCGGGCTCGGGCTGCATGTAGACGGTTCCAACCATGGGAGAGGTCACGGCGCCAGGGTGGCTGGCCGGATCTTCCTGAGCAGCAGGGGCTTCGGCCACGGCAGGCGCAGCCGCAGCAGCAGCGGCAGGAGCTGGTGCTGCCGCAGGGACGGCAACCTGAACTGGTGCGGCTGCGGCCTGTGTCATGCGGCTTACGCGCACGTTCAGGCTGTCCTCCTCGCCATATTCGCGCTTGACCTGCAATTCGGTCAGGTCATTGTCACGCAGCAACTCGGCCAGAGCCTTGATGAATGCCACATCCGCTTCGTGTTTGGTGTCTGTCATGAGTGTCCTCGACGGTTCCCCTTTGGCCCGTCTGTTTCTTGCGGGCTCTGATCAAATTACGCAGGGTTATAGGCTAAGCGGCGGTGCATGAAAAGCGCCGACTCGCACCATCACAGGCGGGAATCCCGTATAATTTAAAGGGGCGGAAAGGTTACAGAGGCATCCCTGACAATTTGGCGACAAGCTCAGACAGTTTGCGGGCGCCGAATTTCTCAAGCAGTCGGGCGCGATAGGCTTCGATTGTGCGGTAACTCAGGCCCAGTTCGGCACCGATTTCCTTGGCGGACAGGCCACGGCAGGACAGGATCGCCACTTCGCGTTCTCGAACGGTCAATTCGACAAGGGGACGTTCTTCCGAGATGTCGGAAAAGCTCCAGATTCCATGGCGGAACGGGTCATCGGGCGTCAAAGAGCGGCCACGTGCGCGGCACCAGAACAGATCGCCATTGCGCCGCCGCATGACGCGCTCATCCGTATAATACCCGGTGTCTCGCATCACTTGCAGGCTGCGTTCCCCGATCCTCTCCCAATCCGCGACCGAGGGATAGAGATGCAACAGCGGCATGTTGCGGTAATCGGCCTCTTCCCCGCCGAAAGTGCGGGCGAATTGCAGATTGCAGCGTCTGATGATCCGGTTTTCCAGCTCAACAAGCCCGATCGGTGCGTATTCAAAGGCGGGGTCACTCATCCGCTTATCGTGCCGGGAAACCACGCGGAATTGAAGGGGAGATGCGGTTTCTTGTGGCCAGTGATGCGCATTGGCGGCTGCCGCTTTTGTTAAGGTTGTAAATTTGTTTTGAAAATCTCTCGGTAAGCCAGCGAAACACATGATATGTTCTGAAAAAAGAGGCTGAAGCCTGGTCAGGAGAATACGATCATGCGTGATATGTTGACGGGAAGCCGTATTCGGGAAAGACGGCAGATTGCCGGGCTTCGGCAGGCAGAACTTGCCCGCCTTGCCGGGATATCCGCGTCTTACTTGAATCTGATCGAACATAACCGCCGCCGGATCGGTGGCAAATTGCTGGTGGATATAGCGTCTGCGCTTTCCGTCGAACCCTCTGTCCTGACACAGGGGATCGAGGCAACCCTTGTGTCGGCCCTGCGGGAGGCGGCGGATGACGCCGTCGGGCAGCAGGCCGAAGTGGACGGGCTGGAGGAATTTGCCGGGCGCTTTCCCGGATGGGCCGGAGTTCTTGCGCAGATGCACCGCCGGGTTGTTTCGCTTGAGCGGAATGTCGAGATATTGTCGGACCGGCTGACTCATGACCCGCATCTTGCGGCATCAATGCACGAAGTGCTGTCAACGGCGGCGGCGATTCGTTCAACAGCGGCAATTCTTGCAGACACAGAGGACATCGAGGCAGAGTGGCGAGAGCGGTTTCACAAAAACCTGCACCAGGATGCAGAGCGGCTGGCCGGCAGTTCAAAGGCACTTGTAACCTTTCTGGACGAAAGCGACTCGTCAATTGATCCGCGCGGTGTTCCGCTTGAAGAGGTCGAAGCGTTCTTCGAAACCCGCAGGTACAGTTTTCCGGAATTGGAACAGGGCGAGGACGTGGATGCCGTTGATCTGAGCGGTCTCAACACGTCGGCTGCCCGAACTGTGGCGCGTGAAGTTCTGAAGATGTATCGCGATGATGCAATCGCTTTGCCGCTGGATGCTCTTCGATCAAGTCTGCAAAAAGGCGACACGGATCCCATCGCGTTGGCTTATCGCTTTTCCGTGGACGTCGCCGCCGTTCTGCGTCGATTGGCGTTCATACCCGATGACGTGTTGCCGCAGCCGGTTGGCATGGTGCTGTGCGATGCATCCGGCAGCGTATTGTTCATCAAGCCGATCCCGGGCTTTGCTTTGGCGCGGCATGGTGAGGTTTGCCCGCTGTGGCCGTTGTTCACGGCTTTGAGCCGCCCACTTGTTCCGGTGCGCAAGCAGGTTGTCCAGTTGGGGCGGACCCCGGCTGAATTCGAATGTTTCGCCTATGCTTGGCCTTATGCGGTATTGGGGTATGATCAGGATCCCGTTTATCGCTCGGTTATGCTGGTCCGTTCGGGCAACGAGGCGGCAGGTGACGCTCCGGTCACGCAAGTCGGGCCGAACTGCCGCGTCTGTCCCAGCAATGCTTGCAAGGCCCGCCGCGAACCGTCGATTTTGAGCGAAGGCTTTTGACACTTTCCCGACAGAAGGCTTAATCTGGCGGGGACCGATCTGAGGATGGAGGAACGGTCTTGGGGAGGAACTGAAAATATGAGCCGTAAGGTTCTGTTGATCGAGGACGAGCCGAACATTGCCGAGGCAATCCGGTTTCTGCTGACCCGCGAGGGATGGCAGGTGGACACGCATGGCGATGGCACGGATGCGGTTCAGGTGATTCAGAGGGCACAGCCCGATCTGGTCATTCTGGACGTCATGCTGCCGGGCAAGAGCGGCATGGATATCCTGCGGGACATCCGAGAGATGGAAGAGCTGGCAGGTTTGCCGGTTTTGATGCTGACGGCGCGCGGTCAATCGCGCGACAGGGAAATGGCGGAAAACGCTGGTGTAAGCCGTTTCATGACCAAACCGTTTTCCAATGCAGAAGTTCTGACGGCTGTGCGCGATCTTCACGCGCAGTCGACGCGAATATGATGTCTGGCGAGGGCAAAAAGGGCGCACCACAGGGCGCACGCCCCTCGCTTTTTCTCGAACGTCAAAGCTATCGCCGACGTAGGCTGGCGGATGCGGCGCGGCTGCTGCCGTTCTTGGGGGCGGCTCTGCTGGCGCTTCCGTTGCTGTGGCCCGATCAGCCCGGCAAGGGCGAGGCTGTCCCCTTGTCTTCGGCAATGTATTACATCTTTATCTGCTGGGGCGCTCTGATCGTGGTTGGGTTGGTTTTTGGAATTGCCGCCCGCCGTTTGGGCGTGCGCGAGGATCAAGACGCGGACGCTGAGTGATGGCAACCATTAACACGCTGATCCTGGTCTGCCTTGGCTATGTCATCTTCTTGTTCGCCGTGGCTTTCGCCGCTGACCGGATGGCTGCGGCAGGGCGGGGCAAGTGGCTGCGCTCGCCCCTGATCTATACCTTGTCGCTGTCGATCTATTGCACGGCATGGACGTTCTATGGTGCGGTGGGCAATGCCGCGCGGTCCGGGTTGGAGTTTGTAACGATTTACCTTGGCCCAACCCTGGTGATGGTCAGTTGGTGGTGGGGACTGCGCAAACTGGTGAGGGTCGGGCGCAGTCAGCGGGTGACCTCGATCGCGGACCTGTTGTCATCGCGCTATGGCAAGTCGAACACGCTTGCCGTGTGTGTGACCGTTCTTGCCGTGCTTGGCGGGACACCCTACATCGCGCTCCAGTTGCAATCGATCACCCTGTCCTTTTCGATTTTCGCCGAAGCCGATCCATCGGGTCTGTATCGCGAAGGGTCCAGCGTATTCTGGATGGCAGCGGGGCTTGCCGTGTTCGCAATTCTTTTCGGCACGCGCAACCTGGACGTGAACGAGCGTCACCACGGTGTGGTCACCGCCATCGCCGTGGAGGCCGTTGTCAAACTGTTTGCTCTTATCGCCGTGGGCGTTTTCGTGGTGTGGGGCATTGCCGGTGGCGTTGGCCCGATGATGGAGCGGATAGATGCCTCGGAAATCGGACAGTGGAACGTCGACGCCGGGCGCTGGACGACTTTCATATTCCTGTCCGCCGCGGCCTTTATCTGCCTGCCGCGCATGTTTCAGGTGATGGTGGTCGAAAATGATGACGAAAGCCATCTGCGAACCGCCGCCTGGGCGTTTCCGCTCTATCTGCTTTTGATGAGCCTTTTTGTCGTGCCAATTGCCGTCGTTGGTCTGGATCTGTTGCCAGAGGGGGCCAATCCCGACCTGTTCGTGCTGACGGTGCCGCTGTCGCAGGGCAATGACTGGTTGGCCATGCTGTCCTTTATCGGCGGGTTTTCGTCCGCAACGTCGATGGTCATCGTCAGCGCAATGGCCTTGTCGACGATGGTTTCGAATCATGTGGTCATGCCCATTTGGTTGAACACGCATGAGGGTACGGGCTCGGTCTCGGGCGATGTGCGCAGCATCGTTCTGGTTGCGCGCCGCGTGTCCATCGCCGTGATCATGGCGTTGGGATACTTTTATTATCGGTTGTCCGGTGGGGGTGCGGCACTGGCCTCGATCGGATTGATTGCCTTTGCCGGAATTTCACAGATTCTGCCAGCTTTGGTCGGGGGATTGTTCTGGCGCGGAGCAACCCGGACAGGGGCGCTGGTCGGGTTGAGCGTGGGTTTCGCACTTTGGATATATACGCTGTTGTTGCCAGGTATGGGCGCGCCGTGGATGCCGGAAGCCGTCATGCAGAATGGGCTGTTCGGCCTTGCCTGGTTGCGTCCTCATGCCCTGTTCGGGATCGAAGGGATCGATCCGATGGTCCATACCGTGATGTGGTCCCTGTCCCTGAACACCATTGCCTTTTGCATAGCGTCCCTTCTGAGCTTTCCCAGCCCTCTGGAGCGTTTGCAGGGGGCGCAGTTCGTCAATGTTTTCGATCACTCGGTTTCACCCGGTGGCTGGTCCGGCTCGGTGGCGCAAAGCGAAGACCTGATGATCATGACACAGCGTATTCTGGGCGCCGCCCCGGCGCAGGAGTTCTTTCAGGCAGAGGCTGAAAAACAGGGCGGCCGGTCGCATATGCCGGAACCGACCCCGGGTTTCCTGAACCGGCTGGAGCGAGAGTTGAGCGGGTCGGTCGGCACCGCCACGGCGCATGCGATGATTGCGCAAATCGTCGGTGGGTCTTCAGTTTCCGTAGAAGATCTGCTGGCGGTGGCGGATGAATCGGCCCAGCTTTTGGAGTATTCGGGGAAGTTGGAAGAGAAGTCGTCCGAATTGTCCCGCACGGCGCGCCAGCTGCGTGAAGCAAACACCAAACTGACGCAGATTTCCGAGCAAAAAGACAGCTTCCTCAGCCAGGTCAGTCACGAGTTGCGAACGCCGATGACCTCGATCCGAGCGTTTTCCGAGATCATGCGGGATACAGAGGGCCTGAGCCGAGAGGAGCAGACCCGCTATGCCGCAATCATTCACGATGAGGCCTTGCGCCTGACCCGGCTTCTCGACGATCTGCTGGACTTAAGCGTGCTGGAAAACGGGCAGGTCAATCTGAACCTCAGCGATGACAGTTTGCGTTCGGTTCTGGACCGGGCGGTGTCCAGCGCACTGGCCGGAGCAGAGCGGAAAATCATGGTCCGGCGGACTCTTACGGCAGAGCGAATGCGCCTGCATACGGATCTGGACCGGTTGGGGCAGGTGTTCATCAATCTGATCTCGAACGCGCAGAAATACTGTGACGCGGAAGATCCGGTATTGGTCATTTCAGCCCACGACGTCGGCGGCAGGGTCATCATAGATTTCATCGACAACGGCAGCGGCATTCCACCGGGCGCGCGTTCGATGGTGTTCGAAAAATTTGCCCGTGTCGGGGTCGACAAGGCGGGGGGCGCGGGTCTGGGTTTGGCCATTTGCCGTGAGATCATGCAACGGTTGGGCGGTGAGATCACCTATTTGCCCGGGCAGGGCGGCGCGGCGTTCCGGGTCAGCTTGCCTTTGGCTTTCCAGCAGGCCGCGCAATGACACGGCCATAAAGAACTTCGTAACGCTCGGCAGGGTAAACCAATAGCCAGTTATTGAAACAACTGGTGATCGGGCGCCATGTCACAAACCGTCAGCGCTGCTTTGGCGCGCAAACTGTCTGTTGGACGAAAAGATCTGGGCGATCGCCCGCGTTCGGTTCTGCGGGCGCTGCGTTTGGGGTTTGCGCGGGCGGCAAGTGATCGATTGAACCTTCCCTTGGCTGTCATCGGGGCAAAACAGGCCAGCCGCACGCAGGATGACATGGTGGAATCAGTCGCTCAGGATTGGCTGATGTTGGTGTTTGACGGGCCCGAGGGGCGCGCAGGGATTTGCCTGAGCCCGCATATGGTGTCCGCCATTGTGCAAACCCAGACCATCGGTGAAGTACTGCCCGGTGATCCTGACCCAAGGGCCTTTACGGATACGGACGCCGCCATGGTGGCGCCATTTATCGAAACCGCTCTGACCTTGACCGCCGGCTCAATAGACGCCGCGGCCGAGCAGGTCTGCCTGACGGGATACGAGTTCGCGGCACGTACGAAAGATTCGCGCGGCTTGTCGTTGGCCATGACTGAAGATGAATACCGCGTCTTCGATCTGACGGTTGATCTGGCCGGCGGGGCGCAGCAGGGACAGATCTCGATCTTTCTTCCAGAGCATCCTGCCACGCCGGAAAAGGCAGAGGAGGGCACGGACCCGGCCGGTCCCCGGCTTGAGCAGGCATCGGGTGTTGTTCGGGCGGAACTGAACGCCGTCTTGTGCCGGATGTCGCTGCCACTGTCCGATCTGTCAGAGATTCAACCTGGATGTGTCTTGCCATTGCGCGGCGCGCGCCTGGACAGAACTGAGATATTGACCATCGACCGAAAGCCAACGGGCATTGGCCGCCTTGGTCAATGTGGTGGGTTGCGCGCCGTTCGGTTGAACGAACATTCGACCCTGCCCGCCTTGTCGGGGGACGAAGCGCAGGGGTTCATCGAAAGCCGAGGGAGAATGCAGCCGCACGATGACCTGGTCGAACCGGTTTCCGGCGCGGTGGATGTCATGCCTCCGGCAATAGAGGACGCGGGTTTGGACCTGATGGACCACGATCTGTCACTGAACGATTCCGAACGGATGGTCGCAGAGATTTCGCAACTGGCTGGCCTTGACGCGGCCGACACGAATCCCAGCACGGAATAGGGTCTAGCCTGCCTTGCTGCGGAAGTGTTCCAGGGCAGGGCGCAGGTTTTCCAGTTGATACCCGGCATTTGTCGTGGCAGCCAGAATGTCGTCCGTGCTCATGCGGTCGCATTGACCAAGGGCCCAGACCACCGAACACCGAGTGCCCGAGGCGCAATAAGCCAGAACCGGGCCATCGCAGCTTTCTGCCAGGTCACGCTGCTGCTTTGCAATCTCGGGCGTCATGGTCTGGTGAGTCAGTTCCAACACCTCGTATTCCATGCCTGCCGCACGGACGGCTTCACCGATCGCGTCGGATTGCATGATCGCGGGAACCTCAACATCGGGCCGGTTGCAGATCACCTTGACGAAGCCTGCCTCGGCAATTGCCGGGACGTCTTCTACAGTGATCTGCGGTGAGACAGCATAGCGGGGCGTGATCGGTCGAATCTCCATGCCAAATCCTTAGGCCGCGTTTGCGGCTCTGTCCAGTTGCGCCCCCAGCGTTGGCGCGATGAACATGCCTGCAACCATCGCAATCAGGAAGACTAGGCCACCCAAACCACCATATGTCAGCGAGGCCATCGCCGGTCCCGGGCAAAGCCCGGCCAAGCCCCAGCCCATTCCGAACAGGACGGAACCAATGATGAGCCTGCGATCAACCTCGGACCTCGGAGGAGGTGGAAAATCGCCTCCGGTCAAGGCCTTGCACCCAGAGGTCAGCCTCCAGGCCACAAGCATCGGCAGGATGGCGCCGCCCATCACAAAGGCTAGGGTCGGGTCCCAGTTTCCGAAAACATCCAGCCAGCCCTGAACCTTGGTCGTGTCCGTCATGCCCGAAACCAACAATCCGGCACCGAACAGGGATCCTGCGAGCAAAGCAATCAAAAGGCGCATCAGATCAACCCCCAAACATGGCGCAGCAGGACGAGAGTCATTCCGCCGGCAAGGATATAGAATACGGTGGCCACGATGCCGCGCAGAGAAAATCGCGAGATGCCACAGACCCCGTGACCCGACGTGCAGCCATTGGCGATACGCGCTCCCACACCGACCAGAAGCCCGGCCACAACAACAAGGCCCAGATTGCTGGTGAGATGCGTTTGGGCCTCGGGGGCGATCAGTGGCCGTAGCAGAAGCGGCATACCGATCAACCCGGCGATGAAGGCCAGGCGTTCGGCTTTGGTGTCGCGGGCCTCACCGTCGACAAGGCCACCCAAAATGCCGCTTGCACCCATGATCCTGCCATTTCCAAGCAGGTACACGGCTCCGCCCAGGCCAATCAGCAGGCCACCGCACAGCCCCCAGATCCACTCGATGTTCATGTGGGATTATCCTTTTTTGATTGACTTGACTTGCGTCAGATTTTGTTCACCGGCAGCTTCAGGAATACATCGCCTTGCTCATCGGCGGGCGGCATTTGCCCCGCCCGCATGTTGACCTGCAAAGAGGGCAGGATCAGGCGCGGCATGGCAAGGGTGGCGTCCCTTGCGTCACGCATTTCCACGAATTCTTCGATGCTGCGTCCTTGTCCGATATGGACGTTCAGCGCTTTCTGTTCACCTACCGTCGTCTCCCAGGCGTATTCATCTCGGCCCGGCGCTTTGTAGTCGTGCCCGACAAAGATGCGCGTTTCGTCCGGCAGCGACAGGATTTTCTGGATCGATTCAAACAGTGTGGCTGAGGAGCCTCCGGGAAAATCGCAGCGCGCCGTGCCGAAATCCGGCATGAACAGCGTGTCGCCCACAAAGGCGGCGTCGCCTATCACATAGGTCAAGCAGGCCGGGGTATGGCCCGGGGTATGAAGTACATCGCCGCGCATCTGCCCAATGTGAAAACTGTCCCCCTCCGAGAACAAGGCGTCGAACTGGCTGCCATCGCGCTGGAACTCGGTTCCTTCATTGAAGACTTTGCCGAACGTGTCCTGCACGGTGACGATCTGAGCGCCAATTCCGATTTTGCCGCCCAGTTCCTGTTGCAGGTAGGGGGCCGCAGACAGGTGATCGGCGTGAACGTGGCTTTCCAGAATCCATTCGACCTTTAGATCGTGCGCGCGCACAAAGCCGATGATTGCGTCAGCCGATTTTGTCTCTGTGCGCCCCGAAGCATGATCGAAATCCAGAACACTGTCGATGATGGCGCAGGCACGCCCTTGCGGTTCATGAACAACGTAGGACACCGTGAAGGTTTGATCGTCAAAAAACGCTTTCACTGCGGGTGTCATGATTTCCTCCGTATCGGTTGTCATTATCATATATGTAAAATGGAATGTGATGCAACATCGAACCTGTGTTTGATGCGCGTCAAGGCATTCACGATAAAAACAGCTTAAACTTTAGCCCATCCGCGCCGGATTGCCGAAAACGCGAATGTGTTGGGCAATATCCCGCACAATTTCAGGTTAATATCAGCGGGTCTTATTCCCGTTACCTATATCTGGGATACTGGCGACACTTGGGAGGGTATTATGACATCGACAAGTCTTTATTCCGAAGCAGAACGGCTTGAACAAGAGCTCAGAAATGCGTGCCTTGATACGCGTTTGGCGCTTCAGCCGAGTGTGAGCAAGGTTGTCGACCGTATGCGACAGCAGGGGATGCAGGTGCCGTCCCGCCTACGGCGTCTGGATGCAGCCCTGTGTGAAGACGCTATGGAAGCGCAGTTCGACAACTTGCCGATTTGAAACAAGTGGTCATCCAAAGGATATCCCGAGGATGACCAGCATCAATCCAAGGACGGACAGGAACAAAGACGCCAAGTTCCAGGGCAAAACGCCCTGAACGGTCGCGCGCAGTTCGTCGTCTGACAGACCCGCCTTGCGCGCTTTCATCACGCGAAGAATACACCAGATCAGGCCGGCGAGGCCGGTCAGAGAAAGGGCTGCGCCGCCCCAAGTGATGAACTCGAACATGGTGCCCTACATCTCTTCGTGAACTACCCCCGCGCTTACCGGATCGGATCACTCCGTACAAGTGCGCTTGGGGATTGTGTGGGATTGGGTGCTTGCGACCCGGGCGGCGGCATTGTATCCGGCTTCCTGCATCAGATTTCAGCCCTTGGGACGGACGCGTATGGAAGGCATCATCAAAGATCAGGCTGCCCCCAACTGTCGCGTGACTGCCGATGAGCCGTGCCAGTTCATCGAACGGTTTGAGGGGCTGGATGCGGTGAATACAACCTGGTGGAACAACGGAAAGAAGCCATGGCTGCGGCTCGGGCACGTCGTTGCTTCTGCCTCTCGAAAACTGTTTTGTGTGTAGCAACCAAAGCTTGAGGCGAATACAGGTGGTATGAACTGTATTCTCTTAGCGGTGATGATCCAGAATTGGGAAGAATTGGATGAGCATGTCGGAAGAAGCAGAAGCAAGTTACAAGGTCACCTCTGGGGAGTTGCGCCAATTTGTTGAGCGTATCGAGCGCCTGGAATTGGAAAAGAAAGACATCGCGGATCAAATAAAGGAAGTGTACGCAGAGAGTAAATCGCGCGGCTACGACGTGAAGGCTCTTCGCAGCATCATTTCTCTCAGAAAAAGAGATAAGGATGATATTGCCGAGCAAGAGGCTGTCATCGAGATGTACAAAGAAGCCTTGGGCATGAACTAAGGCCGGTTCATTGGGAACAGCGTTTCAACCAGCTGCCAACAGCGATGTCTTTTGGAGCCAAGAAAAACGCTGGCCACGGATTGGAACAGAGCACTGCCTCCTAGGGCGAAGACCTCAAATATCGCAGCCCTAGGTGGCAGTGCGGTTATCCTTGAAAAAGAACAACGGGTATTTGGTTTCAATGCCCGTCAGAAATTGCGCCTCCGCACAATGCGTTAAACTGGTGACGCTACCTGTTCTTCGCGCAGGGTCGCCTCAACCGTGTTGTTCGAACACCTTGCGCAAGTAAGTGAAGAATTTTCCGTACTGAATGTCGTTGGCCTGTGCCGTCTTTTTGAACCAAGCCTCATCTTCTTCCAAAATTGAAAGATGCAACTGCCCTACATATTGAGACCTCGGTCTGCCGGTTGTTCGAGTTGGTTTTTCACCCGAAGCAAGGTGCGGTTTGACGAAAATCTTGTGTTCTTCTTCAAGAGCCTTCCGCTCGAGGAATGGACGGAAACATTCGGACCCGAGCGTCTCACTGGTGCCTTGCTCGACCGGCTGACCCACCATGTCAGCATTCTGGAGATGAACGGAGAAAGCTATCGCCTGGCATAGAGCAGGGCTCGGCAGAATTCCTAAAACACAGAAAAGATTGGTCCTGGCGGACCAAGACGCCTTGGCAACCGCCAGCTTTATCGGAGCCCGTTTGCCAAGGCGCCGGTCACCCAATCAGTGGACGACTTTTGCTCCGCCCCATGGCAGGTTTTTACGCCGCCGTTGACACTTTTTGACTTCCATGTTTTTGATGCGCAGCTCGGCCAGGCGGGCTTTCAACGAAAAGGCTTTGACACGGTTATTTCGGGGCATCTTTGTCTCCTATTTTAGCGGCGCTTGTATTGGGCTGACTGGCGAACCCGCTCTATCAGCAGTTACTTTTTGAATATCGGGTGGATAGAAATTCTAAAAAGGTGATCATAATTTAAATTTAAATAGGAAAAACCTATCCATTGGAGGCTGGCATCGTGGGTAGTGATGTGACTTTGAAGCAGTTGGCATACTTTGTCGCGTTGACCGAAGCGCGACACTATCGGCGTGCGGCTGAACGCCTTGGCATCAGCCAGCCTTCGCTTAGTCAACAGATCGCCGGTTTGGAAGCCGTGCTCGGTGTCCAATTAGTCGAGCGTGGTCAGCGGGGAGCAATCCTGACCCCAAATGGTCGGGAAGTTCTGGCGCAGGCGCGACGGGTGCTTGAGGAAGCGGAAACGCTTAAGGACTTGGCGCGAGATGCCAGCGCCGGTGTCAGTGGCACCATCCGGTTAGGAACATCTCCCACATTGGGTCCCTATTTCCTCCCGTATGTTATGCGGCACCTACATACGTCTTTTCCTTCACTTAAGTTGATCGTTCGAGATGCAGCACCGCTGGTTCTGCAAGAAGAGCTTCTTCGCGGTCAGCACGATCTAATCCTCACACAGCTTCCGGTACGATCAGCCGACTTGGAGGTAGAGCGCCTATTCCGGGAGCCACTAAAGCTGACCGTCGCAAAAGATCATGCGCTGTCGAGCAAGTCTGAAGCCCAAGATGCGGACTTGGCCGGGCAAGACGTCCTTGCTTTGACGTCGACTTATGTGTTGCACAATCAGATTGTCGCTCTGTGCGAGGAATTGGGTGCCAATCCACGGCAAGACTACGAAGGTACAAGTCTTGATGCCTTACGGCAAATGACTGCGTGAAACATGGGTGTCTGCTTTCTGCCTGCTCTATATGTTCGTTCCGAGGTTTCCCCGGACACCGGCGATGTTTCTGTCCTATCGTTTCGCAAGGACCGTTTCACAAGGTCCGTTGGCTTGGTCTGGAGAAAACGTTCAGCGCACAAACGCACTATAGAAATTATAGGAACCATTTTCCGGTCAGTTGCGCGCGACAAGTTTGCCGATTTGCTGACTCCAGAGTGAGTTGCTAAGCAGCAAGCTTGATCACTTTAGAGTTCTGTTTTGTCTTATCACACATTTCGCTGAGTTGACTAACTGACGCCGGCAAGACCACTGGAACCGATACGCACCTCTGGTCGCCGACCGGACGCGTCGAAAGAAGCGTTGCTGCGATCGATCCTGGCGGATGGACGAAACCTACGTGCGCGGCAAAGGGGAATGGGTCTACTTGTATCGCGCAGTCGACAAACACGGTAAGACTCTTGATTTCATGCTGTCCAAACGGCGGAACAAAGCTGCAGCAACGAAGTTCTTCGCACGTGCGCTTGAGGTAAACGGGCTCCCAAGAAAGATAGTGATAGACAAAAGCGGTGCTAACACCGCCGGTATCAAAGCCGTCAACAGATGTTGAAGGGCTTTGGTTGTCCGATCCCAATCGAGATGGAGAGGTGGAAATTCCTAAACAACATTATTGAGCAAGATCACAGATTTATCAAACGCCGGATCCGACCAATGCTCGGCTTCAAATCGTTTGTATCTGCTTCCGCTACGCTTGGTGGGATTGAAGTGCGAAGATGATCCGAAAGGGTCAGTTCGGACTCGGAATCTGTCCGTGCAAGCAATTTGCGGAACTAGCCAACTAAACACAGCTAGTTTCGAGCCGCATTCCGACTTTAAAAAAGAATGCGACAAAGCCTTTAAATAACATTGTGGAACAGGACCATCGCTTCATCAAGAGACGCACGCGACCGATGCTAGGGTTCAAGGCCCTCGCTTCAGCGGCGACAACGCTTGACGGAATCGAAGTGTCGCACATGGTCCGCAAGGGCCAACTCACGCCCGGCCTCTGCCCATTTCAGCAGTTCGTTGAGCTCGCCACCTGACGCGCGAGCGATTGCTGAAACAACTCAATGGGCTTAAATCATTGCAACAAAACCCCTCAAAACAATGCAACAGTCCCAAGGAAACGTCCGCGCGAAAAATGGGAAGTTGCGATAAATCCCGGTTCGCGCAAGGGGTCGGCTATTTACTGACGATTTCCACGGTATAGGCGCGCCGCACCGAGGCCGGCGGCGGCGGGAAGGGCGCGGCGGCCCGGACCTGTGCCAGTGCGACCTGATCCAGCCGGGACGAGCCCGAGCTGCGGGCAACGCTGACCGAGGCCAGCGCGCCGCTGTCGGCGATGCGAAAGGCCACCCGAACCGAGCCTTGGATGTTCACGCTTTTGCGCCTCGCCCGCAGGATCTTGCGCTTGACCAGACCGGCATAAGTGCTGGCCTCGGCATTTCCCTGCTCCTGCGCGGCGCGGTTCGTCCGTTTCGCCGAGGCCGCCCCCGTCGCCGCTTTGCCGGTGGCGCTGCCCTTTTTGCGGCTGACTGCGGCATTGCCGGTCGGGGTGGGCGGCTTTGGGGGTCGGGCCTGCTGCGGCTGGGGTTTTTGCAGGGTCGGCGTATGGGCGCTCTGCCGCCGGGCCGGGGCCTGCGCCTGCAACCTGGTGGCCGGCTGCGCGCGCGCACGGTCGGCCGGGGCCTCTGGCGCGGTCCGGGCCGGGGCAACGGGTGACTGCTGCGCGGCCGCCGGGGGCGGGGCCATGGTTCCAGCCGCGTAATCCCGGAACGAGGACCCCAGCGCCGCAGGGGCAACCGTGCCACCGCCTTCGACGAAAACCGCCTCGTCCGTGTCGAATTCGAACAGGGCGGCGGCGTGGGTCGCGGCGGCCAGCACGACCAGCGCGGCGGCCATGATGCGGGATTGCGGGATCATGGCAGGCCCCGCTCGGTCACGACGAAGACCCGGTTGGCGCCCAAGGTACGTAGGGCATCGCTGACCTCTTTCAGCCGCACTGCCGGCAAGGCCCGGTCGGGCACCAGCCGCACGGTATCCAATGGCAGGTCGATCGAGGCGCGCTCGACATAGGCCGCCACATCCGTCAGCTCGGCCCCGCGATATTCCAGCACGCCGTCGGCGCGGATGACCAGCGCATCCGGGGGCTCGCGCCCTTCAAGATCCGCCGTCCGCACCAGTTGCACCGACTCGTCCAGAGGCGGCGCCAGCGTGCCTGCGATCATGAAGAAGACCAGCATCAGAAAGACCACGTTGATCAGGGCGATCGTCGGCTCGCGGCCGGGTTTCGTTTTCGGGGTCAGCCGGATCATCCGATGACCTGCGTGCTGAGCCGAGACACGGGTTCCAGCGCGGTCAGCAAGTCGATCAACTGCTGCGAGGTCGCCCCGCCGCCCAGGCTGATCAAGGCCAGCTGGTCGGTTCGGCCGTCGAACCGTGCGGCGACCGCGTCGGGCGCGACTTCGGTGCCGTCGATCAGGATGCGGTCGCGCTCCAGCTTGATGAACCGGATGGGCCGCTGGGCCTGCGACCCGCCCGCCGCGGCGGTGGTCAGTTCGATCTCGGCGTATTTCGAGAAGGTCGAGGTGAGCATGAAAAACAGCAGCAGCAGAAAGATGACATCGATCAAGGATGTCATCGACAAGCGCCGGTGCCGCCTTTTGCGGGTTTCAAGCGCCATGTGCCAGCGCCTCGGAGGACGGAATGGCCGGACGTGGCGCGGCGGCGTGGCCGGGGGCAAACACCGTGCGCAGGGCGCGGTTGGTAAAGACCCGTTCGCGGGTCATGCGCGCCTCGAACCAGGTCAGGACAAGCGAGGTGGGCATGGCCACGGCCAGCCCCGCGGCGGTCGTCATCAACGCAACCCAGATGCCGCCGGCCAGCAGCGCCGGATCCACCGCGTTGCCGGCCTCCTGAAGGGTGCGGAAGGCCTCGATCATGCCCAGCACGGTGCCGAACAGCCCCAGCAGCGGCGCAAGCTGCGAGACCATGTCCAGCGCGTTCAGCCCGCGTTCCAGCCCGGCAAAGCGCGCCTCGGCCTCGGCATCGGCGCGGTCCATCAGTTCCGGCCCGTGCCCGTCCAGCGCCATGGCGACCACCGGCGCCAGATAGCTGCGGCTTCGGTCCAGATGCGCGCGCGCGGTTGCCCGGTCGTTGCGGTCCCAGGCTTCGATGGCCAGCGACAGCTCGACATGCCGCCCGACCCCGGCGGCCTTGTATTGCCACAGCTTGTAGAGGATCAGCGCCATGGTCGCGACAGAGGTCGCGATCAGCACCGCCACGACCGGGCCGCCCAGGTCCAGAATTGCGGTCAGTCTTTGCAGAAACGCATCCATCGGATCATCCAATCAACTCGGTTTCAAGGCGGCTGCGCAGCGTCAGGCCGGACAGGCAGGCATCGGCCAGATCACCGGGATAGGCGCAGTCCTGCACCCCGTTGATCAGGATCCGGCTGATCTGATTGCAGGCAAGGCCGGTGAATTTGAACTGGCGCACGCGGGGCCGCCCGGCGGGCAGGTCCTGGAAACCCAGCAGCGTCAGCAGGGCCACTTCGCCTTGCGCGCCGAACAGCACCGTTTCATAGACGGCGCCGCCGATATCCGCGGGATGGGCGTTTTCGACCACGAAGCTCAGCAGGCAGCCCTGATCTTGGTCCACGGCCGAGCTGAGCTCGATCGTGACGCCGCCCGCTCGCTGCGTGTTCTCGGCACTGGCCAACCCCGCCCCCGCGATGGGGGGCAGGGCCAGCAGGACCGCCCGAACAAGGTGATGCACGGCTTTTGTCATGACGGGTCCTTTCCGTGTGGGTTCAGAAGGTCTTGGCCAGGGTCAGCTTGAAATTCCGGCCCGGCGAATTGCGGGTCGACAGGTTCGGCTGATAGGCCTTGTCAAAGATGTTCTCGATCCCGGCGCGCAGTTCGAACCCGGCCAGTGCGCCTTCTTGCGGCAGATAGGTCGTGCGCAGGGTGTTCACCCCGTACCCGCCCACCGGATCGCCCGAGGAATCGAGCCCCGACTTGGCGCCGAAGATCTCCCAGCTGACATCCAGGGTTTCGCCGAACCGCTTGCCCAGGGTGATCCGCGCAGAATCCGTGGGTTCATTGCGCCACGGCGATCCGATGCCCGCCGCGTTGAATTCGGTGGCGCTGACGATATTGGCGTTGAAATCGACGTAGAAGCCCGTGGCATGGGCATAGGAGGCTTCGATCTCGACGCCCTCGGTTTCGACCTTGGACAGGGGCCGTGACGGCCTGCCCGACACGTACGAGGTGATGTCCCACAGATCGGTGCTGTAGACATTGACCTTGGCGCGCAGGACGTCGCCGGCGGCGAAGATGTCGCCGCGGTCATAGGAAAAGCCGGCCTCCCAGGTGCGGGATTTCTCGGGCTGGGTCATGTAGAGCGGTGTGCCCAGATCGTCGATGATCGGCAGGCTTTCGGTATAGGCCCCGCCCGCGAACACCGCGAAGCCGCTGGCGAATTCATAACGGGCTGACAGGCCGCCCATCAGCGCGTCGTTGTCATATCTGCCGTTGAAGGGCGCGACCGCGTCGCTGTTGCCTTTGATGTCTTGCGTTTCGTAACGCAGCGCGGGCGTCACGGTCAGCTGGTCGCTGAACTGGATGTCGTCGACGGCAAACAGCGCGATGCGGCGGTCGGTGCCACCCGGCGCCGATGGGGCATCCAGCCGCTCGCGGTCGATGAATTCCACCCCGAACCGCAGATCATGCGACGCCGCCCCGGTCTGGAAATACGCGCTGTTCTTGATCGTCAGCTTGGTGGTTTCGTAATTGTGCGTGGCATCGGCCAGCGCCCGGATGCCGGGGAAGAAGGGCGTTCCTTCCCGGCTGGACGAACCGGGCACATAGCTGCTGTCGATGGACTGCTCGGAATAGCTGAGATTGACGTCCAGATCGACCAGATCGTTGCCGGCCGGCCGGTACTGATAGCGCAGAACGGCGATCCGGGTTTCGATGTCGCGGTCCACGTTGCCGAAGGCGCCCGCCGTCGTGCCGAAGGAATCATAGGGCACGTCGCGCTCTTCCGAGGTGGACTGGTTCCAGGACGCGGTGATCGAATGTTCAAGATTGTCGCCAAAGCTGTATTTCCCCTTGGCCAGCAGCGAAGGCAGGGTGAAGGCGCTGTTGCCGATCGTGTCGCCGTTCCCGTCCTTCTGATCGTCCTGGTCGCGATAGGTGTAGTTGAACAGGAATTCGGTCTGCCGGTTGGGTTGCCACGCCAGGATCGACGACGAGGCGAAGCCGCTGCCGTTGGAATACCCCTCGAGCGTCTGGCGGAAGCGGAACCCCGGCTCGCCGCCGGTAAAGTCGGACGCGTCCTTGGTTTCCAGCTGAACCACGCCGCCGACGACGCCCGAGCCGTATTCGAAGGACCCCACCGTGCCGCGGATGACCGAGACGCTTTTGTACAGTTGCGGATCAGTGAACAGCTGGTTGCCGATCCGGTACAGCTCTTCCGCGCCGGTGGTGGCGCCGTCGACCAGGATCAGAACCTTCTGATCGGTGCCGAAGGTGCCGTTGGCCCCGTATCCGCGGATATTGATGCCCGATCCTTGCGGGGTCGAGCCGTTCACCAGGGTGACGCCGGGAACCGAATCGATCAGCTCGGCCACCGTGTTGGCCTGACGGTCATCGATCTCTTCCTGGTCGATATTCGTGACCGGAACGGATGTGCCGGTCTGGATCTCGCGTTTGCTTTCGCCCAGCTCCAGGGTCCCGAGGAACCCGTCATCCTGTTCCTGCGCCCAAACCATGGACGCCATCAAACCAAGGCAAGAGGCAGTCCCAAGCAGGCCTGCAATATGAGTACGCGCACGCATTTCTGTCCCTTCGACACAAGTGTGAGGACCGGAGATGCTTGCAGGTCGCTGGCGCTGGTCGTTTTTTTTGCTGTTTTTTGGAATCGCCTTTTCGCGGCGACTTGTGCTCGTTAATAAAGGTGACTAAAACAGTCAACATAATTTCGTGCCTGTAAATACAGCACTGCCAGCAGGTCACTGATTGCGATCAGCGCCCGGGCCAGCACCCCCTTGGAACCACGATGAAGACGGGAAACCCGCTATGGAACAGGTGCTTATGGCTCCTCAGGATATTCGTGCTGCCTATGCGCAGAAAACAGGCCAGCGAGACCGCGATTTCGCGGAATCGCTGGGGTTGAGCGAGGGCCAGCTGGTCGCGGCCTTTGCCGGGCAGGGCGTGACGCGTCTGACCCCCGGCCTTGACGGGCTGTTCGGCCAGTTGGCCGGCTTGGGCGAGGTCACGGCGCTGACGCGCAACCCGTCCTGCGTGATCGAAAAGATCGGGCGATACGACAATTACCACAGCGGCCAGCATGCCGCGATGGTGCTGACCGAAGAAATCGACCTGCGTATGTTCCCCGCGCAATGGCACCATGTCTTTGCCGTCGAGCGGGAAACCGAAGCCGGTCTGCGCCGCTCGATCCAGGTGTTCGATGCAGCCGGGGACGCGGTTCACAAAATCATCCTGCGGGATGGCTCAGACCTGGGCCACTGGGACAGCTTGGTTCGGGCATCGGCCGCCGAGGATCAAGGCCAGACGATGGCGGTCGTGCCGCGCAAACCGGCCGAAGCGCCCAAGACCAATGCCGACAAGGCCGACGCGCTGCGCCGCGAACGGGCAAAGATGACGGACACGCACCAGTTCCTGCGCCTGACTTCCAAGCTCAGGATGAACCGGCTGGGCGCCTATCGCATCGCGGGCGAACCGCTGGCCCGCGCGGTTGATCCCGCGGCGGTCACCGGCCTGTTCGAACAGGTGCGGGACCGGCAGATCGAGGTGATGATCTTCGTCGGCAACCGCGGCTGCATCGAGATCCACGGCGGCCCGGTGCAAAATCTTCAGCAGATGGGGCCGTGGTTCAACGTGCTGGATCCGGGCTTCAACCTGCATCTGCGCAGCGATCACATCGCCGAGGTCTGGGCCGTCGACAAACCGACCCAGCGCGGCCCGGCGGTCTCGGTCGAGGCCTTCGATGCGGACGGCGCCCTGATCCTGCAGATCTTCGGGCGCCGCACCGGCGAGGCCGATCATCGCCCCGCCTGGGATGCGCTGGTGGCCGCGCTGCCCGGACCGGCCGATACCGGAGCGGCATGATGCGGGGCCTGGTGACACTCTGCGCGGCTTTGCTGGTTTCGGCGGCGGCCGCGCAGGCCGAGAGCAAACGCGTGATCGCCATCGGCAGTTCGCTGACCGAGATCGTCCATGCCCTGGGCCAGCAGCACCGGCTGGTCGGCCGTGACCGCAGTTCGACCTGGCCGCCCGAGGCGGCGGATCTGCCCGATGTCGGGTATCGCCGGGCCCTGTCGCCCGAGGGCGTGCTGTCGGTTGCCCCCGACCTGATCCTGGCGCTCGAAGGGTCGGGCCCGCCCGAGACCATCGCGGTGCTGCAAGAGGCCGGCGTAGATTACGTCGCCATTGCCGACGAATTCTCGCGCGATGGCGTCATCGACAAGATCCGCGCCGTGGGTGCTGCGCTGGGGGTCGAGCCCGAGGCCGAAGCCCTGGCGGCCGAAACCGCACGCCGGCTGGACCGGGCGCTGGCCGAGTCGTCCGCCGCGCAGGACGCGCCGGTGAACGTGCTGTTCCTGCTTTCGGCACGGGGCGGCGAGTTTGTCGTCGGCGGGGCCGAGACCCAGGCCGACACCATCATCCGGATGGCCGGAGGCAAGAACGCGGCCGCCGATGTGACGGGTTTCAAGACGATGACGCCCGAAGCCATGGCCGCCACCGCGCCGGACGTGATCCTGATGATGGAGCGCCAGGGCGAGGCGATCCTCTCGGAGGAAGAGCTGTTCGCGCTGCCCGCGGTCCGGCTGACCTCGGCGGGGCAAAACCGGGCGCTGATCCGGATGCCCGGCGCCTATCTGCTGGGCTTTGGCCCGCGCACCGCCGACGCGGTCATGGATCTGTCGGCCGCATTGCGGGGCGTCAGGGGCTCATGACGCTGGCACTGGACAACGGCGCGCCCCCGTCCGCCGAGGCCCGCAGGTCGCGGGCGACATGGGTGACCCTGACCCTGATCGGCCTTCTGGCCGTGACCAGCGTGGCCAGCGTCTCGGTCGGCGCGTCCGGGGCCTCGCTGAAGATGGCCGTTTCAGATCTGCTGCATGGCCGGGGCCTGTCGGATCTGAACCGGATCGTGCTGTGGGATATCCGCCTGCCGCGGCTGGCGATGGGCATCCTGGTCGGGGCGGCGCTGGCGGTGTCGGGCGTGGTGATGCAGGGGCTGTTCCGAAACCCGCTGGCGGATCCGGGCATCGTCGGCGTCAGCACGGGGGCGGGGCTGGGCGCGATCACCGCCATCGTCTTCGGCAACCTTCTGCCCGCCGCCGTTCTGGCCTGGGTCGGCAGTGGCCTGGTCGCGGTTGCCGCCTTTCTGGGCGGCTGGGCGTCGGTCTTGATCCTCTATCGCGTTTCGACGCGCCAGGGGCAGACCTCGGTCGCCACGATGCTGCTGGCCGGTATCGCCCTGGCGGCTCTGTCCGGCGCGGTGTCCGGGGTAATGGTGTACGTCGCCGACGATCAACAGCTGCGGGATCTGACCTTCTGGGGCATGGGGTCACTGGCCGGCGCGACCTGGACCAAGGTCGCCACCGCCGCGCCCTTGATACTGGCGTCGATCCTGTGCGCGCAGCGTCTGGCCCGCGCCCTGAACGGCCTGGCCATGGGCGAAGCAGTGGCGCGTCACATCGGCATTCCGGTGCAGCGCAGCAAGAACATCGCGATCCTGACGGTGGCCGCCGCCACCGGCGCGGCCGTGGCCGTGTCGGGCGGGATCGGGTTCATCGGCATCGTCGTGCCGCATCTGCTGCGGCTGAGTACCGGCCCCGATCACCACCGGCTGCTGGTGAATGCGGCCTTGCTGGGCGCGGCCCTGTTGCTGGCCGCCGACATGATCAGCCGGGTGATCGTGGCCCCGGCCGAGCTGCCGATCGGCATCGTCACGGCCATTCTGGGCGCGCCGGTGTTCTTCTGGATCCTGCTGCGCCGCCACGGATCGATGGGAATGTGAATGATGAAAGCTGAAAATGTCGGCGTCCGCATCGGGCGCAAGCAGATCCTGCGCGATGTGGATTGTCTGGCCGAACCCGGACAGGTCACCGCGATCATCGGGCCCAACGGCTCGGGCAAATCCACCTTGCTCAGGGCGCTGTCGGGCGACATCCCGAACACCGGCCGGATCACCCTGAACGGCCTCGACATCGCGGCCCTGCAGCCCTGGGAACTGGCGGCGATGCGGGGCGTTCTTCCGCAATCCTCGGCGGTCGCCTTTCCCTTCACGGCGCTGGAAGTCGTACGGCTGGGCCTGCCCGGCGGCCTGGCCGACGGCGACGACGCCTTGCCGTCGCGCGCCCTGGCGCATGTCGATCTTGCGGGGTTCGAGCCGCGCTCTTACCATAACCTGTCCGGCGGCGAGCAGCAACGCGTGCAGCTCGCGCGCGTTCTGACCCAGGTCTGGAGCTCGGTGCGGCGCGACCGGCCGCGCTGGCTGTTGCTGGACGAACCCGTAGCCAGCCTGGACATCGCGCATCAGTTCACGGTTCTGCGCATCGCGCGCGAATTCGCCGATCAAGGCGGCGGCGTCGTGGTCGTGATGCATGACCTGAACCTGACCGCATTGTTCGCCGACAAGGTCTGCGTGCTGTCGAACGGAAAGCTCTGGCGCACCGGCACGGTTTCAGAGGTCTTGACCGACGATGTGATGCGGCAGGTCTATGGCATCGATCTGCCGGTCAGCACCCTGCCCACAAGCGGCGTTCCGTTCATCCTGCCGCAGGCGCGGGTGCCCTAGCGCCCCGGCCAGACCTGCACCACCGGATAGGAGGGTGCGTCCCGGGGGCCTGCTCGGCCGCATCGGCTGTGTTGAAGGCGATCCGGTAGAACAGGAAGGTCGCGTCGGGGTGCTCGGTTTCGCGATCGGCCCGGCCCAGCCACCTCTGGCTTTCGGGTGTTTGCTGAGATCGCAGGATAAGTGTGATTGGTAAGACGCTTACTCTGATCGTTCCAAAATTTTGCAACACAACCGGCGCTTTGTCGTTGCGCAGCATATTCCGGAATTCCGACTTCACTCTTCCCCACGATTGTCACGCTTTCGGCAAACCTGGTCACTATACTACGGTGGCGGTTTAACCGTGAGTGAGTGTTTTCAGTACGTTCTGTGCTCGGGGGTTGAAAGTCCCTGGGCGAAATTCAGTTGGTTTGGGCGTGTCACTTCGACCTTCAAGCAGGATGCGTTTGTCGTACTAGAGGATACGCAGATGCAGGGCGACCATCTGATTGCACAGGTTCGACATGATATCCATGGCGACTTCAGGAATGCTTGGGTGATCTCCTTCAAGCGCCGCCTATGCAAATTTCACGGTGCTCTCAATCCCCTGGGCAATCACGATGCCGAATTCGCCCAACGTGCTGCGTAGCGTGTTGCTGAGCTGTGTCCGTTGCCGCACGACAAGATCGCTGGCTAGGTTCTGGACCTATTAATTTGGTTGCCGCTTTCCCGCCTACGTGATTCATGTCCGTGAGTTTCAGGGGTATAACATGAGCAATCTATTCTGGCTGACCGATGAGCAGATGGCGCGGCTTCAGCCTTACTTTCCCAAGAGCTATGGTAAGCCGAGGGTTGATGATCGACGCGTACTGAGTGGGATTATCTTCATCAACCGCAATGGGCTGCGTTGGTCCGATGCGCCTCGCGAGTATGGTCCGTCAAAGACGCTGTACAATCGCTGGAAACGATGGAGCGATATGGGTGTGTTCGCTCGGATCATGAACGGGCTGGCTGCGGAGGGAACCGATCAGAAGACCATTATGATTGACGCAACCTACCTCAAAGCGCACCGCACGGCTTCCAGCCAGAGGTTGAAGAAGGGGGGCGTGGCAGGCTGATAGGGCGCACCAAGGGTGGCATGAATACGAAACCGCACGCCGTTACTGACAGCCTCGGACGCCCCATCCGCTTCTTCATATCCGCTGGCCAGGTGAGCGTTTACACGGGCGCCAGGGCTCTGGTAAATAGTCTACCATCGGCTGACTGGCTGCTGGGAGATCGAGGCTATGACGCAGACTGGTTCCGCGAAGCCCTTAATGACAGGGGAATAAAGCCCTGTATCCCAGGTCGAAAGTCGCGCGACAAGCCTGTCCGATACGATAAGCGCCGCTACAAACGACGCTACCGCATTGAAATCATGATCGGACGCCTGAAGGATTGGCTGCGCGTCGCCACCCGATATGACAGATACCCAAAGGTATTCCTCTAGGCCATCGCTCTCGCTGCTACAGTCCTATTCTGGCTGTAAATCAATGAGTCTGGAGCGTAATAGCAACCAAGTGGAACAATTGGGTATTAGCGCATTGCTGCAGGGCATGGCGCATGTGCCGGGCGCAATCTTAACCGCCACTGAAGCATTCGAAGTCGTCGTCGATCACGATGACCCAGCCGCTGCCCAAGCGGATAGGGCATTGAACGACGTCGTGAGAACAGTACTTCTCCCCCGCATGGAGGAAGATCCGAACGCGCTGGTCTCTGCATTGACTAAAGCACTCCAATAGCGTTGCCAATTTGTAAGGTGGACTTTGATGCCGTTCGCCGCATTATCGAGATAGTCTGTTTCTTTACCCTGGGCGGCAGTCCGGAAGCGGACATTCGAAGAAGGTGCAGCAATCTGCTGGTTTGGGCTCAATTCAGTCGACCTTCGCTGCTTCCCGTGCCTATGACTGGAGGCAGCCCAAAGCAGACCTTCAGATCCAAGTTATGCAATTTCAGGTTTGCGGACTTTGCAGCCATCCGCATTCTTGCTCTAAAGGACCACAATCAGCCCGAAGCGGACCTACAAAATCCGACTTTGCAATTCTCGTGTTGCGGACAAGTTAGGCCGCGTACCGCCAAGGTCTCAGCGTCGCTAGCCACTGAACTCTGACAGTGGCTCCGCAACTACAATTGCTTAACACAAACTTTGCGCCAAAGACTGTTGCCAAGCTCTGTTTCAGTTCATTTTGCCTGACAACGTTTGTGTCGGCAGTTGTCCAAAGAGTGCTCTGTAGTCTCGCGCGAACTGACCCATGTGCCAAAATCCGTAAGCGTTTGCGATGTCCGATATACTCTCCTCTGGCGAGCAGGATACCAGTTCATGGCGCACAGCACCGAGACGGGCTCTTAGATAAAACTGCTTGGGGCTCACCCCATATGTTTCCTGAAACGCGCGACGAAGAGTGCATGCGGATACCTGAATATCTGCACATACTTCACCGATTGACACGTTATCCATCAAATGGGCCCGCATGAACTCAACGGCTTGTTGTGCTAAACGGGTTCTATTTTTACTGTTTCGCCGATCACTCCATTTTTCGCCTACCACCAGCATTTCCAGAAGCTCTAAGATCATATCACTCTCTTCACTATCAGAGCTTGGTCCGGCCGCTGATCCAATTAGAAAGCGCGCTTTGTTTTTGACTAAGGAATGAAGCTTGCCAGCGTCGCTAACGAAAGATCTTATAGCGTCATTTCGCACGGTGCTGATATCAAGACCGCAATCGTCGGCGATCCGTTGAGCCCTTCGGATGTCGATGCCAAAGGTCAGGCCTGTGAGCGTTGAATTGCTCACGCCTTCAAAAGGGTCTCCGCTACCAAAATTCATCAGAGCGGTGTCTGAGGGTGAGCCGTTAAGCCAAGTCCGTACACTCCCTTTGTCTGGTAAGCCAAACGCTAGAATGTCAGGGCGAGAAACACCGGTTTGGTACACAGCCTTATCAAACGACAAATCAATCATTTGAAGGTCAAGACCTGCCCAAACGGATACCGAAGAGTTCATAGTTCCCTCTTCAATTTGGCGTAGCTCGACATCCCATTGGGACAGCTTGCGGAATTGCGAAGGGTCCTGCAAAAAAAAAGTGTTTGGGGCGCAGGTTTTTTTGGGGGCTGATCGTTTTTTGATGTCGTCCATTCCGCCCCGCAGGTAGTTTTCATGAAATGTTATTCGAATATGTAGGCGTGGACAATTGCAAGACAAAGCAGACAAATCGAGAGGGAAGAGATTCGGACGCCCATCGTTGCCTGACGATACTGCGCGCACCGAACGCGTCGTAACGCTGCTAACCAAAAGCGAAAAAGAGTTGTTGCGCTCCCAGGCTGAAGACAGCGAACTCTCCCTTTCAACCTTTTGCCATCATCTGATCCTTGAAGGTCTGAAAACAAGTAAATCATGAAACAGGGGTATCTCATGAAATCAAAACTGTTCCTCTCCGCGCTGGTCTTTGCCGGCTCCGCTATCACGGCGGCAGCTCAGGACAGCAATATCGTGCATGATGCGGAATACTATGTGCTGAAGCAGCAAAACGAAGCCGTTTGGGTCGAGAACGACGCACAGGTTGACCAACTGCTGGCCGATTTTCGTGAGAAAAACGGAGGGAACCCTCCAAACATCTTCTACATCCTTATTGACGATATGGGTTTTGGCGACATGGGTATGCCCGAGATGAACGCGATACGCGGGTATTCGACGCCCAATATCAACGCGCTCGCAGAGGAAAGCATGCGGTTTGCGCGCATGTATACCGAGCCGTCCTGCACACCGTCGCGGGTCGCCTTCATGACGGGTCGCCAGCCGTATCGCAATGGGATGGGCGATACCGCCGTCGATATTTCAGGTTTTGGCCTTGCCGATGAAGAAGTCACAATTGCCGAAGTTCTGAAATCCGTAGGCTACAACACCTCGCATGTTGGCAAATGGCACATGGGCGACATTCAGGAATCCTGGCCTACTTATCAGGGCTTTGACTACGCCGCGTTCCCCATCCATCAGCAGGGCCAGTTGGCCATCTTCAACGAAGATGCAGCCAAGGAAGAAATCACCATGGCCATAGGGGAAGACAACTACAACTCCAAATACACGCTGGATGATTGGTTTCGCCCTGATCCGGGACACATGATTACCGGCCTCGAAGCTGTTATTGGCGGGGAGGTCCGCGAAGTCCATATGGAACCGGGTGAGAAATGGACCCAGGACAAATATAATGAAATGAACATCCGCTATCAGGCACAGGCGATGGAACAGTTGCGCCTGCTAGCAGAACGGGATGAACCGTTCTTCCTGCAATACTGGCCGCTTGTCCCTCTGTCGACAACGCGCACGACGAGAGAGGCGTTCACGACACCCAACGGCGGTACATTCGTTGAAAGCATGGAAGAGCTGGATGAATGGATCGGGGTCATTCTGAACGAAGTCGATGCGCTGGGGCTTAGGGACAATACCCTGATCGTTTTGATGGGCGACAACGGTCACTTCACCAAATATGCCCCCGGCAGTGGGTTTTCGCCGCTGGTCTTCCGGGGCGGCAAGGCCGATACGTCTGAAGGAGGCGTTCGGGTGGATGCGTTCGCCCGCCTGCCCGGCTTGATCGAGGGAGACTCGATTGTATCTGACATTATTCATATCTCTGATTTGTTCACGTCAATTGCGCGTATCGGCGGAGCGATGGATGCCATCCCCCGCGACCGGATCATTGACGGTGTCGATCAGACGTCCCTGATGTTTATTGGCGATACGCATGGGCGCAGGGATCATGTACTGATCTACTCGATCAATTCGCTGAAAGAGGTGGTAAAGGAACACATCAAACTCAAAGTTCCGGCCAAAGGTGAAAATGCTATCGTGGCCAAGTTCTACAACCTGTTCCGCGACCCCCGCGAAGAACAGAGCGTATCGACCGAGATCGGAGCATGGGCTGGACATGAGTTTAACCGCATTATTGCCCGCCACCTGAAATTTAAGGAAATGTACCCCGATCAACCGGCCGCGACTGGACGTCCCTATGAAGGTATCGTGAACCTTCGTCCTGAAACCGTCGCAGCGGTGGATGCCTTTGTCGCCAAGCGGGACATTCAGCCCGACTAAAGGGTGAAGCTGATAAGAGTAATGCAAGCCCCGCATCAGATAATGATATGCTTGATGTGGGGCTTGGCATCCACAACAAAAATTCTGGAAACAATATGAAAATCCAAGCGCTTGTCCTTGCATTGGCGACTGGCATTGTTGCGGCCCCAGCAATCGCCGATGAAAACGCTTCAAACCCTTTGGCCGCAGTTAATAACACGGACATCCGGTATCAGTATTTTGATTTGGGCAACGGTGCTGACAAGCAGGACGCCTTTATAGATGGCGCATACATGCTGCGGCCTGATCTGAAACTGAAATATGAGTTGCACTACAACTCAACGGATGTGACTGGAACTCGGTTCACTGACTTCGAGAAATTGAGCCTCAAAGCGATCTATTTCCCTTCTCAGAGACCGCTCAACGAAACGTGGGCCATCAAGTCGGCCATTGGTCTGGAGTGGATTCTGGACTTTGGCGACCCGGAAAAAGGGATCGGAACCGGGTCCGATCAAATTGCGCCTTTTGGCGGGTTCGCCTTTGCAAACACAAAATCAGGGCTGACGCTGATCCCACTGCTCCAGCATTTTGCTTCATACAATGGCCCGACGGACATAAACCAAACCGCGATGCGGTTGATTGCGCTACAACCGTTTGGCGATGGGTACTGGGCCAAGGCTGACATCAAAGCACCATATGACTGGGAGAACGATGCTTGGCCAGCGACCGCTGAGTTCCAGATTGGCAAGAACCTCAGTCCTGGCATCGCAATTTATGCTGATTTCCTAATCGGTATAGGTTCCGACCGCCCCTACGATAAAGGTGCCGGCTTGGGTTTGCGTTTCAACTACTAGTCCACCCACACCCAACCTCGGCGAAGATCATCTATGTCACAGTCCAGAACTCTGTTCAGCCATTTGTATTCTGCGCCTATCTTGACCCTTCCTGGAACTGCCTTGAGCCAATCCCTGCCCGCGCCGGGTTGGTAGGAAATAAATTGGCGTCACTCGCGCCGCATCATTCTATCTGGTCGCTCCGCTCTGAACTCGGGGAAGATCAATAGTCTCTAGGCGATCCGCTGAGATGGATTTGAACCTTGAAACTGAATCCGTTGTTCGCGCTTCTAATCCCCAACCAGCGATGCTTAGGCCCAGAGTTCTGAGAAAAGAGACTTCTATTACGATCTGTACCCAAGACTTTGCAAAGTCCGCTGTCTGCGCATTGCTGTCATTGGGGCATAGAGCAGCATCGGTCGAAGTGGGCTCGAAGCCGTCATTGGCGCAATCCCGACAAGTGTCTGCTCCGCGGACAAACCCGCCGTTCCCTGAGAAAACCGATAGGCATACCTTTTGAATAATCGCCTCCACACGTCTTCCGACGATTCGAGACCTTAGCTACCGATCTTTCCACCGCACGTTCACAGGTATTAGGCAAGTTGCCGGTTCTAACAACCTATGAACGTGGTAGTGTTTTCGAGCCAACTTGCGGGAAGTAACCATGAGTCAACGCCGCCTTGCTGCAATCGTGTCTCTCGATGTCGTCGGCTTCAGTCGGATGATGCAGGGCGGCTCCAAGCTACTTCTCAAAACACTGAACACCTTGTACCGCGATCTGGTAACGCCGATCGTTGAACAAAAAAATGGCCGGGTGGTCAAACTGTTGGGCGATGGAGCATTGATTGAATTTCCGTCAGCAGGGAACGCTTTAGAAGCGGCAATTGCGATTCAAACCGAGTTAAGAGAGCCAGACCATCACTATCTGGTTCCGGAACGTATCCAGCTTAGAGCGGGTTTGCATGTCGGCGACGTTACCGTCGATGGCGAAGATATCTTCGGAGACGGCGTTAACATCGCTGCGCGGCTCCAATCGGCAGCTGAACCCGGGGGCATTCTGGCCTCAAAGGTACTTTGTGATCTTGCCGGAGCGGATTACGCCAAACGATTACGCCGAGAAGGGCTGCATACGTTCAAAGGCATTGAACAGCCGATCGAAGTTTTGTCGATCAACTTCACCGATGAACATGTGTCCAAATCGCGCGCTAACTTCGCCAAAACACAGGAAATTCGCTATTGTAAGACAGACGACAACATTAGTCTGGCCTGGAGCTCAGTTGGGGACGGTCCTCCGGTCGTAAAGGCGCCAAGCTGGATTGGACACTTGGAACTTGACTGGCGCAATCCGGGGAAAGCTCCAATTTACACATCCATCGCTAGTCGACATCGTTTGGTCCGTTTTGATGCACGGCTCAACGGTCTATCCGACTGGGATGCAGAAACCTGCACGTTCGAACGGTTCGTTGATGACTTGGAAACCGTTTTCGACGCAGCGGGTATCAAGCGCGCGCCGATCCTTGCGATATCGCAGGGGTCCGCAGTAGCAGCCGCATTCGCGGCGCGCCGACCTGACCGCGTGTCTGCGATCGTAATGATAGGTGGGTTCCCCGTTGGTCGGGCAAAAAGAACATCGCAAAAAGATGTGGAACGCGCCAACGCAATTAAGCAAATGATGACTGCCGGGTGGGACGATGATTATCCGTCTCTGCGTGACTTAATGGCGCAAATCATCGTGCCGGGCGCAAGCCAAGAAGAACGGCGGCAATATGCCGAAGATATGCGAAAGATGATTTCACCCGAAAACATGGGGCGGTATCGCAGCGTGATTGATAACATCGATATCTCACCGATATTGTCCAAGGTCGAGGTGCCGTGCCTTGTTTGCCATGGGACCGGCGACAGGATGCAACCGGTCGAACAAGGACGATTGTTTGCAAAGGGATTGCCCAACGCGAAGTTCATCGCCTACGAAAGCTCGAACCATACCATCCCGGACAACGACCCGGAATGGCCACGTTTTGAGAGGGATGCCCTGGCTTTCTTGGCTGAACACAGCTGAATTATTGCTCCAAGTGCCTTTGGGTCTGGCGCTATATCTCTCAAAACAAATGCTACAAGAGTACCTCGCCAGAGTAATGGAACACAGAGTTGCAATAAGTGCAGTCAGGCTATCCTACGCACAATACGCCGAAGGTGAGCCGGTGGTCTTTGTTCATGGTTCGAATGCGGATCATCGGTTTGGCGGGTTTTGCAGATATGGTATCCTCTAAGAGGGAGGCGAATTGACAGCCGAGCAGTCTTGCGGCCTGTTCGCACGAGATCCGCATTCATGGTATTCCTCGACTTGATCGCTCGCACAAGGCAGCGTTTCAGTTGGACTGGTCGAAAGCAACAATGGACAAGCTCTCTGTCATGAACGCCTTCCGCCGCATTGTCGAGCGAGGCAGCTTTGCGCGTGCAGCGGAGGATCTCGGGGTTTCTCCCGCTCTTCTAAGCCGCGAGATAAAGCTTTTGGAGGAGAGCCTTGGCACGGTATTGCTCACCCGCACAACGCGTTCAATGTCACTCACCGATGCTGGCCAACTCTTCTACGAGGAAGCATCAGGTATCCTTGATGCCGTGTCCCAGGTCGAGACGCGCATCCGTGACGGCGCCGGGGCGATACGCGGTCATCTCAAGGTGAACGCCTCCAGTTCCTTCGGTCAGACCGTCATTGCGCCGATCCTGCCGGGGTTTTTCGACGCCTATCCCGATCTGCGCCTAACGCTTTCGATGGATGACCGGGTGATCGACATGGTGGAGGGAGGCTTCGATGTGTCGATCCGGATCCGGGCGGCGATGCCGGATTCCGCGCTTGTGGCCCGCAAGCTGGGGACGATGCGGCAACAGGTCTTTGCCGCGCCGTCCTATTTAGACAGCGTCGGTGCTCCAGAAACGCCGCTGGACGTTGCCGATCACCGTGTCATCGGCTTTTTGCTGGCCGATCACCTCATCGCCTGGACCCTTCACGGTCCGTCCGAAACGGTGACCGTGGACCTTGATCCGCCCATCCGCGTCGGCAACAGCCTTGTCCTGCGCGATCTGCTGATTGCCGGCCAGGGAATCGGCACCTTGCCGGATTTCGTGTCAAAGGATGCGGTCGCGCGCGGCGAGCTGGTCCGCGTACTGCCCGATTGGGAACTGCCAGCGCCTGAAATCTACGCATTGACGGCCTCGCGCCTCGGCATGGATGCGAAAGTGACGGCGTTTCTCGATCACTTGCGCGCCGCGCTGCACCCCTGACATTCTTCAATCCACGTAAAGAGTGAATTGAGAGCGGTCCGGTTATTCCGGGCCGCCTCATCGCCGATCTTCTCAGGTGACGAAACCCGAAACACTGAGAGGATCCCATGACCCGTGTTCTTGTTCTCTACTATTCCAGCTATGGCCATGTCCGCGCGCTTGCCGAGGCCGAGGCCGAAGGCGCGCGCTCGGTGCCCGGCACCCATGTCGATCTGCGGCGCGTGCCCGAAACCGTCCCCGAGGAGATCCGGCAGAAGGCCGGGTTCGCGGCCGACGAGACCCCGGTTGCGTCTCCCGCCGATCTGGAAAGCTACGACGCCATCATCTTCGGCACCCCAACGCTGTTCGGGATGATGGCCGGGCAGATGAAGTCTTTTCTCGACCAAGCGGGCGGCCTCTGGGCGCGGAACGCGCTGGTCGGCAAGGTCGCGGCCGTCTTCGCCTCTACCGGCTCGCAGCATGGCGGGCACGAGGCGACGCTGCTCTCGACCCAGATCCCGTTGCAGCATTTCGGAATGCTGATCGCGGGCATGCCCTATACCTTTGCTGGTCAGAGGGCGGGCGAGGAAATCGTGGGCGGCGCGCCCTATGGCGCGGGCACCATCGCCGGAGCCGACGGGTCGCGTGCACCATCCGGGACCGATCTTGCCGGGGCGCGCTTCCAGGGCGCGCATGTCGCCCGGATCGCCGTGCGCCTTGCCGGGGCGGATTGGCAAGAGGAGGCCGCGTGATGCCGTCCCTTACAATAGATTTCTTTCACGACGTCGTCTGCTGCTGGTGCTTCAACATCTCGTCGCGGATGCGCGGGCTTGCGGAGGAGTTCGATCTCGATATCCGGCACCGAACCTTCGTCCTGCAGGCCAGCCGCGCCGAGATGGCCGCACGCTGGGGCGCACCCGAAGACGCCCGCGAGACCATCCTTGGCCACTGGGACGCCTGCCGCCAGGTCGGCGACCGGCCGGAGCTTGTCGATATCGACGCCATGCGGGCAGCGCCCTTCGACTATCCCCACGGTATGATCGCCGCCCTCGGCTGCAAGGCCGCCGAACGCATTGGCGGGCAAGCCGCACATTGGGACATGTTCGACTGCCTGCAACGAGCTCATCTGGGCGAAGCCCGCAATATTGCCGACCCCGAAACCGTTCTGGCAGTGGCACGGGATCTCGGGTTCGAGGCGACTGTCTTTGGCGATGCGTTCGACGATCCACACACGGCCCGGGTCGTCGAAGCCGATAGGCAACTGGCCCGCGCTCTTCAGGTCCACTCCATTCCCACGCTCATCGTGCGCGAAACAGGCGCGCGCCTCGTCAACGGACCGCGGGAAGACCTTGCCGCACAGCTCCGCGCTGCCCTCCGCCTTGTCGCCTGAAAGGAGACCCTCATGACCTCTTTCGCCCGTCTTTCGCGCAGCCGGATCCACCGCCGCAGGTTGTGCGAATTGGCACAGGATCTCTCGCCGCACATGCGGCGCGATATCGGCCTTGATGCCTGCGCCAGACCACCCCGGCTGCCCCATCACCTGCTCTGGTGAGCCCCGAACAAGGAGATACGATCCATGTCACGCACCAGCGACATTCTTCTCACGGCGCTCGCCCCGGCGATCTGGGGCAGCACCTATATTGTCACCACCGAGGCGCTGCCGGTGGGCT
The DNA here is from genome assembly GCF_013034175.1 of Ruegeria sp. HKCCA5463. Lineage (NCBI taxonomy): Bacteria > Pseudomonadati > Pseudomonadota > Alphaproteobacteria > Rhodobacterales > Roseobacteraceae > Ruegeria > Ruegeria sp. HKCCA5463. The sequence goes on from NZ_WQFL01000003.1 coordinate 274,857, forward strand.
ATCCCGTGACCCTTGCCGCGCTGCGCGCGCTGCCCGCTGGCCTGCTCCTGCTTGCCCTCACGCGCTGCCTGCCGCCACGCGCATGGCTTGGCCGCGCCTTCCTGCTCGGCAGCTTCAACTTCGCCCTGTTCTGGGTGCTTCTGTTCGTGGCCGCCTATCGGCTGCCGGGCGGAGTCGCGGCGACGCTCGGATCGCTGCAGGCGATGATGGTCATTCTCATGGCGCGCGGCTGGCTCGGCACACCGATCCGGGCTGGCGCGGTCGCCGCGGCGGCAACCGGCATATTGGGCGTCGCACTGCTGTTGATCGGACCCGAGGCCGCACTCGATCCCATCGGTGTCGCCGCGGGTCTGGGCGGTGCCGCCTCCATGGCGGCGGGTACCGTGCTCAGCCGCAAGTGGCAGCCGCCCGTCTCGGCGCTGAGCTTCACCGCGTGGCAGCTGACCGCCGGGGGGCTTGTCCTTTTGCCGTTCGCACTGATCATCGAACCGCCCTTGCCGCCGCTGACGGCGACGAACCTGGCCGGGCTGGTCTGGCTTGGCCTCATCGGCGCGGCAGCCACCTATGCGCTCTGGTTCCGGGGTGTCGCCCGGATCGAGCCCGGTGCCGTCGCCATGTTGGGCATGATGAGCCCCGTTACTGCGGTTTTCCTGGGCTGGGTGGTGCTTGGGCAGTCGCTCTTACCCCTGCAGGGCTTGGGCGCGGTCATCGTCCTTGCCTCCGTCTGGGCGGGGCAGCGCGCGAACCGGACCAGCGCCCGTGCTACATTCGCGCGGCACAGGCCGGTGCTTGCAAGAAATGTCTGACCAGGTGTCAATAAGGACGGTCCCAATGCCCAAGCTTACCCTCACCCCCGATCTTGCGTGCGAGATATGGCTCGCCGGGGCTGTTTTACCTCGCGATCATCATGACGGGCTTTGGTGCCGAACTTGGCCTGCGCGCGCCCCTGATCGATCTCAGCGATGCCGCTCTGGCCATTCTGCTCTACCGGATCTTTCGCGCCATAGCGCCGGGCCTGGCGCTTTCGGCCATGGTCTTCCGGCTGATCCAGATCGTGTTGATCGCTGTCAGTCTCATGGGGCTCATGACCGGGTGGATGGTTTTGGTCCGCGCGGATATTCTGGCCGATGCGCCCGCGCTCGCCTTTCTTTTGATGATAGCCTCCAATGCCTGCCGCGGGCTGTATTTGGTTCTTCTGAAGAAATGGCGCATGCACCCTACGCCAGATGAAGGTTTATTCGTGATATTCGTTGTTGGCATTGTCGTCCTGCTGCCGTTCATTGTGATACATGAAGCTGGTACATCTCAGCCATTGGACTACTCTTGGCAGGTCTGGGGATCGATCCTGTTCATTGGTGTTGGCATGGGTGCTATCTACCTCCACCTGATAAATTTTGGTACAAACGAAGTCGGTGCTTCGACAGCTTCTCTATTTGCCTATCTCGTGCCGATATTCGTTGCGGTCGAAGCCGTGGCTGCAAAGGGCATGGACATTCAGACCTATCAAGGCGTCGGTGGTGCGTTGATTGTCAGTGGTGTTTTGATCGCAACCCGTTTGCACCATCGGCCAACGGCTGCGGACCATCCGCCTCATTGATACATGCGTTGCCAGAGGCACGGGGCCTGGCTTCTTATCTGGCTTAACGATTCGAAAGAAGTGCTATTGCGGCACCAGGCAGACCGAAAAGGGCCAAGCTCAATCCGGCAACCCAGCTTCCCGAAGATCTTCAACGAACCTGTCAATATCGCGTTGTTGCAGGTTTTCGAATGCCAGACGCACGCGGGAACAGGTCATGTCGGGGCGTTTTTCTTGGCTCTGACGAATCATTCGTCTCGCGGCGCCTATGGCTTTCTGCCGAATCAGTATTGCCGCCAGCACATAGCGACCGAACGGATCAACCGATTTTCCCTCCAATGCTGTTCTCGCACAACTTTCGGCCTGGCCAAAACTGTCGAGAACATAAAGGCAAAAGGCTTTAGCCAACAATTTCACCTTGAAATAAGGACCCGATGGCCCAAACCGGGTAGCGGTCTCGAAATGCGATAACGCGAGCTTTGCCTGCCCGTTTGCGAGATGCGCATACCCAAGAACCAAATGAGCGTTTGCCGCGCTTGGATTTAGACTGACCGCGAGCTGAGCCTCTGCAATTGCGGTATCGTGTTTGTTGAACTGAGTGTAGGCACGGGCAAGACTTGCGTGCGCAAAACTACTTTGTTCATCCAATGCCACGGCCCGCTCTGCGTGATATAGCGCGCGTTCCTTCGCCTCTTCCCGATCATCGACCTGGACGAAGAACAGTTTCCGAAGCTCGGCGTTCGCAATCACCGCGTGCGCAAGTGCATAGTCTGGTGCGATGTCGATAGTTCTGGTTAGAATATCCTTTGCCTTCTGTGTATCTTCATCTGTGAATTTGAAGAGATGCCATAGCGCTTTTTGAACCCTGTCCCAAACGTTGACCTCACCACGTTTCAACCGGGCTTGTTCGCGCAAGTCGAACCGTAACTCCCAATCTATGTGCCCGACAACGGCTGACGCGATCTCCTCCTGCAAGGAAAAGACATCTTCTGTCTTGTGATCCAGGCGATCAGCCCAAAGATCATGCCCGGTCGATGTATCTACCAGATGGGCAGTCACGCGAACGCGCTGATCGTCATAACGCACGGAACCCTCTACCAAATAGTGGGCCCCGAGACGTTGTGCGATCTCTTCTCCAACCAAAGAAGCATCCTTGAGGAGCTGGGTGGAGGTTGGTGAGACGACTGACAGCCAATCCACTTTGGCAAGTTCGGTTACAAGTTCATGGTTGATGCCAGCCACAAACCCGTTGGTGTCGCTTTGCCCACTAAGGCAGTCGAAAGGTAGCACTGCGATTACTGGTTTTTGCGGCGCTGGAAGCTGAGTGATCATCTGATCAAACAGACGATCTTTTTCGGGTGGAGGCTCGGTTCTTGGTGCAAGCGTTTCGGCCTTAGATTGAGAATCAGACATAGCTCCCCGTGTCGCTGGAAAACGGAACACTGGACCGTGTCTGGGCCATTCAACATTGTTGAGCGTCATGTAGTCTTTGAGATTGTGAGCTGCATACAAGAATGCGTGGCTGCGTGCGCCGACGTTGAGGTTCTTGTGTGCAAAATTCAGGCCCACGGCGACACGGGCCAGCAAGTATTGGCTTTCCATAAAGCTTAGCCGATGGCTTTCGTGGCGCTCGACCCAACTCATAGCGCCTCGCCGAAGAGTTCTGACGAACTCGACGAGGCCGACGTCATCCTGCCAAAGCCCCAATGTGTGGTGTTTCGAATGAAAGAGGCCTAAGTCATCTAGGATGGCATCCCATTGGGCAGGTATGCAGTTTCCGCGCCGCGCCAGAAGGTACGCCATCTCGAAATACGCATGATCGTAAAACAAGAATTGCTTGTCTTCATACATGGCCAAATCGATCAGAAAATAATCAGGATCGCGGGACTGGTGCGATCGAACCAGTACATTGTAGCCATGGAGGTCCCCATGCACCCGTCCCTTTGCCGCTCTTACGCTCAACCGGCCCGGCAGGTTCTTTTCAAAGGCAAAGGCCAGCGGGTTTGGGTACCAATGCCCTTCAAACATAAGACAACGCTCGTGCGGGTCATGTCCGCAAACATCCAAAAGAAAGTGATGTAGCCGGCCTGGCTCAGGATCCAATCTGTAGCCGAGCCATCCAGCAAGCAGATCCTGAGGCGAGTGCAAGCCAGGCGCCATCTCGTAATCGATATTCCAGTCATCAAGCAGGCTTCTCGACAGCCGCTCTAGAACGTTCAAGGCCGGCTCATAGCCGCAATCGTTCCAGGGAAGTGAGTATTCAAGTCCTTGCGCCACAACGGTGGACAGGATCGCAATCTTACCCTCGTGTTCCAAAGAGTGGACGACGCGCGCCAGGTGCTTTGATCCAAACGCGGGAACCGCTTCAAACGCTTCCAGATGCCTTTGGTTTTCGGCCTTTTCATTCCATTCCGGATCGGGCAGGGCGTCGAACTTAAGTATGGCCTGGCCGCTGAACGTGTCGCATGTAATGTCGACAATATAAACTAGGGCTCCGGACTTACCGGCACTTAGCTGCCGGTGAAAATAAATCTCATCCTTTACCAACCAGCGGTCAGTTATCAGCGGCAGAAGCTCAATGTACGCTTCAGGCCATCCGAGATCATCGATGGCGTGCATTAACGACACTCCGCAGAAGTTCGGCTAAGGACTGTGCAAATCTGTAAGGCGGCAACGTTTGGTGACATGATACACAAACAATTGCGTGAACCAAGGCGTTTAAGTTGACCGGTCAGAGTGTTCCGCGCGACGGCTTGATCTGCCTAAAGAAGGCCCAACTGCCTGCAACAAGCATGAAGGACAGCTTTACGAGTGGAAACGAAAATGAGCTGTTGAACGCGATCATTAACTGCATCGGGCCGCGAGAGTAGGCTTTGCAAAAAGTAGGGCTTTAGTATGCTTTCCTTCCTTTGAGCCGCGCCGCGAACTCAAACCCAAAGCGTTTTGGGTATAATGCTCGAAAACGGTGTTCTGTATAGTTAACCAGATAACTCTGATAATCGAAGCCGACCTTCGAAACGCCAACTGGGTGGAAGCTCTGTGGCAAACTTTGTTCCCACCGATCAGACCACGCGCCGTTTTGGTGGTGCATCTGCCGATCATCATGTATCTGGTTGTAGAGACAGACGGATACCTGGCGGACGGAACCAAACTTGTGGACGGAATTGATAAGATCGACGGGGCTACCGAGGCGGTAGCGCTGTTTTTATTGTCAATTGCGTTCATCCGGCTCATTTCGCCGGAGCGCTTGGCAACCACCCCCGACTGAAAGACGTGGTGGCTAACGCTTCGAGTTGCTCGCATGCGGAACTTGGCGAAGCAGATGAATTGGACCAAGGCGATCCAATTGAGCTTGGAAAGCAGACTGCCGCGATTGCACGGAAGAATCCGTAGGTTCAAGTAGTTGGAGGGTGTTACGGAACCGATATACGCCAGCTGAAACCGATGGTCAGCGAATTGGCGCAACCAACTTGGTTCAAATTGCTCGTTTATGCTGAAATCTGAGTCAATACTATGATTTCTTCCTACAACCTGTCATATGGCGGTCCAAAGTTGCTGTCCGCGCGGATGTTTATTGCTGCATTGCGGATTCCCAGGAGCGGACTGTGATAGGCGGCTGTTGATAGTATTACTGCTCGAAACGAAGCAAAGACTCGATTTCACATCCAGAATGGTTTTCAGGGGGCCGGGTCAATGAATTGTCCTAGTCATCTTGGATTCAGAAACCAAATTCCGTTGCGCGGCTACCTACGGGTGGCCGATTGACGGTTTGTTGGGGTTATCTTTCCATTCTTTGATCTTGAGAGCTCTTCCTAAGCCTTTCGCCAACGCATCGAGGTACGGACCTGAAAACATAACTTGAACTTTCTGTTCTGTGTCCTGGTTGATACTTCCGCCTGTGTCGTCAACGAGCGGGTTCGTATCGGTAAGGCCGTTGTCTCAAGCCGCGCGGACAGAATGGAAATGCGCCTCGCCATCTAGGAAGAAGCCATCGCTGGCTTTTGTGAAGGAAACAGTTTTCCACTCATCTCGCCGGCCCCGGCGCCCTAATCCTTCATGGTCTCGAGCGGAGAAGAGTTTGTGATATACTTGATAACTTCGTTGCTGACAGTCGGCAATTTATTGGAGCTCCTCCCATGTTGCGCCGTGTCCAATGGTAAGAGGTTAGCAATGAGGTTGAATGAAGGTCGAAACTCCGGCGATCCCGTGAAAATAGCGTCACAATTCAACTCGTCTTTGATAGAGGCCGGTGTCCCACTCTGGCGCGCAAATATCCGTCATCCACGCCGTGGTTCGGGCAAATTCGCTCTTGTCGCTCCGGCGCTTCCAGCGGTTATTGAGCGTCTTGGGCGGACGGTATTACTCTCACGCTGGCAGTGGACCAGCATCGCGCGTGGCGAAAAAATTTGCAACGATCAGGGCAGACTGTTTTCGGAACTTGAATTTGGAGCCAATTTACCTTTCACATCGGGATGGGCGCCCAGCTCGCTCTCAGCGTCAGCAAGCGAAATTGCTTCATCTTCACCGGCAGCAAGGACGGCAGTTTCAGGCGTAACCACCCTTGCGGGAGCGCTGACTCTAAATGCAGTCTTCTCGCCCTCGGGAACTGCGGACTTAGTGAGAATTCGCCAAATCGTAAATAGTATCATCAGGCAATGCGCTGCGACGGTTGTAAGAAACAAACCCCGCGGCCCGAGTGCTGTCATGGCGAAACCAGCGATCAACGGCCCTACAATTGAACCTAAGCCGAAGACCATCAAAAGGCCGCCTGAGACTTGGATGGACGTTCCAGGTGGTGCATGGTCGTTCGCGTGCGCAACAATGATTGGATACATCGCAAAAATTGCAGCGCCGAACATCCCGACCAAAGCAAGGTTCATGACGCGCGACTCCGGCGCAAGAAGGACAAAAGCCAGATCCGAAGCAAGAGCTACGACCGCTGTAAAAAGTAAGACTTTACGCCGGTCCATTCGATCACTTGCAAATCCAATTGGAATTTGTGCAAAAGCTCCGGCCAAAACCGGAATACTCGCGAACAAAGCTATTGCAGTAAGTGTTAGCCCAACGCGATCCGCATACACCGCAGCAAGAGTCCCAAATGCTGCATTTGAAATGCCAACAAGAAAGACCGCGGCGACCGCAACTGGTGAGTTTCGCCACAACGCCGGTAGATCGAGACGCACAGATGTCAGGGGTGCTGGCGATGCCGAGGTTGACAGGGCAGTTGGTATAAGCGCCAAACAATAGACCATCGCGCCTACGGCAAAGAAAATGAAACCCGTTGCATCTCCCAGTGAGATAGCCATCTGACCGGCTGTCACCGCACCCAGGTTAACCATCGTGTAGACACCAAAGACTGTACCACGCGTATTGGGTTCAACCTTGTCGTTGAGCCAAGATTCGACGATCATTGCTGCGCCAGCAAAACAAAATCCTGATACTGCGCGCGACGGTATCCAAGCCCACGTTTCCACTACAACGGCCTGGAAAAGGATCGTTACGGCAGCGAGAGCACACATTACGCCGAAGGTTCGAATATGCCCTACTGCCCCAACAAGCCTTGGTGCAACAAGGCATCCTGCTACATAGCCAACTGCCCACCCCGTTCCTAAAAGGCCGAGAGAGCTGGCGGAAAAACCTTCGAAGGATCCACGAACGGGAAGTATCAGACCGTGGACACCACCTGCAAATAGAAGAAGCCCTGATCCAAGAAGTAGCGCTGATATCGGTAAGAGCTGTCGGAACATCGGCTCCAGCCTAATGTCAAATTGGGAAATGAGAAGCTATTTTGCTCGCAAACGCGATTTGGCGAAGGTGATCAAGGCTTTCTGTCCAGCAGTTTGGTCAACCTTTGGCAATCTGCTTTCGCTACAACCACTTCGAGAGTTTGAATACGACGTAAAGTGCAATTCCGATGGCAACCGACGCCAGTGTCAGCGCCCAAAACGCAAAGGGCCCACTCAAGCCGGGCATTCCAGCAATATTCACGCCAAACAGTCCAGTCAGAAATCCGAGTGGCAGAAAGATCGCGGCCACGACAGACAAGAGATAGCCGTTTCGAGCAAGCGCATTCGCGTGTTCGGCGTCCATTTGCTCCTGAAGGGCTGTCAAGCGGTCCCGGCTTGCATCCAGTTCCTCAAGCGTACGGCGAGTGCGGTTCGCGGTTTCATTGACCAATACGGATGCGTCGCTTTGAATTACGCTACTTTTCAATGAGGACAAAGCATCGAGCGCATCGCGTTGCGGGCTGATATAGCGCCGAAGTTTGATCACCGTTTGCCGCAATCGCGCAATGCTCTCTGGTTTGATTTCATTTCCTGAAAGCCCAACCTCTTCGAGAGAGTCTGTCTCGTCTTCAAGTTCAAGGGAAACAGCCTCAATCCGCTTTGTGAGCCCCGAAGCAAGTTCTGCCAAAAATGCACCAACACTTTCCGGCCCCGTACCGCTTTCGGCTTTTAGGCGAAGACTATCTGCTACCCAGACTTTGCGCACACGGGCAGATACGATGGTTCTTTCCGTGGCCCAGAGCCTTAGAGAAACCATATCCTCCGGAGACGCGTCAGGGTTCAGGTTAACGCCGCGCAGGTTCAGGATGATGCCATCCTCGTGCAGATCACATCGTGGTCGCGTTTCGGATTGAAGCAATGCTTGCGCGGCTATGTTTGGCAGTTGTTCGGATACCCATTGCCTTAAGCCGCTGTCGGCGAGGTCGAAATGAATCCAGCGGTAACCGTTTTGCTGCCTTGCAAAGGGTTCTAGCCACTCTGAAGAGACGGGGACTGCTTGGCCAGCTACTATATCAAACGCGCAGATGGGAGAGACTGTTTGGGTGTTCATTGGCAATCCTTCTTTATGTGGGTTGGAAAGTTAAGACCACTGATGCTGGCCGCAACACGGATTGCCTTTTAAGAGTGTGCAGCTTTACTCCTATGCAATACCTTTCCGCACTAGGGTCTGGGCAATCAATCCAGACCATCCCGGCTTCGCCGCGCAGAAATGTGGCAAGGGTCATGCTGTTGCTGCGCATCTAAATGATTGGCTTTGTGGTAGGAAAGGCAAAGCGCAATGGCGACCTCGATACTCTCGCCGGTCTCATAGTCAAAACAGTGTTCCGGTCCGCAGAGTTCCAGAATCTCCCCGAGTTGGATCAGTTTCGATACCGTGGCGCCGCAGTGATCACAGAACCCGTTTGCAAGAGCAGCCTTGAGTTCAAGTAGTTCCACAGTTTTTTGAAAGTTGCACTTTCACTTACTCACATGCTTCCAAAACCCCACGTAACGCAATCAGCGATATCTCGGCGATGTCAGACTTCAAGGCTCGGCGATGAGATTAAGGGGGCTTGTGGTCTGGGTTCAGCCCTTCCTTTGAGCTGAGATTTTGGTTTCGGAATTAATCTAACTCGTATTCAACAAACGGAGGCCGCGAGGCTGCGAAGCTGTTTTGCGGCTTGGCCCGGCAACCCATCAACGTCGCTCTCATCAAACACCGCATAGGCTGCGTATGCGAAGCGCGGCGCAGCCTCTATCAATGCGAGCCAGCCTTCTTCAAGCTCTGGCATAATCACACGCTTGGGAAAGTACCCGGCTGCAGGAACTGACTTCAGATACTGAAGGCCCAGGGTTCCGATGCCAAGCTGAAGGCGCGGCGTGTCAAGCTCCGGAAAGTTCAACAAATGGTCTGCTCGGAACTCAGGGCCCCAATCAATAAAGACATAGTTGACGCTGTGAACGGTTGGAAGGGCCAACGGGCCGCTGGTGACAAGAACAAACTCATCTTCAAAGAGTTGTAATGCAGAGAGGCTCGACACGCTTCGCGGCCGATACATGATTGCAAGGTCCAGTTTTCCTTCTTCAATCTCGCGCGTCAGTGTTTCGGAAGTAGCGGCTGATGCTCTGATTGCAACATCGGGTAGCGATGTCATTAGATCTGGCAAGGCATTTATGAGATATCCGTCCCAAAGGCTTGGCGCCGCGCCGATTTCCAACGCTGCTGCCATGGTGGCGGGAAGACCAGCGTCCAGCTTTGCCTGTGTCCAGGTGCGCACCAGAACCTGAGCGTGTTTCAGGAAATGCCGCCCTGCAATGGTCAGTGTTGCGCCTGACTTACCACGTTTGAACACCGGCTGACCAAGCTGTTGCTCAAGCGTTCGAATTCGCATGCTGACTGTTGATTGCGTGACATGAACTTTGTTCGCAGCATCGAAAAAGGTGCCCGTTTCAACAACCGCGAGGAAAGTTCGAGCAAGTTCAATATCCATAGCCAACCTATTTGAATATCCGATATTATCGGCGAGAAAAATTCGTTATTCAACAAGATACGTGTGTGCCATACTCTCTATGTAGCGCGAAAGTGCCCCCACCAGATCGGAACGCCAATCAACAATTCTCGTTTGTAGTGGAGATCCCGAGCTGAGGAACCGTTGCAATCTGAATCCTGTGAATTTGCCACCCACACCGGAGCGCTGCACCAACCCCACAATGGGCAAGAAGCCCATTTTCTCATGGAGAAAACAAAATGAGTCGAGTTTCTGTTGTTGCTCTTCTCTCTTCGCTGTTTGCTGTTCCGGCATTCGCTATGCCCGCTGATCTTGACATGGACGGTGATAGCCTGGCGTCTCTGGCAGAGCTTCAGACCAAGTATCCTGAAGTCTCGGATGATCTCTTCCTGGAGATCGATGCGAATGCAGATGGTTTCATCAATGACGACGAATTGGTTGCCGCCGTTGACGCAGAACTTCTCCCTGGTCCCACAGGTGATCAGTAAGCAAAGGTTGTCACGGCTATGAGGAAGCCAATCCCGCCCCACAAATGGCTGCTTGCCGCGATGGGTATTTGGTTGGTTTTGTCCCCCTTTGTCCTGTTTCGGGAGGAAACACTGTTGCAGGGCATGGCTGAACTTGAAGCAATCGCCTTCATGGCAACTGGCATTGTTGTTCTGGTCATGTCCGGCGCTGACGGCCGGAGCCACCTTCTCGCACGGGTGGCTCCGGTTTCAGCTCTGGGGTTCCTATTGATCGCGGCTCCAACGTCGCTGAGCTTCACCGGCCATATTGTGGCGACGGCCAATGCATGGCTAACGGGATCAGCGCTGATCGCGCTCGTCGTATGGGAGGTAATGGCGAGCCGCGGATTGCGTGCAATCTCGTAACCTGGCGCGGGGCGGGCAACTGCCCCGCGTTTTTACATTCAGACTATCTAAATGATCTCGTCTTCATCGAACATTGGATCGCCGTCGAGCTGATTGGCGATCATGTCGATCCGCATTTCAACATCCGCGCTCGTCGTTTTGGCGATATGAAACAAGGCGTCGCCCTCGTGCACAAATGGCAAATTAGTGCGTCCTACAATGATGCCGTCCGCTTCTCCAAGAACGTCCATTCTGATTTCCCCAAACGGGTCCGAAATCCGGCCGAGCAAGTCGCCGACCTCTACATATTCGCCCGCCGCCTTGAATGTTCTTAGCAATCCACCGGCCGGAGCGCGTACCCAGGAACTCATTCTTGCATGAACGGGCGCCTCACGCACAGACGCGATCCCGCGCTTGGCAACCATGCCCATCGCGTTCATTACCCGAAGAATACCGGCGAGCCCCGCCCGCGCCGAAAGCTCGTCAAATCGAAGCCCTTCGCCACCTTCAAACAGCAATACATCGACGCCGCGCTCTTGGGCTGCCTTTCGCAGCGACCCGTCGCGCAGCTTTGAAATCATGACGACCGGTGCACCGAACGCATCGGCGTATCTGATCGTTGCATCCGAGGCAGGGGAAACTCGAATTTGAGGCAGGTTGGTGCGATGAATAGCGGCAGAATGAAGATCGATACCGAGATCGGAACGCTCAACAATTTCGGTCATGAAGATATGTGCGAGGCGGCCCGCCAATGATCCGCCCTCGCTACCGGGAAAAGACCGGTTCAGGTCGCGCCTGTCCGGAAGGTATCTCGATTGGGTCATGAAGCCGAACGCGTTCACTATAGGCACAACCAGCAACGTGCCCGCGATCTTGTCGAGTTGAGGGGCCCGTAGCAATCGCCGTGCGATTTCGACGCCAATCACTTCATCGCCATGAACCGCCGCGCTGACAAACAGGACCGGCCCTGGGCGGCGGCCATGAACCACATGCACTGACATGCTGACCGGCGTATGATCGGACATCACGCTCACCGGCAGGTCCAGCGTAGTCCGCGTGCCTGCCGGGACGGTGAAACCGCCGATTTCAAATGGCTCGCGCATGGCTGTTATCCGCGCCCGCGTGTCTTGGTGTTTCCCTTGGTGGCGTTCTTTTCCAGGAACTCGACGATCTTGCCCGCAACATCGATCCCGGTCGCCTTTTCCACCCCTTCCAATCCGGGTGAGGAATTCACCTCCATGACCACCGCCCCGTGATTAGCGCGCAGCATATCTACACCGCAGACATTCAGCCCCATCGTCTTGGCCGCTCGTACAGCTGTGGAGCGTTCCTCGGGAGAGATCTTGATGGACTTGGCGCTTCCTCCCCGATGTAGATTGGATCGAAACTCACCCTCGGCACCCGTCCTTTGCATTGTCGCAATGACTTTTCCACCAACCACAAGAGCTCGGATATCGGTGCCACCTGCTTCTTTGATGAATTCCTGCACCATGATGTTGACCTTTGCGCCGCGAAAGGCTTCGACAACAGATTTGGCTGATCGGTTTGAATCAGCAAGGACAACTCCAATGCCTTGCGTCCCTTCAAGAAGCTTGACCACCAGCGGTGCATCGCCCGCGAGCTTGAGGACTTCATCGGTCTGTTTAGGGTCATGGGCGAAGGTCGTGACCGGCAAGCCTATCCCGTCCCGTGCCATGAGCTGCATAGAGCGCAGCTTGTCGCGAGATCTGCCGATAGCCACGGATTCGTTGAGTGGAAAGACCCCCATGATCTCGAACTGTCGCAGCACGGCCAATCCATAGAATGTGACCGATGCTCCGATCCGGGGGATCACCGCGTCGTAGTGTCCGAGGTTTTTGCCGTCACAGTAAACCTCCGGTCGACGCGACGCTATGTTCATGTAGCAGCGCAGCGTGTTTACGACATCAAGTTCATGCCCCCGCTGTTCGGCGGCTTCCTTGAGGCGCTTGTGCGAGTAAAGATCAGGGTTCCGGGCCAGCATCACAATTTTCATTCTCGGCCTCCCTCTATGTCTTTGATGTTAGCTTTTTTCTTGGTATTGCTAGGTGTTTTGGTGCTTTCAGTAGATATGAATGACCCGGATCGACAAGGATACCGCGCCTGCGAATGGCTGTGCGGCCGAGAATCAAGTCAAATTCCATCTTCGCGCGGTTGGCCAGAGAGACGTCGATCTGCCATCGATGCCGTCCGAGCAAAAGCTGCGTTCTCACGATCAATCGACGTTCGGGGACACCACCTGTGTTCTTGATTTCGCGCTCGTCGACAACCCTGGTTCGAACCCGGTTTGGTGAACGGCGGTTTTGGACTGGTATCATGAACTCGACCCATCGCTCGCCGTCAATTTCAAACACTGTCTGGTCCACAGCATGGAGTGCTGCGGTTCTTGCACCGGTGTCTATCTTGGCCGGGATATTCTCTATTCCGAATTCGGGCAGGCTTATGCGTTCACGCCAACCTATGATTTCTGGGTTTGAGACACGCTTCACCATAGCATTTACTCTAAGCAATCATCGTTGGCACGTCTGTAGTTCACAAACGAATTGGCGCTCATCACGACATAGAACGTATCCATGTCGATTAACACGTACCCAAGTTCAAAAAGTGCAACCGACAGTGCACGGATGTCTGTTTCGTATAAACGTCTACGCCCTGCGATCCGACGGACGAGCTTGTCCGGGATTCGATAGCGTCCATTTGGCTTACCGCCAAAGTCCTGATCGTAAAGTTCGGCCAGGCGTACGGCGGTCATAGATGTCCAGTCACTTTCAAGCATGACTTTTACCTATATTGACAAAAATAATTTGTCTATAGACAAAAATATTCTGCTATAGGGTTTTCACTGAACAGAATCTCCACCAATGAAACGAAGATGAGAGACATCGATACTATCCCGAAGGAACTGGAAGCGCAGTTGCAGCAAGCCCTGGCAGAGCGTGACGGGGCTGAGCTCGCAAAACTGCTTGATCCGCTTCCGTTGAGCGATGCCCTGCGTGAACTGCTCAATCTGCCAGTAGAGCAGCGGAGTGCCGCACTATCTTTGCTGTCACCGGAACTGGCTGCCGAACTTGTCGAAGAGGCTCCGAACGCGATGGCGGTCGACCTTGTCGAGCGCATGGAGTCTGAGCAGGCCGCAGAGGTCATCGAAGAGCTGGATTCCGATGTTCAGGCTGATGTCATAGGAGAGCTTGAAGACGCAGATGCGGAAGCGATCCTTACCCGGATGGATCCTGGGGACGCCGCAAATGTACGTCGGCTGGTGGAATATGAGGATGATGTTGCAGGAGGCCTCATGGTTGCCGAAGCCTTCACGTTTTCCGAAACCGATACAGTGGGAAGAGTGCTCAGGCGCTTCGCAAATGAAGAGTATGACCTTGAACGCTATCGGGGTCAGCATCCCTATGTGCTGGATTCGAATGGTGCCCCAATTGGAGTGGTCTCATTACGCAGTCTCGTGTCCACTCGTCGAAGCGCGCGTTTGACCGATATCATGGCGCCTCCAATTGCCGTCCCGGCCAACATGCCGCTGGAGAAATTAGAAGACTTGTTCGATGAACACCCGTTTCTTGGATTACCGGTCGTGGAGGCGGACGGGCATCTGGTGGGCGTCGTCTCGCGGTCTGCCGTCGATGAAGCCCTTCTGGAACGTGCGGAATCGGCCAGCTTGAAACGCCAGGGTGTTTTCGGTGATGAACTTCGGTCGATGCCACTGCCGCTTCGGGCGAGGCGACGGCTTCAATGGCTCTCGGCCAACATTGTTCTCAATGTGATCGCCGCCAGTGTGATCGCCGCCTATGAACAAACCCTCGCGGCCGTTATCGCGCTGGCTGTGTTTCTGCCGATGGTGTCCGACATGAGCGGCTGCTCGGGCAATCAGGCCGTCGCCGTCAGCATGCGCGAGTTGTCCCTCGGCCTTGTCCGGCCCATCGACGCCATGCGTGTCTGGTTCAAAGAAGTGTCGGTCGGGGTGATCAATGGGTTCGTTCTGGGGCTTCTAATTGGCGTCGTTGCCTGGATGTGGAAAGGCAATCCGTTTCTGGGGCTGGTGATTGGTGGAGCACTTGGGCTCAACACCGTCGTCGCCGTGTCCATTGGCGGTGTTCTACCATTGCTGTTGAAGCGCATCGGTCAGGACCCCGCCGTCGCCAGCGGCCCTTTATTGACGACTATAACCGACATGGCGGGGTTCTTCCTCGTATTGAGCCTTGCAACCGCAATGATGCCACTTCTGGTTTGACGCTTTCCCGCACCCGAACCATCAGTTCGGCCGGGTGCCTTCTCATGAGGAATAAAGAATGACGATCTCAAGCATTGTCGAAACACAGAATCTGAAAAGACGCCCGTTCTGCGACGCCGACACAACGGTGTTCGAAGCGGCTGTGACCATTGCGCTATTGGAGGTGAACGCGCTTGCGGTCCTTGAGGATGGGAAGTTGGTCGGGATCATCACGGATCACGACGTGCTGTTGTGTCTCGCGGACTCAGGTTCGGCCTTCTACGAACAAACAGTGGATGACTGGATGACAGAGAAACCAATTACATGTGCAACTGGCTCGAAGCTTTCAACCGCTCTCAATCTGATGGCGAAACACGACATTCGAAACTTAGTCGTCACCCAACGCGGCGAGCCTTATTCCGTCGTTAGCAGCAAAGAGATACTGGCAAGGATTCATGAGGAAGACGAATTGGAACTGAAAGTATTGCGCGACAGAGAACGCAATAAACCCGGTCGATTTGTTGTTTGAGACGTAATGGCAACTGCATAAATGAGCAAAACCAGAAGGGCCGCCGATACGACAGGTAAGCTGTATGCGCAGGCTGCAGCGCTGCCTTTGAGACTGTCAAACGCTTCTAAGGTAGAGGTGTTGATGGTGACGTCCCGAGATACAGGACGTTGGGTTCCACCAAAGGGATGGACGAACAAGAGAAAAAGTCCTTGGTCATCCGCGAAGATCGAAGCCTGGGAGGAAGCAGGCGCAATAGGCGCTATTTCCAAAACACCGGTCGGGACATACGACTACAACAAAATCCTCAATGACGGCACCGCAATAACTTGCCGCGTGACACTCTACCCGATGGTTGTGCAGAAACTCAGCAAGAAGTGGAAGGAAAAACACGAGCGAACAAGGTGCTGGTTCTCACCCGAGCAAGCGGCAAAGAGTGTGTGTGAACCGGAGTTGGGAGCAATGATTTCGAGCATTGATGCTCGGCCAGACTGGTTGCGAAAAATGTTGAAGAAATACCCCAGTGTCTAGTGTGCACATATCTGCTCGCCCCGGAACTGTTACACCGTGTTGGACCAATCTGGAAAAGACTAACAATGGTATCATCGAAATGCCGGGCAATGGGGCCAGACGGTCAACCCTTTTTGTGCACCACGACGATAAATTGGGTCATCGAAAAGAAGAAGCGTCCGACTTTTGCAAGGCTATGCTGTTCGTCAAACCACGATTGCGCAACAGCGGGTTCAACATGGTCATTTGCGACAGCGTATTGCTTCGTGAGGTGCATCATCATGATTGCGAGGCCATCAGGCTTTAGCTGGTAATCTGTCATTGTGAACGGCAAGACATCTTCCACAAAGTTGCCGCGAGCCTTTATCAGTGCGGGCAGTCTTTCCGGGAGGGAACCACTCACAAAGTGTTGGTTCCAAGAAGTTAGCATTTTTTGCATTCTGTCAGGCTCGCCGCTGAACCAGATTAAGCTACCAAAGTGGAGATCATTGATGACAAGCCGCCCGCCGGGTTTGACGCACCGCAGCGTGTCATCCAGTGCACCGTCTATATCGTCGATGTACTCAAAGACCTGTACCGAGACGGCCTTGTCAGCACTCTCATCCTCAATGGGCAAGCTATTTGCGGCACCAGCGCGAAACTCCAGGTTTGCGTAGTCACTGCATCGTTCTCTTGCGGCTGCTGTCATATCCTCGCTTGGGTCGATCCCGATGACATAGCCATCCGAGCCAACTGCGCGAGCCAACTCCGCTGTTAACATCCCGTTGCCACAACCGACATCCAAAATAGTCTCACCGGGAGCCGTGCGCAGCGCATTAAATGAAGCCTGTCTTCGCCGCGTCAATTCGGCTCCCTGATAGGCGATTTCAAGTAATCTCGTTGTTTCAGCGTCAAATTTAAGCAACTCGCTCCCCTTACAAAGACCACAAGTCTCCAAACCTTATCAGAAAATGGGTTATCTACGAAAAGCAGACGGATCATTGAGGCTTGAACATGGATCTACCAAAATAACTGAAGGTGCCGACTGGTATCGACGAATGATTTAACCCCGAGAGCGAAGGACGCATCTGCCGTTTTATCGGACCAGCTTTTTGTCGTCGTTTGAAAGTTCGAACAACATCAATTCAAGGGATGTCGAGGCCGTTCTCGCGTCCAAAATCGGTATAGAAGCTGTCACTGCGGCATCGGTTTAAAGTGGCCTCGTCCGCATCTCTTGGATCGGTGCCAGGGCTTTGAACACCTGTTCCTTCTATGAAGCGGTTCACGAGATTAAAGACACCGCAGACCTGGATAGCATCAAACAATGCGCTCTCTGACCAGCCTGCCGCGTAGACTGCTTTCGCGTCGGCTTCTGTCATTCGTGATGGCGAGACGGTGAGCTTTTCAATGTAAGCCAGTAACGGTTTGAGATGATCCTCGACCGGTGCCGTATCGCGGTCTTCCATCAGTGCTTCGATTGTCTCGACTTCAATGCCGTAGGCTTTGGCGAAAACGATGTGCGCCCCATGGCAATACGCACAAGCATTCAAGCCAGAGACATAGGCTGCAATCAATTCACGTTCAGCAACCGAGAGGTCGCTTTCACCCCTCATCACCAGGCTTTCGTATGCACAAAGCGGAGAAAGCTTGTCTGGAAAGGCTTGATAGACACTTCCCAGTGTTGCGTTCTCGGGCAGAGATGGAAAAAGACGTTTCATTCAGTTTTCTTTCAATCTTGCTATGGATAGCTTTGCCTCAAAGTGAGGAAGCAACGATGTGTACGCTACCTTAAAGCAATTCCGGGTTCCGCACAGAGATTCTGCTGGAATACTGCGAACGGCAGGTTTGCCTGACGACACCCCAGGGGCTCTGTCGCAAACTTTGAGCGAACCTGTTAGGCCGACGGAAGTTTTGGTAGACGCGTGCTCAAAACAGACAGGGGCAGGTCGTGACAATCTCATTCAAAGGCGCTCACTTCCCAAGGGACATGATACTACACGCAGTGTTCTTCTATCTTCGTTATTCTGTATCCTACCGGGATCTGGAAGAAATTCTGGCTGAGCGAAGCACTTCGGTTGATCACGCGACACTGAACCGTTGGATCGTTAAATACGCCCCTCTGGTCGCCGACCGGGCGCGTCGTAAGAAGCAATGCTGCGATCGATCCTGGCGAATGGACGAAACATACGTGCGCGTCAAAGGTGAATGGGTCTACTTGTACCGCGCTGTCGACAAACACGGTAAGACCCTTGATTTCATGCTGTCAAAACGGCGGAACAAAGCTGCAGCGACTAAATTTTTCGCTCGTGCGCTCGAAGTAAACCGATTGCCCAGCAAGACTGTTATCGACAAAAGCGGCGCCAACACGGCCGGTATCAAAGCCGTCAACAAGATGTTGAAGGGCTTTGGTTGCCCGATCCCGATCCAGATGGTGAGACGGAAATTCCTAAACAACATAATTGAACAAGACCACCGATTTATTAAACGCCGGATCCGACCAATGCTCGGCTTCAAATCTTTTGAATCTGCTTCCGCTACGCTTGACGGGATTGAAGTTTCGCAGATGATCCGAAAGGGTCAGTTCGGACTCGGATTCTGTCCGTTCAAGCAGTTTGCGGAACTAGCCATCTAAAGACAGCAAATTTCAAGCGGCACTCAGACTTCAGAAAAAAGTGCGACAAAGCCCCTTCAGGCTTCTATTATTATTAGAAACTAGATATTTTGAGCCAAGCGAGAAGTCGATCGGTGAAATCGGTGAAGATGACAAATCAGAGATTCTCACCGCAAACTTGTTGCTCCCGTAGCTGCGACACACCCTAGGTTACTCAAAGTAGCCTGGGTGCGTCTTGTGAATGAACTCGATGGTTTCGTCGAGGCGGGACAGGTGTTTTCTAACAGCGGCTTGTGCTTGTTCATAGTCTCCTGCCGCCATGGCCTGTGCAATCTCTCGGTGATCGGCGAGGATGGCGTCTGCGGCACTGCCCTTTTCAAGACTGAGCATACAAAGCCGGTCAACCTTTTGCTTGGATTCTAGCATTACTTCAAATGCCATCGGATTGCCGCTGAGCACGTAGATCAGTTTGTGAAAATCATAGTCCAGAGAGTGAAACGCCGATAGATCACCATCACTGATTGCCTGCTCTTGTAAGGCGAGATTCTCTGCAAGTTTTGCTTCACGTGTTGCGTCCCAAACTTCCATTGCCCGATGGACGATCTCTAGCTCTACCGCCATTCTAACCAACCGCGCGAGAGCCACACGCTCCATAGAAAATCCTCGAACTACGGTCGCCTTTTGTGGTCGTATTAAGAGCAGATCTTCGTTGCCGAGCCTTGTGAATGCGTTGCGAACAGGTTGGCGTGATACGCCGAATCGGCTGGCTACCTCTGTTTCGGATAGCTTTGTACCGGGAAGAATTTTTAGCGAAACGATCTCGTCGTGTAGCGCTTCATAGACCGCATCGGTTGTGGTTCGTCTGACAATTTCTTCCACGGTATGTTGCTTGCGCCCTCTGCCTTAGTCACGTTTCAAATTACAGATTCACTGTTATAACATTGAAATAAAAAGAATATTCTATTTCACTTTGCTTGAGTGAACCAATATATGCCCGTCACCTATCAAATGCCCTGCGCTTTCGACTGTCAAGCAATCTGACATACTAGATGCCTACTGTTGACATAACTTGGATACTAGTGTCCCTTTAAGGACAGCAGCGATTCTGGTTCTTGGGGGAAATCGAAAGCTACGTGGCTTACGATCTCTGAAATTCCATGAAAGCCAAATCCTGTCCAAAATTAACCGGGGAGGAGAACCCATGACTTTCACGAAATCGTTCTTTGCAACTGCGACCGCTGTGGCATTCATTGCAACGTCAGCTTCAGCCGAAAACTGGCGGGCCTGGAATATCCACAACGACGGCCATCCCAACACGGCTGCAATGGACAAGTTCGCCGAACTGGTTAACGCTGCTACAGAAGGCGAAGTTACCGTCGATGTGTTCCACGGAGGTGTTCTTGGCTCCCAACCGGATGCCCTAGAACAAGTTCGTATCGGGGCAATCGAGGTTGGTAACTTCAACCTCGGTCCCATTGGCCCAATGGTGAAAGAAGCTAACCTTGTATCGCTTCCTTTCATCTTCAAAGATGTGCCGCACATGTTCCGCGTGCTGGACGGCGACGCCGGTGAGGTTGTCTCATCTGCGATGGGTGAAGCAGGCATTCTGCCACTGGCATGGTTTGATGCCGGTGCGCGTTCTTTCTACAGTCAAAAGCCGATCAACACGCCCGCAGATGTCGAAGGTCTGAAAATCCGCGTGATGAACAACGATCTTTATACATCTATGATTTCAGCTATGGGCGGTAACCCGTCGCCAATGGCCTTCTCCGAAGTTCAGCAAGCGCTGAAAACCGGCGTTGTTGATGGTGCGGAGAACAACTTCCCGTCGTTCAAGAATGTCGGTCACTATGAAGTGACCACAAATTATTCTTTGTCCGAGCACCTGATTATCCCCGAGTGCATCTGCGTGAACACGGCCAAATTCAATGCCCTGTCTCCTGCATTGCAAACCGCTGTGCGCGGTGCAGCAGAAGAAGCCGCATTGGTCCAGCGTGAGCTTTGGGCAATTGGCTCTGAACAAGCGCGTAAAGATGTTGAAGCGGCCGGCATCACCGTCAATGAAATCGCCGACAAAGGCCCATTCCAGTCTGCAATGGAATCGGTTTATGCAGACTACTTGGCTGCAAATCCTGACATGAAAGCGTTGGTAGAAATGGCGCAAGCCACTGAATAAGTTGTCTTAACAGTTCAACTTTGAGCGCCCGGCTCCGCCAATTGGATGCCGGGCGGTTTGTCTCAGAGGAAATCCAATGCAAGAGCCCGATACCCCCCCTGCCGCCATGCGCAACATGGACAGGATTCTTGATCTACTCGCACGAGTTTGCATGTTGCTGTCTGGCGTCGCCATTGTCGTTATGACAGCGATCTTTGCCTGGCTGGTGTTCGGGCGCTACGTTCTGAACAACACACCCACTTGGGTCGAGCAGGTTTCACTGCTTTTGGTCATGGTCATCGCGTTTCTCGGTGCGGCTGCGGGTGTGCACAATCACACGCACCTCTCTGTTGTCGTGTTCCGCAATATAGTCCCACCCTCTGTGCGAACGGGTTTCGTCGTGCTCACTGATGTCCTGATGGCAGGTTTCGGTGGCTTGATGTTTTGGTACGGGATCGAGCTGACAATATTCAAATGGAACACCCTGATCCCGCTCATCCAATGGTCAGAAGGCTTGCGATCCTTGCCTCTGACAATCAGCGGCGCTTTAGTGTTTCTTTTTTCCACTGGCCATTTGATCCGCCTGTTTCTGGGCCGAGACGAACGCCAAGACAACATAGATCAGGGATAGTCATGGGACTCATGATTCTGTTGGGGGTTTTTGCCCTATGTGTCATCATAGGCGCGCCAGTGGCATACGCCCTTGGTATTGCTGCATTGGCTTCCTTTTGGTTTGAAGGATTGCCGCTGTTTGTTGGATTCCAGCGTATCGTGTCGGGGATCAACGTCTTTTCCCTAATGGCGATCCCGTTCTTCATCTTTGCGGGCGAGCTTATGTTTCACGGTGGTATCGCGATCCGGTTGGTTCGGTTTGCGCAGGCCGCCGTAGGCGCTGTGCGCGGTGGACTTGGCATCGTCAATGTCTTCTCGTCCATGTTGTTTGGTGGCATTTCCGGATCGGCAATTGCCGATATCTCGGCGCTTGGGTCGATCCTGATCCCGGTGATGAAAGACAAAGGTTATGATGCCGACTATGCGGTGAACGTCACAGTGACGTCATCAATTGCCGGGATCATCATTCCGCCCAGCCACAACATGATCATCTTTGCCCTTGCAACGGGCGGTGCGGTTTCTATCTCAAAACTGTTTCTGGCTGGCGTTGTGCCCGGCGTCCTTATGTGTTGCTGCCTTGCAATTGCAGCATACGTCGTAGCGGTCAAGCGCGGCTATCAGGCCGAGCAGTTTCCAGGTTGGACCGCACTTGCCATTGCTTTTGTGGGTTCGATTCCGGGTCTATTGACGGCCGTGATCATTGTCGGAGGGGTCTTGTCAGGCGTCTTTACGGTGACTGAATCCGGCGCGTTCGGGGCAATGTATGCCTTTGTGGTGACGCTTGTAGTCTATCGCAGCCTGTCCTGGGAAAACTTCAAAACCGCCGTTATCTCTTCGGTGCGCACAACGTCTATGGTGATGATCCTGATCGCCTGCGCCGGTGCCTTTGCCTATATGCTGACGTTCAACCGGGTGCCGACAAAAACAGTCGAATTCCTGTTGGGTATCACAGAAAACCCGATCCTGATCTTGTTGATGATCAACGCTGTGCTGTTGCTCTTGGGGATGATCATGGACATGGCCGCGTTGATCCTGATCTGCACGCCGATTTTCCTGCCGGTGATGAACATGCTGGGTATCGACCCGCTGCAGTTCGGTATGATCCTTTTGGTGAACCTCGGTCTTGGTCTTTGCACGCCACCTGTCGGGACCTGTCTCTTTGTGGGGTGTGCTGTAGGAAAACTACCGATGGAGAAAGCGGTCAAAACTATTTGGCCTTTCTACCTCGCCATCTTTGCCGCGCTCATGCTGATCACTTTTGTACCGGCAATATCGCTGACGCTGCCGAACCTGATCATTGGCCCCTAAATCAAAGGAGAATGTGGTGATGCTGACAATAAGACGCCTGGACATCGATGACGCGGGCAAGTTGATCGCAGGAGCGCGAGCCAAAGCGCAGGAAATCGGCGTGCCAATGTGTATTGCCGTCACCGACGAAAGCGGCAACCTCATCGCGTTTGAGCGGATGGACGGCGGCAAGATCACCAGCATCAACCTAGCCATCGACAAGAGCTTCACCGCGGCCGGCATCCAAAAAGGTACGGACGCTCTTGGTGAAGCTAATCAGCCGGGTATGGCCGCACATGGAATATCTTCATCGTTGGGGGGGCGCATGGTGACCGTTGCAGGTGGCCTCCCTGTGACGGTTGACGGACATGTTGTCGGCGGGATCGGAGTGAGCTCGGGCTCACCAGCGCAAGATCTCGAAGTCGCGCATGCAGCGGTCACAGCGCTCTGCGAAGTCTAATTAGAAAGAGTTTAAGGAGTCAGATATGACAAAACCCGTCATCGGTTTCATCGGCCTCGGTCTCATGGGCGGCAACATGGCAGAATGCCTGCAAAACAACGGTTTCGATTTGGTTGTCATGGGCCGCAACAGGGAAGCGGTGGCCGCCACAGTCAACCGCGGCGCTGTGGAGGTTGCGACCCCACGAGAGCTTGCTGCGAACAGCGACATCGTGATGCTTTGTGTAACGACATCGGAAGTTGTCGAAAGCCTGATCTATGGCGATGACGGCATCCTGGCAGGCATAAAAAAAGGTGCTGTGGTCATTGACTTTGGGACTTCCATCCCAGCGTCCACACGAAAAATTGGCGCTGATTTGGCCGCCAAAGGTGCTGGTATGGTTGACGCACCGCTCGGACGCACGCCCATGCACGCCAAGGATGGTTTGCTGAATATCATGGCCGCGGGGGATATGGCCACCTTTGAGAAGGTGAAGCCTGTCCTGGATGTACTGGGGGAAAATGTCTTTCACCTCGGCGAACTGGGTGCGGGCCACGTGACCAAGCTCATCAACAACTTTATGGGAATGACGACGGCTTGCACCATGAGCCAAGCCTTTGCTGTGGCTGAACGCTCAGGGGTAAACAAGCAGCAGCTTTTTGACATCATGTCAGCTGGGCCGTCCAATTCCCCCTTTATGCAGTTTTGTAAGAACTACGCGGTGGATGGTGTCAGCGATTTGGGGTTTTCGATTAACAACGCCAACAAGGATCTTGGTTACTTCTTGAAGCTGGCCGAGGACGTGGGCACTCGTGCCGAGATCGCTGAAGGAACCGCGAACAACCTTCAGGCAGCTGCGGACGCAGGCATGGGCGACGGCAACGTACCGGAAATCTTCGACTATTTTGCCAAGCTTTAGCGTCAGATCCATCAGTCACGCATAGCAGCACCAATTGAACGGGAAAGAACAACCATGAGACTTCAGGGAAAGACCGCAATTGTCACGGGTGGTGGCCGCGATATCGGACGCGCCTGCGCTGTCAAACTCGCCTCCGAAGGGGTGAATGTCGCGGTGAACTACTTCGCCAGTAGTGCCGGCGCCGAGGAAACCGTAGCCGAGATCAAAAAGATCGGTGGACAGGCGTTTGCAATGCAAGGTGACCTGAACAAACCCGAAGAGGTCGATGCGTTGATCGCCAAGACGGTCGATACCTATGGCAGCCTGGACATTCTGGTGAACAATGCCGGAGGTTTGATTGCGCGCAAGAAAATCACCGAGATGTCGCTTGAGCATTGGCAGGCTGTCATGGATCTCAACCTGACCAGCACGTTTCTTATGGTCAAAGCGGCACTGCTGCATATGAAATCCGGGGCCATTGTAAACATCGCCAGTCAGGCGGGTCGCGACGGTGGTGGCCCTGGTGCATCGGCTTATGCAACGTCAAAAGGCGGGGTCATGACGCTCACCCGTAGTCTTGCAAAAGAACTCGGCCCCGATATCCGTGTCAATGCAATCTGCCCAGGCATGATCGACACGGATTTCCATAATATCCATACTCCCGATGCAGGCCGTCGCGGGCTAGAAGCTGCTGCGCCGCTCAAGCGGCAAGGCCAGTCTCAAGATGTTGCGAACCTCGTGGCGTTTCTGGCAAGCGAGGACTCGGCTTATCTGACCGGGACCAATGTCGATATCAATGGTGGGATGCTGTTCTCGTGACCACTGCAAAACAGGTTACCTAATTGTCGAACGCTACCGTTTGTTAAACTTCGAAGTAATGGAAACCGGAGTACGCGAATTCTAGCGATAGGTGAATGCATGGCCGAAATGGCCCCAACTGACGCGCCAAGCACGTATCAAATGGGGTTCGCCGGAGACACGTTCAATACAGCTTGGTATCTGGCCTAACTCACACCCGAAACGCCCTTGTCCTATTTTACCGCCGTCGGAGATGATGCCATCTCGTCCCGGATGCTGGGTGCGATGCGCGAAAGCGGAGTCAACACCCAGCAGGTGCGGATCGTGCCAAACCGTTCAGTGGAGTTGTATCTTATCACGCTAAATAACGGGGAACGTAGTTTTACCTATTGGCGCGGCCAGTCGGCCGCACGCCTATTGGCCCAAGACAAGCAAGCACTTGCCCATGCCATGACGCAATCAGATCTCATCTATTTCTCGGGCGTCACTCTGGCAATCTTGAACCCTGAGCCGCCCTTTCTTCGGTTGTTTCACTGGCGCGTTCAGCCCAAACCGGACATTGGCGACGAAACTTCGCAGTCCCATGTACGCAACTTTGCAACCGATTGTTTGTCAAGTCGAATGGCCATTTTGACAGTAAGCGTTCGATATCAACAGGCTTCCGTCATGTGCTTGACCAAAGAGGTTAATTGTTTGTCTCCATATCCATCCTCCCACGCCGCTTTTGTGCGGTCATGCATAATTCGGATAAAGTCAGCCGGTGCATTCAGAGAAACGCACGTCTTTAGAGCGTCCTCCTGGGCCAATGCGTAGACTTTCAACGAGGCTTCAGCGTCGTCATAGTCCTCGGTCGGAACAGTTCGGGCAAAGAGATCGTAATAGTCATTTACCAATTTGATCGTGGCAGGGAGTTGATCGGCATAGACCTGCATCGGAACACCTGCTTTCTGGCAAACCAGTGCGCCGAATATCATCCCAAACATGAACCCCTGCCGGACAGTGAAGAGACCGGCAAAAAGTGCTGCAAGAGCTGCGGGTTTCTCACCGATCTGAGCGGATTTTCCCCCCAGAGACCTTATCACTTCGCCGTAGCGATCCCAGGTTCCGGCACTGCCCACGGTGAGGATAGTGGTGTCGCTGCTACCGATGCCTGAAGGGTAGGCATTGATCATGCCCAACATGTAGTCTGCGTTTTTTTCGCTGAGAAATGAGACCAGTGAATCAGCATCGGACGTGTCGCCGGTGCTCATGTCGCAGATTGTTTTTTCCTTCAACGATACACTTAGACCGCTGATCAAATCGATAGTTTCCTTGTGACTTTTGATGCAGACGATGACGAATTCGGACGCTGCAACAGCATCTTCTGGCGAAGCGCAAATAACTGCACCTACCTTTGCAAACGACTTTGTCTTTTCAGGTGTCCGATTCCAGACGCAGACGCTGTAACCTGCTTTGAGCAGGCAATGCGCCAACGCCGAACCCATGTTGCCCAATCCGAGTACCGCAAGCGTTGCCATGGTTTTCTCCTGTTCTGGTCATTGGTGTTCCACGTCAGCATGCGTAAGAATTGAGAAAACGCGTAGTTGTAAATATTTCTGTATTGTTAGATTTTCTGACTTATGGATTGGCACACTTTACCCTCGCTGACGTCTCTCAGAGCCTTTGCCGCCGCCGCAGAGTTTAGGAACTTGACCCGCGCGGCAGCGGCACTGAATGTGACCCACTCCGCAGTCAGCCAACAAATCCGAGGACTGGAGCAGTATCTAGGAACCCAACTCGTTTCTCGGACGCGACACGGTATCGCTCTGACCGCACAGGGGGAATTCTTAGCGGCAGGTTTACATGAAGCATTCGCCTCAATGGCGTCCCTGACTGAGAGCATATCAAGTGCAGAGGCGGTTCGCCCGCTGGTGGTCAGTGCGACACCGATGTTTTCAAGCGCATTTCTTATGCCGCGTCTATCGACGTTTGTTCAGGAGTTTCCGGATATTGAGCTTCGGATCGACTCAACAATCCAAGCTGTCGACCTCAAACCAGGGGGCATTGACATAGCCATTCGATACGGCACCGGGCGCTGGTCGGGACTGGTCTCGCAAATGTTGCTACCTGGCTGTCTGACTGTGGTCGCTGCAAAAGAATTGATTGGGGAGCGAGTGCTCAAAGACCCAATTGAATTGCTCGACTTTACTCTTCTTCAGGAACAGGCTTCGGTCGAATTTGACTTGTGGTTGGAAAAGGTTGGAGTACCACCCGATGACGATAGGAGAGTTGTTCGCCTGCCGGGCAACATGCTGCTTGATGGAATCCGCCGGGGTGATGGTGTCGGGGCGACAGTTCCGGCATTCATCTCTGATGAATTGAAGTCTGGAGATCTCGTGGCGCTATTCGATGATCCAATCCCGCAGATCGGATATCACCTCGTCACGCTGCCTGGACCAGTTCGCCCAGCGGCAAAAGTGTTTCAGAAGTGGCTTTCGAACTCAATTACCGAATATGAGAAAAGCCTTTTCAGATGGACGCCGGCTCACTTGATATAACCGTTGTTGGTGTTCAACTCGAATGGATAGCAACAACCCAAAGCGGCCATGAAGTTTCGCAAGATGAGGACAAAAAAGGCCGTTTGCCCACTGAGCTGATAAAGCAGACGTATCGCAGCACTTTCCAAAGCTGAAACAGCTTTCAGACAAGATCAGACACCGCCCCTGTTCACTTTCGCATAGTCTAAACACTTAGCGACCAGTATGAAACAGAAAGGAGGACAATACGTGGAGCGAAAGCTGGCGGCCATCCTGATTGCTGACCTTGTCGGCTTTACCGCCCGGATGGAGCGGGACGAAAAAGGCACGCTCGAAGTCCTTTCAGCGTACATTGACGAAACCGCTGTTCCGCTTGTCGGTCGACATCACGGTCGCATTGTCAAACAGATGGGTGACGGTCTGCTCGCCAGTTTCGACAGCGCTGTCGATGCCGTTTCCTGCGCGGTTGAATGGCAAAATTCGCCGGTGGTGGGCTCCGACCCGCTTCGCTTTCGCATCGGCGTCACTCTTGGCGACATCATCATGCGCGACGGCGATGTTTTTGGGTCCGGTGTGAACCTTGCGTCCAGGTTGGAGCAGCTTGCCCCGCCCGGCGGTGTGTTGGTGTCGGACGCTGTTTACCGTGTGGTCGGGAACCGTATACCGGTCGCCTGGGAGGATACTGGTCAGCACACGGTAAAGAACGTGGCCGATCCGATACATGCTTGGCGCATTGGCGGGTCAAGCGCAGTATGCGCTGAACCGCCTCGGCCTGAAGCCTCAGGAAAAGCCACTATTGCGGTCTTGCCACTACAAAACATGAGCGATGACCCCGAGCAGGCATTCTTTAGCGATGGGATTGCGGAAGACATTATTGTGGGTTTATCGCGTTTTCGGACGCTTAAGGTTGTTTCCAGAAATGCGTCTTTCAGGTTCCGGACACAGGACACAGATCCGGCCAAAATCGCGGAGGCTCTCAGCGCAGATTACCTGGTTGAAGGCAGCGTGCGGAAGGCCGGCAGTCTCGTCAGAATCTCGGTACAGCTCGCTGACGCCCGAAGGGGCACTCACCTCTGGTCGGATCGGTACCACCATGAACTGGAGGACGTTCTGGCAGTACAAGACGAGGTGGCCCGAAATATCGTCGCAGTGTTACCTGGCAGGGTCCAGCACGATGTCGTCGACCGTTCGACACAGAAACCAACAGATCAGATGAAGGCCTATGAACTGATGCTCAAGGGCAAGGCATTGCGCGACGGCCTGAACGCACGAGATACGGCCAAGGCGAGAGTGTTGTTGGAACGAGCGGTCGCGCTCGATCCGACCATCGCGCGATCTTACATGTATCTTTCAGATACATATGTCATAGATTTGTGGCTTGGTCTGGCAGACGCTGACGCACCGGCCCACACGTTGAAAATCGCCCGAAAGGGCGTGGCACTGGATAACCGGGACGTCTACATTCAGGACCAGCTTGGGTTTGCTTATCTCTGCGCCGGACTGTGGAGCGAGGCCGAAGCGCAATTCAACAAGACACTTTCCATGATAGAAAGCGAGGCGGAGTCGATGGCTTGGTGCGGCTATGCTTTCCTACTGCTCGGCCAGCACGAAAAGGCGCGCGACGTAGTTTCGGAAGCTATGGCGCTGGACCCGCTACATCCGCCTGCCATCGACTGGATTATGGGGCAGGTCGAATTTTTCAACGGTAACTATGAAGCAGTGCTTGGTTTTCTAATGGGAGCAGCGCGGCTTAACTCGTTGGCCACTGCCTTTGTCGCCGCGTCTTACGCGCAGCTCGAGCGAGAGCGAGACGCCTCCGACGCGTTGCGAGAATTTGTCACCGAACGTCACGATGAGTTCACAAGTCGAGGTATTGTGGTTGAGGATGAGACGGTAGATAGCCTTGCCCGCGGGTTTCGGTCTATGTGGCGGCGACAGGATGATTTTGAACGTCTTGCCGATGGGCTACGGGCGTCAGGTTTGACCGGCTGACACCGACATTAACTCGTTTGTCCAAACAGCGCGGCCTCAATTACGCGTTTCTCTGCGCTGTGTATTTTCGGCGGCGCGAACCCAAAGCGGACATGCACAGTTAGACTTTGCAGTTTCCAAGACGCCAAAGAGCGAACTTTTGCACGAGGCTACACCCGATACCAGTTTTCAACGTCTCGGGTAGCTTCCTCGACTGTAAAAGCAGCCTCTACCTCTGCGATTACACACCGTACTTCATCCGGGCTTGCATTGAGCTCTAAAACATTCGCCCCCAGATCATGGGCTGACCCGGCATTTGAATAAATCGTATCGACCCCAATTCTGATGGCGTTTCGGTGTTGCAGTAGGTGCTCAAAAAACCGCACATAAATCATCTCCTCGTACGGAGAATGACTGTCCGCCTCAGAGATCAAACCCAATTCTGCGGCCTTGGCACAGGTCAAACGCCAGGCCAGTTCCATTGTCGATGGAGGCGCATCTCTGGCCTCATCGGGATGTTTTGGGTTCGCAAACGTAGACCTTCGGATGGCTTCGAGATTGGCACGCAAGCTCTTTGTAGGAACAGGATAGATGAATGTGGTTTCCTCGGATGCTAAGGCTGGTTCAACCTGATCCGGCTGCGCCTGGATGAACTCGGAAAACCTGTTTCCGATGATAGGGACTTCACCGACAATCATGTCTGTGGGATTGGTAGTCTCTGTCAGCCATCGCGCCAGGGCTCTCCGGCCCCACAATCCGGCTGCCTTGCGGATCAACGGATGAGTTCCATCTGAAACATCTGGATACTTTGCGAGTATGTCTTCGGTCTGAAACGCCGCGAGTCCTTTATCCCACCGCATGATATGTACGCGACGTCCCAAGGAGACCGAAATGGATAGTTGCTGGCGCAACAGAAATGACTTTCCAGACGCCGGTAATCCAGTGAAGAAAACCATGCGGCAATGGCGTGCAGCGTCGGCCAGGTGTCTTCCAATCTCAGTGTCCGTAAAACTGTCGATAGAAATTGCGTATCTCCTAATTTGGTGTCAGTCGCAGACCGGAGCGGCGAGCGTTCACCACCTCCAAGATTGTTGCCCAAGAAATTCGGCGATTTCACAGATGAATTGTCAACCTAAATTGCCCTAAAGCCCAGTTTGAGAGCTTTCCATTGCAGATAGATGCTTCAGCGCTCGCAGCCCAAAATGGACATTGCGATTTCTGTCCGCACTCCGGTAGCTTCAATTCATGACTGTTTTACCCAATCTCTCCGAGCATTACTCTGACCCAAAAACATATCCTCCTGGCGTGGCTTTCATGGACGGGCAGTATTTGCCGATTTCGGAAGCCAAGATTTCGGTGCTGGACTATGGGCTACTTCATTCCGACGCGACGTATGATGTCGTCCATGTTTGGAACGGAGCCTTCTTTCGACTCGAAAATCACCTTGATCGGTTCTTTGCAGGTTTGGAAAAGCTGCATATGTCAATCGAGTATGACCGAGAACAGGTCATCGAGATACTGCACAACTGCGTCGCACTGTCAGGGTTAAAGAACTCCTACGTCGAGTTCATTTGTACACGCGGCATGTCCCCAACATTCAGCCGGGATCCACGTGATGCCGTCAACCAGTTCATCGCCTTCGCAATCCCGTTTGGATCGGTGGCTAATCCAGAGCAGATGAAGCATGGGCTACATGCAGCAATATCATCATTGGTCCGCATTCCACCTAATTCAGTCGATCCAACTGTGAAGAACTATCACTGGTTGGATCTGGTGAGAGGCCTCTATGAGGCTTACGACCGAGGCGCCGACACGGCGATCCTTGTCGATACAAATGGAAACGTGTCTGAAGGGCCCGGATTCAATATTTTTGCCGTCATCGACGGAAGAGTCCTAACACCAAAGCTCGGTGTGCTTCTCGGGGTCACTCGTCAGACGGTCTTCGACATTTGCACGAACTTAGATAACGACTGCTCAGCCGTCGACATACCCCAAGACCAGCTCCTAGTTGCCGACGAGGTTTTCATATCTTCAACTGCTGGTGGAATCATGCCAGTGACCAAAGTGAATGGACAATATATCGGTGATGGATCTCCCGGCCAAATCACAAGCCAGATCACCGAGAGTTATTGGGACATGCACAACGAAAAGAACAACAAGTTTGTTATAAAATACTTGGATGAAAAATAGCTGTCAGTCGGTGTCGGGTTTACCCAGTGGTGGAATGTAGTTTTGGGAGCCATGACTCTGCTGGATGCGTCTTACACAATTAGCTGATCGCAGCCCAAAGCAGACATTCACAAATAGACTTTGCTAACTCCGCGAAGCGGGCAAAGTGGCTAATCGCTGCGGTCAAATCTGAAGAGTTTTCAATTGGAAAGGTGCGCGGAGTGCCGAGGTAAGTTCACCCCGCGCGACACTCATTCGAGTGCGTTCTTGTAGATCACACCATCCTTCATGATGAAATCGATGTTGTTCGCGTAGTCGACGAGGATAGTTACGTCTTCAACTGGATTGCCGTCCACTAGTAGAATATCGGCATAAGCTCCCTCCGATATCACGCCCAACGGGCCATCAACGTATGGATTTAACTTTCCTGAAAGCGCGAGCAATTCAGCAGTCTTGGACGTTGCCTGAACCAGAATTTCAAAAGATGACCAGACCTCGGTCCGATACTGGAATTCATCGTTCTGCTTCGAAAGCGCAACCGGGTCTCCAATGATGTCTGTTGAGAATGCGACCTTTTCTATTCCGAAATCCTTGATGAGCTTCATCTGATTTCTTGCACCGGCCTGGACACTGAGAAACTTTGCCCCAGCGGTCGGTCCCAGTGCCTTTGCCACTGTTTCTTCGTCCAGCCCAAGTAACGAGTAAAATGGAACAATCCATGCGTCTGCGTCTTTGATCGCCTGTGCAGAGACTTCGGTCATGAGTTGACCATGTTCGATGCTAATCACGCCAGCCTCTAATGAACGCAGGATCGAGTCATCGTTATATGCATGAACCATGACATAGGTGTCCCAGTCTGCCGCGGCCTTAACAGAGGCCTCAAGCTCCTCAGGCAGGCCCTGCACGGTGTGCAGCGGATCAACAGAAGATGACACGCCGCCGCCTGCCATAACTTTTATTTGCGTAGCGCCAAGCCTAAGAGCTTCTCGCGTTGCACGCAGTACTTCTGGTACACCATCCGCCAGAAACTCAACGTGTTGATTGAAGAATGAAGGTTGCGCTCCCATAAAGTTGGGGTGCGGTTCGGTGTAAACGCGATGTTCGCCGTGACCCGAGGTTTGAGAGATCACAGGTCCGGATGGGTATATTCTTGGTCCGACTGCCTTTCCTCGATCAATTGCCTTTTGCAGTCCAATTGCAGGGCCTCCAGCATCACGGACAGTTGTGAAGCCGCGCAGCAACATTTTTTCTGCTTCTGACGTGGAAACAGCGCCCCAATACATCCAATCAAAGTTATCTCTCAGATCAGCCACAGGCTCCGTTATTGCCATATGTACGTGGGCATCGATCAGGCCCGGCATCAGAGTTCTGCCTCCACCGTCGATTATCTTAGCGTTGGCTACGGCAAGGGGTTCAGATGATACCTCTGCGATCAGATTATCGACTACCACGACATTCGCGTTCTCAATTCTCTCTGCATTCACGCCGTCAAAAACATGCACGTTAGTAAAGAGTATCGGAAAGCTAACCTCTTGTGCGAATGTCGGAACGGAAAGAAGTCCCGCAAAGATAACTGAGGCTGCACTTCTTGACAGTGCTCGCTTGAAACGCAGCTCAAAGGGAAAGTTCATTTTCCGATCTCCGGATAAAAGGTATCCAAGGTGGCGATCATGCTATCAAGGTTTTTGAGAATTACTTATTGTCATTTGAGGACAAATTCAATTTACTCTGTCCAGTAAAGATAATCTGGATGACATATGTGCGCTCAGGCTTCTCAAGTGACGATCCCAGTCATGCAGTCAAAATTTTTGTCAGCGGTAGTGGGTCGAGCTTGCGAATTGGGTGCCGACAGAGAAAAGGTCTTGGAAGGCTGCTTACTCAGGTCAGAAGTTTTATCTGGTCCTACCCAACCAATTCCTAGCGCATGTGTGTATCGCGCGTCCAACCGTGCCGCCAGACTTTCAAAAAATCCATATCTTTGCGCAGAGATTGCTAGTCAATTTGATTGGAGTGACGGTTTCGTCCCACCTGAAACTTTAAGTTACACGCCTAGCTTGGGAGACCTGCTCGTTGCTTGGCTTCACTTTGTGGAAGCCGTGCAAATTTCAATGAATTACACAATGACGATTGAAGATGGACGGGCCATATTGATGGGTCGCCGGATGCTTCAAGCCTCTCAACCTCCCGGCCAAGCAGACGCATGGGATATTGTTGCATGGTCTGAAATGCTGAAGGCGAGATTGGGGCCAGTATGGAACAGCGCATTGGTCGAAGTACTTGTCTTTGATCCGAAAGCGATCCCGCCAACTTTTATTCCAAAAAGTCAGGTTCAAAAATGCGATGCATGGGGCCTCAGTATGTCGTTCCCCGCGTCTTGGTTGATGCAGCAGTCAAAATTTGAACGAAACGAGACGACGGAAGCGAACAGCCCCATTCAAAAAGTACTCGACTTGACCGACTTGTTCTCTGTGATTGACTACTCCGCATGGCCTGGCTTGGACGGATTTGCAAAACTCATCGGTTTGCATCCCAAAACGCTTCAAAGAGAACTTGCAAGACACGGCACGACAGGAGCAAATCTCGTAGACAGCGCGAAAATGCGTCAGGCGGAGCAATGGCTGACCGAGGGGCGCCTTTCTATAACAGATATCGGAAAGAACTTGGGCTACAAAAACCCAAGTGCGTTTACACGAGCGTGTCGCCGTTGGTTTGGATCGTCGCCTTGCCGGTTAAAGCACGACCTCGATGTTCGATGATATGCCCGTGAAGTGGGTCCGCTTTGCGAGCAAAATCTGAGAACAATAAATTACGATTTGATTATACAAAATGTTGGAGTATCCTATGTTGCAGCAACCACATATAGATTGACTATTCAGGAGGGGATGGTGAAAGTTCTTAGATCAGCGGTTGCAACTGCACTAACTGCAACGCTGATAACATGCCCTAACTTGGGCGCAGCAGACCAAGTCTCGGAGCAGATAAAAGCGCTGCTGCAGTCAAATACGAATGCGAGTAGTACACTTTCAAACAGCAAGAGTTTGGACGCAGAAATCCTTGTACCTCGTTTCTATACGGACAGAGAATTTACGCCAGCTTGGACCAGTTTTGAATTGGTTGACGAGCTTTTTGAGGAGTTGGACGGAGCAATTGATCAGGGTTTTACGCCGAGTGACTTCAAACTAGAAGAGCTTCGATCCGCATTCAAAGCCTCACAGGATGGCGATGCCTCCAGTCGAGCTTTATTCGATATTCTCGCGACTGACGCGGCCGTAAAACTCGTACACCACTTGGTGTTTGGAAAAGTCGATCCAAATGCGCTAGACGACGCTTGGAATTTCTCAAAGCCAGTAATACAACAAGACCCTTCCGTTGTATTGAGCCACTATCTTCAAGATGAAGGCTTCAGCGCTTTAATTGAACGCATCGATATCGACAACGCGCAATATACGATGCTCGTTGATGCTTTGAGCAAATACAGAGCTATCGCATCAAAGGGAGGCTGGAACACAGTCCCCGAAGAAACGGTTCTGAAGCCGGAAATGGTGGATCCTGCCGTCGCCGAACTGCGCAAAAGGTTAGCGACAGAAGGCTACGATGGAACAAATGAATTTCCAGAAATCAGCCAAAGCGGTATAAATCCAGCTTGGGTTTATGACGATCATTTGGTGCGACAGGTAAAAACCTTTCAAAATCGTCACGGCTTGGAGGCAGATGGCGTCGTTGGTGGTAAGACCTTCGCGTCTCTCAACAAACCTGTCGAAGATCGCATAGATAAATTGCGGCTCAGCCTGGAACGAGGCCGCTGGCTCATGCGCGAAATCGACGAAGAGTTCGTGCTGGTAAACATTGCAGGCGCTCGTACTTACTTGGTCACGTCCGATGGGACGCTTTGGACCACTCGGTCGATCACAGGATCAGCCTACCGAAAAACCCCAGTGTTCCGAGATGAAATTGAATACATGGAATTCAATCCGACTTGGACTGTTCCCGCCTCGATTTTTCGGAAGGATAAGCTTTCGCGCATCCGCAAGGATCCAGCCTATCTGGCGCGCAACAATTACGTAGTTCGGAACAAAGACGGGCAGACGATTCCTGCCAACGCTGTGAACTGGGGGGCAAAGAACCCCGCCGTCACTTTGGTTCAGCAGCCGGGCCCAGACAATGCGTTAGGTTTGGTCAAGTTCATGTTTCCCAATAAATACGCAGTGTATTTGCATGATACCAACGACCGCAGTCTCTTCGACCGAAATGAGCGAAACCTAAGTTCAGGCTGCGTGCGTCTTGAGTATCCATTCGAATTTGCCAGCCTTTTGATGGAGGGAGAGCCGGACTGGAGCCGGCAAAAGATGCAATCCATCCTGGATAGCGGGAAGACTACGCGAGTTAACCTACCCGAGCCCATGCCGGTCCTTTTGACCTATTGGACTGCGTGGGTCGAAGATGGGACCGTTCATTTCCGCGAGGACCCTTACGAGCGAGATGCTCGAATACTTGCGGCTTTGGACCGATGAACACGTCATCCTAAAAGAGATGCGCAATTCTAAGCGTGCTAAATTGCCAGTAGGATTGGTGACTTCCAATTGGCGGAAATTCGAAGCAGTGTGAGTTGCGATAGGGGAGCACATGAGGGTTTGGCTCGTAAGAATAGTTGGGCTGGTTACATTTCTCGTCTTCGCTGCGATCGCTTTTGTCTGGTTGTTGCTTGCTGCTCCGATGTTCTCGGACATGCGGCGCGACCTTGTTGAGCAAGTTCTTTCGGAACAAATTGGTCAGCCCCTTTTGGTCAACGATGATGTAAGCGTCGCGCTTGGCCGCATTAGCCACATCTACGTCGGTGGGGTGGTCATCCCGAGCCAGACAATGCCGGAGTCACCACTTGTGACATTGAACCTGTTGGAACTGGAGTTGAACGTTGCCGCTTTGACCAATGGGCATCTGCACTTTGACAATCTCGTGGTGGACGGCCTCCAAGCAAATATTCTTACAGCCGCAGACGGCACCACAAGCTGGCGAAAAGGCGAGCCAACGCCCAAGCCCGTTTCCGAGGAAACTGTATCAGCGGATGATCAAAAAGACGTCGCTAAAGCTGATAGTATCAATGAGAGCGGTATGGAAGGCAGTGGGATTCTGAATTACCTTAGCGACAAGAACGTCAGCTTCACATCAATTGGGTTAAACATCGACGACAAGGTCTCGGGCTTCTCATTTGTGTTTGATCTCCAGTCACTCGCGCTCGAACAAGTGGATAATGGACAAAGAACGAAGGTCTCCGGTTCCGGCTCCGTCAACGGTCAGGGTTTCCAAATCGAAGGCGACTACCCACACGCCGCGCCATTTACGACGCGAGCCAGTTTTGGCGAAATGACCGTAAGCTACGATGGTGAGCCTTTCTCGGAAGACGAAGGTGGCGGTTATCGCGCAATCTTGGAGATGGACACCGGTGAATTCGGTGATTTTCTAGATGTCATTGGATTGGAACGCGTTTTGGAAGGCAATGGCCAGTTGCAGGCTGAACTCGTGTCTCAGGACGCTCTGAAGATCGAGGCGTTTACAACAACTGTAAGCCTGGAGGATGGGCAGAAACTCGAAGCTGAAGGTTCAATAGATGACCTCTACACCGCTCAGGGCGTCGATCTGCTTTTCAACGCGCGACTTCATCCGGAAGGACAGCCGCCGCCTGCAGCCAAAAGTATACAGGAACTGAAGTTCACGGGCTTTGAAATGCATATGGTCGGATCCTTGGCTTCCTTCGAATTCGAGAAGTTGCTGTTCCAAACCAATGCATTTGACCAGGGGTTGGACGTAATCGGCCCAGCATCCATCGAAAGTATTCGCCGCATGCCAGACGGACGGCTCGCCATGCTGGGCATTGCGCTGCAAGCCGGTCCAATTGAAGAGCCTGTCCTGAAAGCCGAAGGTGAAATCCTCGATCTGCTTCAGCTTCAGGACGTAACATTCGATGGTGTGCTGAACGGGCCCGCCAAGTTGATTTTGCCCAACCTCGATGACGAATATGTTGACCAATTCGGCGGCATCAAGGCCGATTTCAACATATCCAATGCGGGCGGGCCGGTTTCACTCAACAGGTTTAACGCGGCTACTTACGACACTGATCTCTGGGCGCTTGATCTTGCGCTATCCGTCAACGAGCTCAAAGGGCTGGCTGGTCTCGATTTCGATGTGAAACTGGACGTCGACGACAGCGCCCAGTTTCTGACCGCGCTCAAGCTGCAACCTGTCGAAATCGGAGCACTCGCTATCGATGCTGAAACCTCCAGGCAGGGCGAAGACTTTGATGCCGCAATCAAGTTCGAAGCCGGGTCTTCCGATCTTCTTGCTGCTTTGGATGCGCGGTTTCCCGAAGGTGCATCCGTTGTCCGTGGCAACATTGCGAGCGAGAGGCTCGATCTCAACGACCTGAAGAACCTGACTGCCGTGCTGGACCAACTGAAGGGCCTGCTAGGCGAGACTTCTCAAAAACCTGAAGCCGAAGTTCAGCCTTTGGTTTTGCCGAAGGAGACAGACGTTCAGCCCCTGGTGTTGCCAAAAGAGAAAGGGAAACCTGCCGATCTTTTGGATGTACAACGTGTTCTGCCAGAAGCTGACGTCGAAGTACAGATCGACTTCAAAGAGATTATAGGCCAGCAAGGCGTAACATCTGTTTCAAGCCAATTGTCTGCCAAAGACGGAACCGTGGATTTCGGACCTCTTCAGATGGCTTATGGCGGCGGAAGCTTCAGCCTGCGTGCAGTCATGGATCTGATTGATTCACCCGATTGGCTTTCATTGTCGGGATCAACCTCGGGGTGGGAATTCGGTGAGATCCTTGATGAATTGGGCATAGGTATTGATGCCTACGGGCGTTTGAGCGGTGAGTTCAACGTTTCTGGCAGTACCGCCTCGGGCAAGGCCTTCATCAACTCCTTGCGCGGTAATGCGTCTTTGTCGATGTCGCAGGGCTACATCAGTACCAGTCTGCTGGAGCTGGCGGGGCTGGGTATCTTCCCATGGCTGTTTTCAGAGGAGTTCCGACAAGGTTACACCGACATCACTTGCGTGGTCGCCCCGGTTGATATCCTAGCAGGACGGGTCAGTTCAAACTCCATCGTCATTGAAACGGGATCGGTTCAGCTGGTGGCCAAGGGACATATGGACTGGCTGAACGATAACATAGCGATCAGAGCAGAGCCCCGTCGCGTTGGCAAACCCCTATCCCGAAGCGCCTGGCCCTTTGATGTGACGGGCCAGCTTTCGTCGCCAAAGTTCAAGCTGGATGTGGGTGGGTCTAGAAACAAGGCCCCTGAAGGCGCTGATGCTATGCCTGCCGACAGGCAACCCTGTGTGCCAGACATCAATCAATTACAATAATTGGACGCTACCTAGTTTTTCAGTGGTTCTGGCTGTTCGGCCTGGCACCCCAGAACGGCCTCAATGGCTTTGGCAGACCCGCTGAGGTCAAGTTCCACCTCGGCCCCGCTTTCGCCAATAATCGTGACGCTTTGGCGTTTTCCGAACTCGGTTACAAATGCCGGGTTGTCGAAAAAGGCGTAGCCACCTGGAACGCCATTCTTGAAGACTCCAACTGCTTCGCCTTCAAACTTCGCATCACCGAAGTCGAACTGTACGACCCCGGTCGCCCCGTCCTCGATTTGAACCCAGGCCGGATTAAAGGCTGCAAAAAAGCCACCAGCCTGATTGGGTGCCGCGCCGATTTCAACGGTCATTTCATTTTCAAAGGGTTTCCAAGCAAGACAGCCGTTGCCCTTTTCGGGATCAATCAGGATTGTCCAGTCCCCGGATTCACCCCACCGTTCCATACCAGCAGCAGGAAGTAAGCTTGCACAACACAAAGCCAACGTTGTCAGCACATATCTGTACATTTTTGACCCCGGATTAGTCTTGAAGGTTTACCCATCCTACCGATCAAAGAAGATCAATCAAACTATACAGGAAAAGCTTCACCAGGACACAAATTGTTAGAGCGCAACCGTGAAGTCTTCTTCCAGCTCAAAGCCGCATACGCTGCTATTGGAAGGATTGCCCACTTTGAGCAGTGCGCTGCACTTTGCAAAGTCCGCTTTCTGCGCAGAGCGGTCATTAGAGCTTCGCGCGACGGCGAACTGGAGTTTGGTCCCACAGAGCTGCCTTAGGGGAATGCAAACCCGCAGCGATTTATTTTCAATAGGAGAGTAGATTGGAACAAGTGAGCGCCACTACAACGGCGTTCTCCTGATAATTTACATTATGGCAGATATATCAGCACTACTGACCTAAATCCAAGCCTCTAAGCACTCTGATTGACCAGCTCTGGGCTATCGTTTTGCAAATTTGAGTTTCCTGTGAGCGTACGGCCGTGCCGGCGAACAAACGACTGCATAAGGCTCGGTGTTATCGTTGTCTACTGTTAGCATGATTGGCCGGTCGCAGCCCCTCTCGTCGCCAAAGTCGTTCAATTCGCCCATCGCTGACAGACCATCCAGCCCCTCTCAGCAGTGCAGTGATCCTGCGATAGCCATATCGGCCGTATTGACGGGTCAGCGCGATCATGTCGGCGACCAACCTGTATTCGCCTGTGCGACCTTGTGGGACACGCGGTTGTATGGACAGGTGTTGTCCAAGCACGCGGCAGGCGCGTCTCAGCCGCTCGTTCTCTTTCTGAAGCCGCTTCAGTTCTTTCAACTGATCTCCGCCCATTCCGCGGTACTTCTTTCGCCAGCGGTAATAGGTTTGTTCAACAACGCCAACCTGTCTGATCGCATCGAAGCGGGACATGTCTTGCCCCATCAGAACTTCAACCTGCCGTAACTTCGAGACAATCTCTTCGGGCCTCGGTCGCTTGTTTGCCATTCGTAGTCCTCCGTTTCCTAAACATAACGGTGGACCAGTTCAGTTGGGGAGGCTCAACTCCTGCTTGTCAGGTTGGTTTGGGCCAGCACTTTCGGGAGGAGTTGAAAATGCTGGCCCGTGCGTTGGCGCTCCCTGTTGGTTTTTTCGCCACCGCTCATGCTGGCTTACTCTGGGAGGAGCGAGAACCAGCATTTTTCGTGTAAGCTTTTGGACCTGAGGGCTCGCTTACCTATTCGTCAGCCATCAATTTTCCGGCATATTCCGGGATCTCAGATCGCGAAATTCCGATCTGAGAGAGTTGGTAATCGCTCATATTTGAAAGCGCAGAGAGCATCCGGGCCATTTTCAGTGCCTTCAAGGCAGCTTTTGCCGTGGATCTGATCCACGCCAAGAAGCTGATTGATAGGGCAATGGCGTGACCACGATCTGTACCAGCCGTTTGGGTGTTAGCAGCCATATGCAGCCTCCATAGCAAGTCTTTTGATGCTACTGCGCGGAATGCCCAGATCTATTAAGTCACGGTCAGATAGCACCGAGAGCTCATAATACGTTGCGCGATAAACCCTGCGTTTGGCCTGTGCCTTTCGCATTGCGTCCAGCTTTCGATGAAAGAACGTGCGGCCAGCTTCGAAAACGACATCCAGCCCGCTGTTTGATCGAGTAATTGCCATGATATTGCCTCGTCTATTGCTGCATTGCAGTATTTATGCTGCAATGCAGAGATAAGGGTATTTGGTAGCGCTCACAATTCGACAATTTGGCAAAGGCCCCATGCCATATTGGAACAGCAAAGGTCATGACATGGACATTTCTGCGCAAATGCTAATCTTTGCGACGGTTGTCGAGCAGGGCAGCATCTCTGCGGCTGCAAGATCAATGGGGCAGACCCCATCGGCAGTAAGTAAGCAAATCGGATTACTTGAAGATCAGGTGCACTACCGCCTTCTTAATCGCACCAGAACGGGTGTTTCTCCGACGCGAGAAGGTCAAGATTTCTATGAAAAATGCAAAGCAATGGCCGATAAATTCAACGAAGCCAAGGCGATGATCCACAGCTTTGATGGTGTCCCACGCGGCGAACTCAGGATCGCATCCACTGTTGCATTCGGTAAGTCCCAACTGATTCCTGCCTTGCCAGAGTTCATGAAAGAGAACCCTGAGGTTCAAATATCTTTGGATCTGACCGACCGAGAAATTGATCTTCGGAGTGAAGGGTTCGATGCGGCGATCTGCTTTGCAGAACAACGCAAGAATCCAGATATGGTCATTAGGCGCATTATGCAGAGTCGAAGGGTACTATGTGCCTCACCTGAATACCTTGAGCGTTGTGGAACACCGTCGAATTTTGCCGAATTGGCTGAGCACAATTGCTTGAGAGTTGCTGGGAGAAGCCAACGGAACGCTTGGAACAGCATCGAACCGAACGCAGGCGAAAAATTTGAAGCAACGGGTAGCTTTGAGGGGAACAGCACCGATGTCGTCTTTCGAGCCGCTCTGGCTGGTATCGGGATCGCACGTTTGCCCTGCTATATGGCAAACAGTAAATTTTGCTCCGGCGAACTTGTCCACGTCATGCCGGAGTATGCACCACCCAGCACAGATATTGTCGTAATGTTCGCCGAAAGGCGGAATCTGGCACCAAAAACCCGCGCGTTTGTGGATTATCTCGCGC
The DNA here is from genome assembly GCF_013034175.1 of Ruegeria sp. HKCCA5463. Taxonomy (NCBI): domain Bacteria; kingdom Pseudomonadati; phylum Pseudomonadota; class Alphaproteobacteria; order Rhodobacterales; family Roseobacteraceae; genus Ruegeria; species Ruegeria sp. HKCCA5463. Next base: position 316,765 of record NZ_WQFL01000003.1, read on the forward strand.
GGCGGTTTCGGGCTTTCGAAGAAAACCAAATGAACAGCTAGCTAAGAATAAAAACGATCGCAGTAGTCCAAGTTAATCCGATCCCATTCGCTGTGAGTGATTAAATGTCTAGCTGAAATTTGAAGAGAACTGACGGGGTTCCTAGATCAAAAGTATGGCATTGGTCGGTAAATGCAGCATTGGTCATTTCGGTCTCCGAGCAGCCTTTCTCCGAACACGTTATCAGTGGCTGATATCAGCAGCATTAAAGTGATTTTGCGTTTAACCCGCAGATGATCTGAACACTTAACGATGGATCGCTTCAACTAAAATCGCTTCGGCAATATCCTCCCATCGTTTCGACTCTATAAAAACATCCAATAGTAGGGATAGCGGACCAAGACCTTGTCGCAGAACCTCTAACTGCGAAGTTCAAGTTACTGTAGCTTCTAAGGTCTTGGCCAAGATGGGCCGAGGATTTCAACGAAAAGATATCAACGCATGACTGGCTTGGTAGCTTGTACCAATTACTTCAGATAGGTGTTGAACCAATCAATTGTGCGGTCCCAGGCTAGGTTTGCCATTTCCTCATCATAGCGTGGCGTACTGTCGTTATGAAAACCGTGGTTGGCGTTTTCGTATATATATGCCTCGTATACTTTGTCGTTGGCCTGCAGAGCAGCCTCAAAATCCGGCCAGCCTTCGTTGATGCGCTCATCAAGCTCTCCCATTTGTATCAGTAGCGGCGCCTGAATTTTGGCAACATCCTCAGCTGCTGGCTGGCGACCATAGAACGGCACGCCTGCGGCCAGTTCTGGGTAGGCCACGGCAATTGCACTAACTACACCGCCGCCATAGCAGAAACCCACTGCGCCGACCTTTCCGGTGCTGTCATCTCGGTTCAACAGGTATTCAAACCCATTGAAGAAATCGTTCATCAACTCGACACGGTCCACTGTCTTTTGCAACTCGCGCCCATCGGCGTCGTTGCCCGGGTAGCCGCCAACCGATGTCAGACCGTCGGGGGCCAACGCCATAAATCCGGCTTTTGCCAACCTGCGCGCCACATCCTCGATGTAAGGATTCAAGCCGCGGTTTTCGTGGATCACCAGCACCCCGGGCAGGGGCTCTTCAACGCCAGCAGGTCGGACAAGGTATCCGCGAACATCACCGGTTCCATTCGGTGAAGCATAGGTGATGTAGTCCGCGTGGATATCGGGATCGTTGAACGACACTTGCTGAGCCATCGCGTAGTTCGGGCTGAGCATGTTCAGCAGCGCGACCGCTGTCACGCCGCCGACCGCAAACTTGCCTGCGCGGTCCAGGAATTGGCGCTTGGTGATCTTGCCGTGCGCGTAAAAGTCATACAGGTCCAGAAGTTCCTGGTCGAAGTCTTTTGCCGTCATGCGAGTCATTGTGGATCTCCTGATGAGTTTGGCAGTCTGAAGGGTGGGTAGTATCCGATCTGAAGGTCTTGATTTGATTGAGCGTCTGGCTGGGCTTCCTAAGATAACGCCGGTGACCGTTCCTTGTTCGCGTACCGTTCGCGCAGCGCGTTCTTTTGAACTTTTCCCATAGTGTTTCGCGGCAACTCCTGGACGAGTTCGTAGCGGCGAGGATGTTTGAATCGCGACAGCTTGTTTCTGATGATCGACTCGATCTGTTCCACCTGAAGCTGTGATCCGGGCTCAGCAACCAGAGTGGCTATGATCGCTTCGCCGAAGTCTCTATCGGGGATTCCGAAAACGGCTGATTCCAAAACGCCATCGATGTCGTTCAGGACGTCTTCAATTTCCTTGGGGTAGACATTGTACCCGCCGGTGATGATCAGATCCTTCGACCGACCCACAATCGACAGGTAGCCATCTTCGCTGTACCGGCCCAGATCTCCGGTGATGAAAAACTCATTCTCTCGAAGCTCCTCGGCGGTTTTTTCGGGCATCTGCCAATATCCTTTAAAAACATTGGGTCCGCGCACTTCGATCATTCCCACCTCGCCCTGGGGCAATGGTTCTCCGGTTTCGGGGTTAGTCACAATCACCTCGGTGCCGGGCAGAGCCATGCCAACGGTTCCCGCGCGGCGTTCGCCATCATAGGGGTTCGAGGTGTTCATGTTCGTTTCGGTCATGCCATAGCGCTCGAGGATGCGGTGACCTGTGCGCACTTCAAACGCCTGATGGGTTTCTGCCAGCAATGGGGCTGAACCGGAAATGAACAGGCGCATGCCCCGAGTGATCTGTTTGGTGAAACCGTCAACTTCCAGCAATCTGGTGTAGAAAGTTGGGACACCCATTAAAAGGGTCGACTTGGGCATTTCCTCCACGATCGCGCTTACGTCGAACTTTTCCATCAGCCGAACTTTGGCACCGGCGAGCAGCGACGTATTCATCGCTACGAAAAGTCCGTGCGTGTGAAAGATCGGCAGCGCGTGAATCAAGCGGTCGTCGCTTGTGATGCCCCACAAATCCACGAGAGTTTGGGCATTAGACAAAAGGTTCTGATGGCTCAGCATTGCGCCCTTAGAACGACCAGTGGTTCCCGACGTGTAAAGCAGGGCTGCAAGGTCGTCCGGGGCGCGATCCACGGTTTCAAACTCGTGGGGTTGTGCGTCAGCCTCGCGGCTCAGACTCGAAGTGTCGCCGCCGAGGGTCAGCAGCTTTGCGCCAAAGCGGGTCGCCAGTTTTCCGATCTCAGTTTCGTTGGTGCTGTCGCTGACGATCATGGCAGGTTGGGCATCGGCGATGAAATAGTCCAACTCTGCCAACGTGTAGGCGGTATTAAGCGGCAGGTAGACTGCGCCCGCCTGAACCGCAGCAGCGTATAGCGCCAGTGTATCAGCTAGCTTTCGGGCCTGCACAACGATGCGGTCTCCTGGGGAAACTCCGCTGGTCCGCAAAACATGCGCGATCTGTGCGGCGCGTTTCAGAAACGCGTCATATGACACTACCTGTCCGTCATCGAGTTGCAGGAACGGAGCATTGTTTCCCGCGTGGTGGGAAAACAAGCTGTCGTAGAGAGTGTTGGTCACGCTGTATTTTCCTCTGGTCTGGCCGCAAGTGCTGCGGTTGAAGCCGCGCGCACGGAACGCGAGGCTTCGATTGTGGCATGTGCCGCAAATTCTTCGTGGTGGCGCTCTGTCTTTTTCAAATCGTAGAGGTAGTTGACCATTGCGCCGCCAGATTGGGATCGTCCGTTCTGCGACAGGTCGGCCTCGGCATGCAGCTCGTGAAGCTCGGCGCCATTGCCCAAGTGAAAGCGGGCCACGGGATCCAGCGGCATCCCATCTTCGCGCTTGGCGAATAACAGGTATCGGGCGGCCATCGCCCGCACGTCCTGCGCAGAGGCTGTTCCCGCAAGTACGGCTTTGGCGGCATGGCCATGCTCGAGGTGCCCTGTTTCGCCAGCCACCCACCGGTTCATACCCGGTATTGGGGACAAGGTCACAAATGTATCGAGGCCCGGAAGCTCTCGCGAGAGTTCCGTCACAACCTGTTTGATCAACAGGTTTCCAAAGCTGATGCCCGTTAGACCCTTCTGGCAGTTTGAAATGGAGTAGAACGCTGCGACTTTTGCCTGTTCGGGTTCGATCGGTTCTCGGACTTGGGACAAAAGCACATCAATCGCGTTCGGAATTTCAGTCGTCAAAGCAACTTCGACAAAAATCAGCGGCTCATCCGGCATTGAGGGATGAAAAAACGCAAAACAGCGACGGTCGGGCGGGTAAAGCCTGCGCCGCAAATCGTCTAGATCGTTAATCTGATGGACCGCCTCATACGCCACGATCTTGTCCAGAACGCGGGCTGGTGTATCCCAACTGATTTGTTTGAGGACAAGAAAACCCCGGTTGAACCAGCTTCGCAGCAAATGCACGAAATCTATGTCTGTGCGCCTGAGTTCGGGGTTGGATTTGAGAAAACGCAACAGGTTAACGCGCATTGCCACAAGCTCTTGCGTCGCGCCGGAGGGTTGATTCAGCCGGCGCAGCAATTCTTGCCGTCGGGGTTCTGCGGCCTCGCTAAGCCTTTTAAAAAGATCGACGCTTCTATCTTTGGCATAGCGGCGCGCCGTTTCAGAAAGCTGATCCGCGTCCAACTCAAGCTGGTCATTCAAATAGGCGAAGAAGTCCAGTTTTTCCGTGTCGTCCAACGTCTGGTATCGATCCAATATCGTGGATGCGAGCACGAAACCCGATACTTCACCTTCTGCAGACAAGAGTGCTTCACACAGCTCTGATATGGATCGCTTGTCGTCTTTGCCTCGCTTCTTGCCGGGGCGGTCGAACAACTGATCAAGCAGATCGCCCAGAAACCAGTTCCGCTGCATTTCAGGGCTCCATCTGGCTGCTGAGGTATTCGCCCGTCCGACGATAGTGATCGATCAGGTGCCGGGTTGCGCTGTCTGCGTCGTGAATTAATGCGGCGTCCAGGATCTGCTGATGCTCAGCGGCTATATCCCGCTTTTTGTAGCTTGAACCTCCGGCCGCCAAATAACGGTAGCGAATGTTAAGATCGTAAAGTTGCGAACAATACCGCAACAGTAAAGGAAGCCTCGCATTGTCCAACAAGGCCATATGAAATGCCTTGTGTGCGTCTTCAAAGTCGTGTGCCCCTTTTTGGCCCGCCTTTTTCATATGGTGGTGACGCAAAACGAGCCTATCCTCCCAAGCTGAGTCTGCATTGGTGATGGAAGCGCGCAACGCGGTTTCTTCAAGATTGCATCGCAACAGAAGGATTTCCTCGAAGTTGCACTTGCTCACCGGTGCCGCCCTGAAGCCGCGCTGGTCAATTCGTTCCACCAGCATGTCCGATGTCAAAAGGCTTAGTGCCTCGCGAACCGGGCTTGCGCCTGTGTCCAGCAGCCCGCGGAGCTGCTCGATCTTGAGCTTTTGACCGGGAGGCAGCTCGCCAGTCAGGATCATTTCGCGGAGCCTTCGATACGCACCATGAGTGGCGGAAGTCTCTTTGCCCTCGGTATCAAGCATGGCGTCCATATCTGACGGTTCCTCTTTCGCGGCAAAATCTCTGGAGTGCTTTTAGCTAAGTGCACTCATTCCAGTTGACAGACCAACTGAAAGGTTCAGCGAGCCTTCGTTTATCATCCATCTGCGCAGAACAAAGCTGCGTGCCCCACTTTTGTGCATGGGATCCTCCTCGGCCAGTTTTCGGGCGACTTCAAGACTGTCGGCGCGGTAGATGATCAGACCCATACCTTGCATATGCTCTCCTGTTTCATCCGACATTGGTCCAGCAAAAGCGAGCTTCCCCGAACGTTCAAGTTGCGCCTGATATGCCAAGTGATCTGGAAGCGAAGCCTTTACATCTTCCGGTGCCTTGGCCGGCGTGCTGTGTGCAACGTAAAGCTCCAAAGCAAGAGCGCCACGGCTTTTTACTTCTGATTTATAGTCTGACCAAGCAACCATCGGCGCTCTCCAAAAAATCGATATTATTTGACATATTGCAAAATAGTCGGCAAAAATCAAGCAAGCTGACATGGATGGTGAGAATGAAATACTTGGTGGGAGAGGCTTCGGAAGGCACAGAGGTTTTTGCCGTAGACGGAGAAAACGCAGTGAATCTAACGGCTTTGGACCCTGCCGTTGGTCCCGATCTGATGGGGGTGATCTGCACGCCTGGACTGGTCGATTCGCTTTCTGAAAAAATCGTCGCTTCAGAAAGCGTGCCTGTCTCCTCTGTCACGCCAGCGCTGCCCGTAGCATCTCCCGGCACGATCATTTGCATGGGATTGAATTATACGGACCACATCAAAGAGGGGGGATACGACATCCCAAAGTATCCTGCTCTGTTCATGCGCGGGAAAAACTCGATCATGGCCGCCGGTCAGCCGATGGTGCGCCCGTCCTGCTCGGAACAACTGGATTACGAGGCAGAGCTGATGCTGATCGTCGGAAAGGGCGGTCGCCATATTTCGGAAAAGAACGCATTGGATCATGTGTTCGGCTACACCGTGTTCAACGACGGGTCTGTAAGAAACTACCAGCGCAAGACGCACCAGTGGACGCCGGGAAAAAACTTTGATGACACTGGTGCGATCGGGCCGTTTACCGTGACACCAGACGAGCTGCCTGAAGGGGCATCCGGCCTTAAAATCGAAAGCCGTGTGGGCGACGAAATCCTTCAAAGCTCGAACACTGCCAACATGATCTGGGGCGTTCGTCAAGTCATTGCGACGATTTCGGAATATACTACTTTGGAGCCAGGGGATCTGATTGCGCTAGGTACGCCTCCTGGTGTCGGGCACGCCAAAAAGCCCAATCCCCGTTGGTTGAAGCCAGGCGAAACCGTTGAGGTCGAGATTGAAGGCATCGGAATCTGCGCCAGCCCAATCATTGACGAAAAGGATGCCAAGTCCAAGGTGGCTGCAGCATGAGCGCACCAACCGGAGCAGAGCTGGAGGCACTTCGCGCCAAGGCGCAGCAAGATCACCGCGATCTGCGCGAGCGCATTCCACGCTTGTCGGATGACGCGATCGCCTTGATCCTGCGCGAATCCAGATCGCACTACGCGTGGACCAACAAGCCTGTTTCTGACGACCTTCTTGAAGAGATCTACGACATCACGATCAACGGCGCGACCAGCATGAATACGTTGCCCGCGCGCTTCGTTTTCGTGAAAAGTCCCGAAGGGAAAGAGCGGCTTGCAAAGTCTTTAAAGCCGAAGAATGTGCCAAAGATGATGGATGCTCCGGTCACGGCGATCATTGCCTATGACATGGACTTCTGGAAGGAACTGCCCTTTCTTTTCCCGCACGAAGACCGTCGGCCATTGTTCGAAAACAAGCCTGACTACGTGGCAGACACGGCCTTTCGAAATGGCACGCTTCAGGGCGCTTACTTCATGATTGCGGCCCGGGCTGTCGGGTTGGACGTCGGCGCCATGTCAGGTTTTTCGAACAAGATCGTCGATGAGGAGTTCTTCGCGGGCACGACGCTCAAGTCCAATTTTCTTTGCAATCTGGGCTACGCGGATGAAACAGGTTTGTTTCACAAACTTCCGCGATTTCAGTTTGAAAAGGTTTGTTCTTATGCATGAGGAGGCGCTGCCGTGGGTATGAAAGTGAAACCCGTCGTGACTTACCGCACGACAGCTCGGTGCCCGACACACGCGCGCACTGAGCTACCAATACGCGATCTGGATGTGGTTATCGACGAACCTGTCGAGCGGGGCGGGACAAATCTTGGTCCGTCTCCGACTGAAATCGCGATGGCAGCGCTGATCGCCTGTACCAACGTCATCGGGCACAAAAATGCGCACCGTTTGGGAATTGATCTAGGCAAAGTGACAATCGACGCGAAATGCAGGTTGGACCGGCGCGGTGTCCTGATGGAGGAGGAGATTGAAGTTCCGTTTCCGGAAATTGAACTCACCGTGAATTGTGAAACCCCCGCCAGTCAGGAGGAGCTGACACGCGTGGGTGAGGAGACAGCCAAATATTGCGCCATCGCAAAACTGTTTGAAGCGGCAGGCACCGACCTGACCGTCAACTGGGTCAAAGCAAACAAATAAAAAAGACCCGACTTTCTGGGAGGAGAGAAATGAAAAACTGGACCAAACGCAGTCTAATGGGCGCCGCTTTAGCTAGCGTTATGGCGCTGCCCGTTGTCGCAGAAGAAACCATTTCAGCTGTTGTGATTGATGGTTACCCGGACCGGGCATTGTGGGTGAAGGAATTCACAAACTTCTTTATTCCCGAAGTGGACAAGCGGTTGGCCGAGTCCGGCAACTACAAGATGAACTGGCAAGAAAACTATGGCGGTTCGATCGTAAAGCCCAAGGGCGTTCTGGAAGGCGTACAGCTGGGTTTGGGGGATATTGGCATCGTCACAACCATCTTCCATTCATCCAAGCTGCCTAGTCAGGGGATCTCGGGCTCGACACCATTCGTCGCGTCGGATGCCCGTGCAGTGGCCAAGGCGGTTGACGAGATCGCGCGAGAATACCCGGCTATGCAGAATGAGTTTGCTGCGCAAAATCAGGTTTATCTGGCGACGGGCGTTGTGCTCGACACGTATCAGATGTTCTGCTCAGAGCCGGTCGAGAAAGTTGCAGATCTTGAAGGACGCAAGATCGCGGGTGCCGGCCTGAACTTGCGCTACCTCGAGGGTATCAAGGACGCGGCGGGCGTACGCGGAGGCCTCACTGATTTCTACAACATGGTTCAAACCGGCCTTGTCGATTGCGTGATGATTTGGCCGGAAGCTTCCAAGACGTTCAAGATCGTAGAAGTGGCCCCTTACATGTTGAAGGCAGACCTTGGCGCGGTGAATACAAAAACAGTCACAGTCAACGCCGATTACTGGGCAAATCTGCCTGACGAGGTCAAAGACGTACTCCAGGCCGTGGCTATCGACTACCGTGACCACGTGGCAGGTATTGCAATGGATCGAGCCGCTGCGTCACGAGATGCATTTGTAGAAGCTGGCGGATCGATCATTGAAATCTCGGACGAAGACCGCGCTGCGTGGGCAAATGCGATGCCCAATGTTGCGCAGGAATGGGCTGCAACGCTGAATGAGAACGGCGAGCAGGGCACAGATATGCTGGCCGCTTATCTCGGCAAGCTTCAGGATGCCGGTTTCACTGGTGTGCGGGACTGGACGGCCGAATAATCGTTCAGCGACCCGAGAAAGGGGCCAGACATGCTGAAGACCGCAGTTGCCGTCCTGTCGCGGGTCGCCAATTCGCTTGCAATAACCGCCAACGCCTTGGGCACGCTCGTCGTCCTAGCGTTGGTGGTCATTCTGAATGTCGACGTCGTTGCGCGCGGGCTGTTTTCGGCTCCGCTTCGAGGCACTTACGAAATGGTGCAGTTCTCGGTCGTGATGATTGTTTTTCTGCAATTGCCCGACGTGGTCAGGGTGGACCGGCTGACACGTTCGGACGGGTTCCTGAACCTGATACACCACCGCCGCCCCGGCCTGACGGCCAACCTCAGACGCATTATAAACGCCGTCTCGGCGATCTTCATGGCCTTGATCGCTTATGTGACCTTCCCTGAATTTCTTCATATGTGGGAGACGCAGGACTATTTCGGAGTTCCGGGTCTTTTCACACTGCCATGGTGGCCGGTTAAACTGGTCATCGCGTGCGGTACTGCGCTTGCCTGCGTGATTTTCTTGCTCAAGGTCGTCACGGCGCAGGACCGCCCGCAACTTATTCGCACACCTGAACATGACGAGGACGCAGAATGACGCCGATTGAGATTGGCCTGATCTCGGTCGTAGCCATCGTCTTTCTGATTTACGCAGGCGTCTACATTCCGATTGCTTTGGGCGTGGTCTCCTTCGTGTCGATCTGGCTGATGCGGGACAACTTCACGCTTGCGCTCAACCTGCTGAAGGTTGCGGTCGGCGACAGCGCGATGGAATACAGTTTCGCGACAATCCCGCTGTTTACCTTTATGGGCCTCATCGTTTCAAAAGCGGGACTAGGCAGGGACATTTACGAGGTCATGACCATGCGATTTCGCAAGGTCAAAGGCGGTATCGGAATGGCGACCGTCGGAGCAAATGCCGTGTTTGCGGCCGTTACCGGGTCGTCCATTGCGTCCGCATCAGTGTTCACCAAGGTCTCGGTCCCGCAGATGATGGCACAGGCATATAATCCACGTTTTGCGGTTGGGGTTGTGGCCGGGTCGTCGGTTTTGGGGATGATTATTCCACCCTCGGCGATGCTGATCATCTATTCCTTTGTCGCCGAACAGTCCGTAGGGGACATGTTTCTGGCGGGAGTAATACCCGGTATCATGCTGGCAATAGCTTATGTGGGCGCGATCTGGGTCATGGGGCGTTTCACACCTGCATTTGTGGGCGGCCGGGTCGTCGAAGACACCGAATGGATGTCCGGGCGCGAGATCGCATCCAAGACCCTGCCCACATTGTTCATTATCACGGTAGTGCTCGGTGGCATTTACACAGGATGGCTAACCGCTGTCGAGGCGGGTGCAGCTGGGGCACTGGTTGCGCTCGTGATCGCAGTCGTACGCAAGTCCATGACACCAAGAGCGTTCTGGGACGCGTTGCTGGAAACCGGTCACATTACAGCGGCGATCTTGTTCCTGATTACGGCGGCTTCGATCTATAGTCGCATGCTGGGGCTGGCCGGGCTGCCCAATCAGTTGCAGGATTTGCTCGCGGGAAATTCCGCGTCCTTTTGGTCGATCATGCTGCTCTACGTTCTCTTGATGCTTTTTCTGGGAACTTTGCTCGATACGGCGTCCATCATTCTGATCGTCGTCCCGCTGTTCCTGCCCATGGCCGAAGCCTTGGACATGTCGTTGATCTGGTTTGGCATTATCACTGTGGTCGGCGCCGAAATTGGGCTTTTGACCCCGCCTTTGGGGATATCTTGCTTCGTCATCAAATCGACGATCAACGATGACCGAATATCGCTCAAGGATGTGTTTATGGGCGCACTTCCCTTTGCGTTCGTTATGCTGATCGTTCTGTTTATTCTGATCGAGTTCCCGATCCTCAGCCTTGCCCTGATTTAAGGAGGCGCAGATGCGCTCTGTTACCAAAGACAATATCACCGACGTGTTCATGGGATACCTGTCCAAAGACACCGATCCGCGGATGAGAGAAATCATAGGGTCTCTGGTCAAACACCTCCATGACTTCGCGCGGGAAACCAACTTGACACATGACGAATGGCGCGCCGGGATTGCGTTTCTGGAGGGATGCGCTGCCGTGGAATCAGAGGACAGGCATGAGTTCGTGCTCGCCTCGGATGTGCTGGGCCTGTCGTCATTGGTGGACATGTTGCATTCAAGTTCTGATGCAACAAGTTCGTCCGTACTTGGCCCTTTCCATGTCTCTGGCGCGCCCCCTCTGCCTTTCGGCGGGGATATGAAGCGCCACTACGGTGGACCTGTGCTGCTTGCTGAAGGCGTGATCCGGGACACCGATGGTAATCCGATTTCCGGTGCAGAGCTGGATATCTGGCAAACCGCGCCGAATGGAATGTATGCAAGCCAAGACGAAGAACAGGACACCTATTCTTTTCACGGCCTGATGACTACTGGTGACGACGGTAAGTATGCATTCACGACCGTCAAGCCAGTTGAATACACGGTACCGTCAGATGGGCCTGTCGGGGATATCCTGCGCGCCTGCGGCCGCCATCCCTGGCGACCTTCGCACCTGCACTATATCGTCAAAGCTCCTGGCTACCGTTCTTTGGTCACTGAGATTTTCCCCGACGACGATCCTTATTTGGATCAGGATACAGTGTTTGGTGTTCGGGATGATCTGGTGATGACCTATGTTGAAAGGCCAGTTTCAGAATTTCCTGATGGCATGGAGCTTTCTGGTAAGATCACTGAACCATTCTTGCACGTGAAGTTCGATGTGAAGCTTGCCAAAGTCTGAACGATATTGAGGAGGCTTGAGGTGCTGAAACAAATCTTCATATTAGGTGCCGCGCTGATTTGCAGTAGTGCTATCGCAGAAGAGCGCCCGATCTTTGACGCGCATATTCATTACAGCCACGATGCCGTCAAACTGGTTCCTCCCGAACAGGTGGCTAATATCCTTCGGGATGCGGGCGTGCGTAAAGCCCTGGTTTCCAGCTCGGATGACAATGGCACTCAGCTTTTGTTAGCCGCGGCACCGGACATCGTCGTTCCAGCACTGCGCCCGTACCGTCGTCGCGGTGAAATCAACACATGGATGCACGATGAAACTGTAATTGATTATTTGGAAGAAAACCTGGCCAAGAACGACTACGAAGCCATCGGCGAGTTTCACGCTTACGGTGACGACATCACAACGCCGGTCATCCAGCGCATGATTGCACTGGCGAAAGAGCGGAACCTCATTCTACACCACCACGGCGACCGAGAGGCAGTGGACCTGATCTTCGAAACCTGGCCTGAAGCTCGGGTATTGTGGGCGCACTCTGGCTTTGATGATCCAGCGAGCGTTGTTGACGCGCTGGACACGTATCCCAGGCTTTGGGCCGACCTGGCGTTTCGTTCAGACATGGCTTCACGAGGCAGAATTGACCCCGATTGGAAGGAGGCTTTCGAAGCCCATCCGGATCGTTTCATGGTTGGTACGGATACATTTGCCCCGGAACGTTGGTATTACGTAGGACCTCATGCCGATTTTTCGCGTGAATGGTTGGATCTGCTGCCGGATCGGATCGCAGACAACATCGCGTATGCCAACGCAGAACATATGCTGGCCTCAGAATGATCCGCTGGTTTTTTTTGTTTCTGGCATTGTCCAACGTTGCTACTGCTTGTGAAACGACTGGTCAGCGGTTGAGTTCGGAAACTCACGGCGCACCCGAAATACATTTGGTCGTGGGTGACATACCTTTAGCCCAACCGTTTTCACTCCAAATTTCAATCTGTGATGAAATTGCTGTCGACACGGTTCGTGTCGATGCAATTATGCCTGCTCATCGACACGGGTTGAACTACGCCCCTGAGATCACAGAGTTAGGTGATGGGTTATACCGCGCCGATGGTCTACTTTTTCACATGCCGGGTTTGTGGGAAATTAGATTTGAAATTGGCTTCAACGATAAATCTGTATCGTATACGTCTGAAGTTGATTTGAAATGAAGGTTTTGGTTACAGCTGCGCTAATAGTTCTGGCAGGTTCAGTGCATTCAAAGGTCCTGTTGTCTGAAGGCGAAATTCAACAAACACTGTCCTTTGGTCCATGGCCACAAACCTTCCCGGCGGATCCAAGCAACAGAGTTTCACACGATGCCAGAGCGATCGCGCTGGGAAAAGCCTTGTTCAATGATCCCGTGCTGTCCGTCGACGGCGCATTTGCTTGTGCAAGTTGTCATGATCCTGAACAGGCATTTACCACGCAGGAGGCGCGGGCGATTGGACGTGTTCTGTTAGACAGGAACTCACCATCACTGCGAAACCTGGCTGGTCTCCGCTGGTACGGATGGGGAGGCAAGAGTGATAGTCTTTGGGCGGCCAGTTTGCATCCGATCATCGAAGCTGAAGAGATGGCGCATACCAACGCAAGCCTAAAGACAGCCATCTCGGAGAGTGCCTACACTGATGACTTTGAAGCAATTTTTGGTGTCATCCAAGATCAAGGCCCAGAGCTTGTTCTGGTGAATACTGCAAAAGCTCTTTCGGCTTACTTGGAGACTTTGGTGACCGACCGGACGCAGTTTGACGATTTTCGCGATGCCTTAGAGCGTCGAGATTTTCCAGCGGCTGCGTATTACCCCGAAGCAGCCCAGCGAGGTCTTCAGCTGTTTTTAGGGCGCGGGAATTGCGTGTTTTGCCACAACGGCCCGAGGTTTTCCAACAATGAGTTTCATGACGCCGGCGTTCCGTATTTTCTGAGCGAAACCGAAGTCGACGAAGGGCGGTTCGGAGGACTGAACTTTTTGCTGTCAAGCCCTTACACACTGGGCGGAAACTGGAACGACGATTCGGAAAAGCAAGGTGCTTGGGTGGTGCGAAAAGTACGCAGGAGCCATTCTGACTTTGGAACCTTTCGGACGCCCAGTCTGCGGGGTGTGGCTGATACTGCCCCTTACATGCATGACGGTAGTTTGATCGACTTGGATGCGGTGATAAGACACTACAGCGAATTAGATAAGGAAAGGCTACACGCCGATGGTGAGTCGATACTTTCCGAACTGAATTTGACGGAACGGGAGATCGCGGATCTTGTGGCGTTTTTGGAGTCTCTGTCCAGCGTCACGCAGCCTTGAGATGCTCCAACGCAGCCTGCGTGCCGCCTGCGTTATGAGGCACGCCGCTCTTGTCGAGCCCCATTTCTACGCCTGAGAGTGTGGCCATCAACATAAGGTCGTTGAAATCGCCCAAGTGACCTATGCGGAAAACCTTGTCGGCCACTTTGGACAGGCCGTTTCCAAGTGAAATGTCGTAGTGCTTCAGCGCAGTCGCACGGAAGGCGTCGGCGGAATGCCCTTCCGGCACTTTGACAGCGGTCAGGACTCCCGATTCCTGACCTTGGCGAGCACACAGAACCTCGAGACCCCATGCCTGCACGGCAGCCCGTGTCGCGGTTCCGTGGCGCGAATGCCGAGCAAATACGTTGTCCAGCCCTTCTTCATGCAGCATGTCGATGGCCTCAATTAATCCGTAAAGAAGATTGGTTCCGGGGGTGTAAGGGAAAAACCCTTTCTGGTTTGGCCCGACCATATCCTGCCAATCCCAATAGCTGCGTGGTGTTGTCACGGTTTTTGAATTCTCCAACGCACGATCACTTACAGCATTGAAGCTCAAACCGGGTGGTAGCATCAGTCCCTTTTGCGAACCTGAGACGCAAACATCTACGCCCCAGTCATCAAACCTGAAATCGATCGATGCAAGGCCGGAGATTGAGTCGACCATTAGAAGTGCAGGGTGTTTCGCTGCGTCCATAGCCCTGCGCACGTCCTCGATAGGCGAGACAGACCCTGTAGAAGTTTCATTGTGGACGACGCATACCGCCTTGATCTCGTGCTGACTGTCTGCGCGCAAGCGGTCTTCGATCTGATTGGGGTCCGCACCGCCACGCCAGTCCCCTTCAATCAACTCTGGTAGCAACCCAATTTTTCCAGCCAAGTTACTCCACATGAATGCGAAATGTCCTGTTTCGTACATAAGAACTTTTCCGCCTGACGACACTGTGTTCACAAGTGCAGCTTCCCACGCGCCTGTACCGGATGAAGGATAGATAAAGACGTTTTGTTCTGTCTTGAAAATCGTTTTCATCCCAGCGAGAGCCTTGTGGCCTATTTCTGCAAAATCTTGCCCCCGGTGGTCGATGGTCTGCATGCTTATGGCCTTCAGGATGCGTTCCGGCACAGCACTTGGCCCTGGGATTTGCAAAAAATGTCTGCCCGCCTGGCGCATCTGAACTGATCCTTCCGTTGGTGTCATGAAAGTGGCGTGATTACCTATTGGAAAAATTTAATTATGAATTCATTATTCAGTCAACGGAGAAGTGAAGCCTCTAGTTGGCTAGCTGGGAAGGGAGGGCGACTCGATGCTTGAACATGAAACGTTGCACCGCCGACTGCTGTCTGATGTACAGGGTGAGGTGATGGCTGATGCGGCATCGCGTGCACGGTATTCGACCGACGCTTCGATCTATCAGATGGTACCGAAGGCCGTGGTGGTTCCCCGATCCACAGAAGATATACAGGCTGTGATGACTGTTGCGCGCGACGAAGGAAGCTCCGTTCTTCCGCGCGGCGGCGGTACATCGCAATGTGGGCAAACGGTCAATCAAAGCGTTGTTCTGGACAACACCAGGCACTTTAATCGCATTCTGGACGTGGACGTTGAGAACTGCATCGCCCGCGTTCAACCGGGTGTCGTTCTGGATCAACTGAATCAAGCATTGAAGCCGCATGGTCTGTGGTTTCCTGTTGATCCTTCAACCGCGTCTCGATGCACTTTGGGAGGGATGGCGGCCAACAATTCGTCGGGTGGAAAGTCTCTGCGCTACGGGATCATGCGCGACAACGTCCGAGCAATAAGTGCAATCCTCAGTAACGGCATGGAAGCACGGTTCAGCGCCGATACGGCGGCATCTGGCGAGTATGCGGATCTTGTTGAAGACATGCGTGCTCTGGGGCGTCGCGAGGCTTCGGAAATTGATGCCCGGTTTCCCAAAGTTCAGCGCCGTGTAGGCGGATACAACATCGACGCGCTCGTAGGTAACGATGTCAACATGTCCCATTTGCTGGTGGGATCAGAAGGCACGCTGGCCTATTTCACGGAATTGGAGCTGAAACTGGCGCAATTGCCGGGCGAAAAAGTTACCGGCGTATGTCATTTCCCGACATTCCGTGCGGCAATGGAGGCTACGCAGCACCTCGTAACGCTCAGACCGCAGGCGGTAGAGTTGATCGACGACACCATGATCGAATTGGGGCGTGAAATCCCGCTGTTCCGCAGTACGATTGAGGCGTTTGTAGAAGGCAGCCCTGAAGCGTTGTTGTTAGTGGAATTTGCTGAGGGTAGCGCTGACGCCAATGCTGCAAAGCTGGTCGAGCTATCGCAACTGATGGGAGATCTCGGGTTTGATTTCAGCGGGACTGAAAACCGTTGGGGCGGGATTGTATCAGTTACTGATACCAAACTGCAAAACTCGATCGCCGAATACCGAAAATCCGGGTTGAACGTTATGATGTCGATGAAGGAGGCCGGCAAGCCGATCTCTTTTGTGGAAGATTGCGCCGTCCCGTTGCCTGATCTCGCCGATTATACCGCTGGCCTGACGGAAATTTTTACCCGGCACGGCACAAAAGGGACATGGTACGCGCATGCCTCAGTCGGCTGTCTCCATGTTCGTCCTGTCCTGAACATGCGGCAGGATAAGGACGTCCGGACAATGAGGGCGATTGCCGAAGAGACCTTTGATCTAGTCAAGAGATACAAAGGGTCTCATTCAGGCGAACACGGTGATGGGATCGTGCGATCAGAGTTTCATAAAAAGATGTTCGGCCCGCGTATCGTTTCTGCGTTTGAACAGGTTAAGGCCCGGTTTGACCCCTACGGGCTAATGAACCCCGGCAAGATCGTACATGCGCCGGCCATGGATGATCGCCGCCTATTCCGCTACAGCCCGGACTACTCAGTTCAGCAATTCGAAACGGCGCTGGACTGGTCTGCTTGGCCGGGTGCCGGAGGAGGATTTCAGGGCGCCGTCGAGATGTGCAATAACAACGGGGCATGTCGCAAGCTCAAGGGCGGGGTTATGTGTCCCTCCTTCCGTGCGACCCGAAACGAACGTGATGCCACACGTGGGCGGGCAAACACGTTGCGTTTTGCGATTAGCGGACAGTTGCCGGGCGGTTTAACTTCGGACGCAATGCAGGACACGATGGAATACTGCGTGTCTTGCAAGGCTTGTGCGCGTGAATGCCCGACTGGCGTCGATATGGCCCGCATGAAGATCGAAGTGCTTTCAGCGAAGCGCAAAAAAGACGGGCTGACATTGGCAGATAAATTAATAGCTTATCTGCCCAGATATGCACCTAAAGCAGCTAAAGTTGCGTGGCTTTTGAATGCCCGGAATAAAATTGGCCCTTTGCGCAAACTACTGGAAAAACCGGCTGGAATTTCGGCGCGACGTGACCTGCCGGTGTGGTCCTCTGACCCGTTCCGGGATGTCGAGGCCCAAGACACAGATCCGCAGGTGCTTCTATTTGCCGATGTGTTCAACCGATATTTCGAGCCAGACAATCTGCGCGCCGCTGTCCGGGTTCTGCGTGCGCTAGGGCTTCGGGTTGCCATAGCAAGAGATGACCAAACAGGAAGGCCGCTGGATTGCGGGCGTACTCTGTTGGCTGTGGGTTGCTTGGAAGAAGCGCGTCACGAGGCACAGCGCGTGATTGACGCGACGCGAGAAGCGGTTGCACAGGGCATACCGGTAGTCGGTCTCGAACCTTCTTCTATCCTCACTTTCCGGGACGAATATTTGGCTCTTTGTCCGGGGCAGGATGCGGAGTTGCTGTCCAATGCCACTCATACCTTTGAGGAATTTCTGGCCAAACAGCCGGAACTGCCTCTCAAAGCGATAGATCGCCCCATCTATGTGCATGGTCATTGCCACCAGAAAGCACACGATGCCGTCACACCGATGGTTAACTTACTTAAGCGTATTCCCGCATCACAGGTTCATATGCTTGAAAGCAGTTGCTGTGGTATGGCAGGGGCATTTGGATACGCGCCCGGCACTATTGATGTCTCGATCAAGATGGCGGAACTCGACCTGTTTCCAGCTTTGGAGGCGGCGCCTGCGGATGCAATTGTTGTGGCCGATGGAACATCATGCCGCCACCAAATCGCCGAAGGTACGCAGCGCCAAGCAATGCACGTCGCGCGCCTGCTGGATATGGTCCTTGAATATTAGGATGTGGATATGAACCTGACGGATAGCATTAATCGCCCGACCCTTCATGAAGAGTTGGTCGAACGCTTGCGCAATCTTGTCGTCGAAGACGTTTTGAAACCGGGTGAGAAAGTGCCCGAGAAACAGCTTTGCGACTCATTGGGTGTTTCCCGGACACCATTGCGAGAGGCCCTAAAGGTTCTTGCATCCGAAGGCTTTGTGGTGCTTCAAGCCAACCGGGGTGCCCGTGTCGCGAGTGTTACGAGGGAAGAATTGGAAAACACGTTTCCAGTACTCGCAGCGCTTGAGCAACTGGCGGGGGAACTAGCGTGTCAGCAAATGGACGTTGCGGAAATTCAACGGATTGAATGTAGCCACGAGGATATGCTGAGCGCGTACGAGGCGCGTGATCGGCAGGCGTACTTTAAAGCCAATCAAGACATCCATCAGGCACTTATAAAGGGCGCGCGAAACGACATACTGGAAAACCACCACAAGCTTTTGGCCGCGCGGGTCCGCCGTGCACGTTTTTTGGCCAACTTGTCGGACGAGCGTTGGGCACAGGCAATTGACGAACATGAAACCATGATGGAGTTGCTCAAGGCCCGAGATGCAGATGGGCTTGGTAAGGCAATGAAACTTCACATGATGAACAAACTTTCGGCGCTTGTAAAAGCGCTGAAGCCAGAAGTGACGCCTCGCTAAACCCTGGTCAAAAGTGCATACCGGCTTCCCAAAGATATGCCGCTAGTCAGTGTTAACATCAGGAAACGGGGGAGTCAGTCCACAGTCCAGGGCAAGATTGTTGAGGTCTCGGCAAAGAGCGGGGTTGAGGCTTACACCGTCTTTGCGACGGGCCTCAGCTGCGGCCGTTTTTCCGTCTCCGGGCAGGCGTACCGGGTCATGACCGGGCAGGGGGTCGGATGCGCGTATTTCAGAGAAGACGCGGGCTGCATTCGAAGCAAAGTCTTTTTCCATTCCAAAGGCCGCCGGATCAAGCGCCATTACGAATTGGCCTGTGTTTGTGGATGAGGTTGTGTCTGATGTGAAGTTGACCACGTCAGAGCCGAAGGCAGCGCCGTTCAAGACTCCGGCCATCAACCCTATGGCCACGGAAAGGCCGAAACCCTTCGGACCTCCGATCGGCAAAAGAAACCCTTCTGATTTGCGGGCAGGGTCCGTTAACGGATTGCCATCACGCCCAACCATCCAACCTTCGGGCATAGGTTCGCCTTGCTGCAACAGGGTCTTGATCTTGCCCATCGCGGCAACTGTCGTCGCCATATCAAACACAAACGGGTCGGGACCATCGACGGGGGCGGAAAAAGCAATGGGATTGGTACCAAGAAGCAAGTCGCTACCGCCATAGGGCGGGACGTGGTTCGCGCTGCCCACTGCCGCGGCCATACCAAGCAGCCCTGCCTCGGCTTGTGGACGTACATAAAGTGCCAGTGGTCCAGCATGATTGCCGCGCCGAACACCAACCCATCCGATGCCGGCCTCTTTTGCCTTTTCAATTGCAAGATCCCGAGCCGCCGACATAGCCAGATGGCCGAGGCCGTCATCTCCGTCGATCAAAGCGGTTGCAGCGGTCTCATGTACTACTGTGACTTTGGGCGTAGGATTGGAGCCACCTCCCGCCAGCCGGGCTAGGTACTGTCGAAGGCGAAAAACACCGTGCGTGCCATAGCCATAAATGTCGGCCTCAACCATCGTCGAGGCCACCTTGTCCGCATCTGATTTTGGCACACCTCGAGTTTCGAGTGCGGCCGCCACAAATTCACGCAGGGTGTGGCAGTCAATTTTCAAAGGCTCAGAAGTCATCTCTTCCCACCTGTTCCTTGTGCCAGAACACCAATTTACGCTGTGTCCAAACCACCGACGCAAATACGACCAGACCGACAAGGCTGAGATACAGGATTAACGAGAAGACGCGCGGCGTGTTGAGCTGCGAGGCGGCAACCCGAATAAGTTCGCCAAATCCCTTGCCACCGCCTAGGAATTCTCCTGTGATCGCACCGGCCATAACGCCGACTGCTCCGATCTTGAGGCCGGTAAAAATCTGCGGCAGGCCAGTCGGCAGTTTCATCTTGAACAATGTCTGCATCCGACTTGCGCCCATCGTCTTGAAAAGCATACGCGCGTTTTCATCGGCGGCGTGAAGCCCAGCCGCAGTACCGACCACGATTGGAAATGTCGCGATAAAGGCAGCAAGCGCCACCTTCGATTCAATACCAAAGCCCAACCACGCTACAAAGAGTGGGGCAAATGCCACTTTTGGCATGGTATCTATCGCCACCAGGTAAGGCATCACTGCCTTTTCACCAAATGCCGTTTCCCCCACCAATACGCCCAGCGAAAATCCGATCGCGATTGCCAGTGCAAAACCATAGATAACTTCTTTGATTGTGATCCACAGCGCCCCAAGCATGTAGCCGCCAGTCAATAGATTTTGTCCCACGAAGATCATATCTTTCAGGGTTTCCAACGGTGTAGGCAGAATGATTGGGGAAACCAGCTTAAGGCTCGTAACAATTTGCCAAGTGCCGACGAAAACCACGAAGACAAAGGTCATCGCCAGCCAGCGTGGGACCGAGTCGATAAAGTGAACTTTTTGTTCCCATACAGTGTCTTCTGCGGTGTCGGCGTCTTTTAGGGCAGGTGAGTAGTTATGAACGTCGCTCACATTTCTTCTCCCTTATCCAGGAGGCCGCGAATGTAGTCTACAATAGCGCCAAACTTGGGTGTGGTCATCATATCCAACGTGCGTGGGCGTGGCAGATCGACCTTCACAATTTCGGCAATCCTGCCCGGGCGTGGTTTCAACACGACGATTTCGTCGGACAAAATAACGGCTTCCTGAATAGAGTGCGTAACAAGAAAAGCAGTCGCATCCTGTTCATTGCAAATCCGCTGCAGTTCCATATTCATCATGTCGCGTGACAGCTCGTCCAGCGCGCTGAATGGTTCGTCTAACAAAAGTACAGCTGGTTCTGTGATCAGCATACGGCAGATTGAGGCGCGCTGAGCCATGCCGCCCGACAATTCGTTCGGGTATACGTCTTCGAAACCCTTCAAGCCCACGATGTCCAATAGTTCGTGAGCCTTGCCCATTGCTTGCTTGGCGGCTGCCTTTCCGTCGCGGATCTCGATTGGCAACACGATGTTTTCCACCGCTGTTTTCCAGGGAAATAGTGTCGCCTGTTGAAACATCATACCAATATCTCGACGGGGACCGGTGACTGGCAGGCCCTGTAGGATTACACGCCCTTTGGTGGGAGGGATCAGACCCGCCATGATCTTGAGCAGAGTGGATTTCCCGCACCCGCTGGACCCAATGACAGAAGTGAAGCTGCCTTTCCGTAGCGTCAGATTAATGTCCTCAAGCGCAACAACAAGGTTGCGTGCATAGGTCTTGCTTAAATGGGTCAATTCGTAGACCGGCGTGCCCAAGGGCGCGCCGGAAAACTCTTGTGCGGCTGCAGCGTTCATTTGCTGGCGGCCTCGTTGCCAATGGCGGCAAATTCATTGGTCCAGGCAGCGCTCAAGTCATCAAGCGGTCCCGGAATTTCGCCACCTGCAACAAGTGCGTCTTGCCATTCCTGCCAAACTTCGGCGGGGTACCATCCCAAACCGTTGCTTGGATCCGCTGCTATGGTTTTCGAACGTACGGCATCGAACAGCGCTGACTGGAACTCCTTGTCCTCGCCTTCCTGCGGATTGCCGTCCGCCAGGTGCTTCAACACAGCTTCGCGGTTGGCATCATCCAGCGCAAAGGCATGACCACGAGCGAAAGCGCGGCTCCAGGCCTCGACCAATTCGCGGTCGTTGGCGATTGTGTCGGCCATTGTGGCGATGCCGTTACCGAAGAAACGCCCGAATTCTGCAGGCGTAATGTCACGCACTGCCATTCCGCGTTGGTTCAGAATTGCCGTGTCAGCGGTGGACGCGGAATACGCGTCGATTTCGCCATTCAGAAAAGCCGCGGTCGCAGGGCCACCGTCGCCGACAGTCAGGAAGGTATAATCTTCACCTTCTTTCATTCCTGCGCCGGTCATCACATTGCGCGCAAAGCCCACTTCGGCGCCATCAGCAGTACCTGTACCGATAACCTTGCCCCGCAACTCTTCAACGTTTTGGATGTCAGAGTCTTCGGGCACTGCGATGCCAAAGTTGCTGCGCGCCGCAACATTGTAAATATGCACGGCATCCACATCACGCGAGCGTGCTGCAATCAAGGGGCCGGGTCCTGGGCGACCGAAGTGCGCCTGTCCGGCGGATAATGCCTGAAGCACGGCTCCCGAACCGTTGATCGCCTCGACGGTCACGTCCAAACCTTCGTCCGCGAAGTAACCTTCTCCAATGGCGACAAAAACAGGAAATGAGTTGATCGCCGATGGGCTCGGCTGCACAAAAGTGATCTTACGCAAGTCCTGCGCAAAACCTTTTGTTCCCAATGCTCCCGCTACCGGAACTGCCGAAAGCAAGGACGCTGTGAAAGTCCTTCTGTTCATCATTTTAGTCTTCCTCCCTTGCATGGTTGGCATCCAGCAGCTTCAGAGATGCAGGAGCCACTTACACGGCGCGCACGGTATTCCTGAGCGTGCCGATTTCTGAAATTTCACAAACCACCGTGTCCCCGCCTTTTAGGAACTGAGGTGGGTCCATTGCGTATCCGACGCCAGACGGCGTGCCGGTCGCCAGTACGTCGCCCGGTTCCAGGGTCAGGCCTTCTGATAGGGATGCGATCAGCGTTGGAATGTCGAAAATCATGTCCGACGTAGTGCCGTTTTGGCGCTGTTCTCCGTTGACTGTTATTCCAATGGACAATGAATGCGGATCGCTGACCGCGTCAGCAGTCACTATCCAGGGACCCAATGGGCAAGAACCATCTAAACCTTTGCCTTTGAAATACTGCCCACCATGTCGGCGTTGAATGTCGCGTGCGGTGATGTCATTTAGGATAGTATAGCCGTATACATGGTCGTATGCGTCAGCCTTGGCTATATTTCGCCCCGGTTTCCCAATCACAACTGCCAGTTCAACTTCATAGTCAATGGCTTGTGAGACCGAGGGGAATATCAGAATGTCTGCCTCTGGCGCCACAATCGATGTCGGCGGTTTTGTGAAGAAAACCGGATGCTCTGTTACACCAATTTTTTGGTTTTGTGCACGTTCGCCCTCGGCGATGTGTTCAGCGTAATTGCGCCCCACACAGAAAACGTTCTTACGCGGGGAAGGAATTGGCGCGAGAAACGGCGCGTCATCCGGGACCAATGCGTCCTTTAGATTACCTACTTCGGCCGATAAAACGAGGCTATTCAAAACGCCAAGCGTATCTTCTCCGCCTGCGATCAGCTGCTGCATTGAACCCGCGTCCAGCGCTTTGCCAAGCACTTGCGCTGCGCGCAAAACGTCCAACTTGCTGCCATCGTTTAGTATTGCCACGCAAACGGCGTGGCCTTCTACGGAAACAGTTGCTAACCGCACTCGGCACTCCTCCCTCGTGCTGATGTCAAGCTGTGGTCACGGATACCGTCCAGCGACTCGTTTTTTGCTTTTGTCTTGCCCTTGAGTTTTTTCCGACTTGGCGTTTCAATCAATCAACCAATCACCAAATTGGGTGGAGATATGAACGCACCAACCGAACTCGCGCAAAGTGTACGCGACCTGATTAACAATGCCGGCTACAGGCATAACGACAGGCTCCCACCTGAACGTGAGCTGTGTTCAAAACTCGGGACAACTCGCAATCAGTTGCGAAGAGCGTTGGCAGAGCTTGAGGCCCAGGGGTTGATCTGGCGTCATGTGGGGCGGGGAACATTTGTTGGTTCCAGGCCGGTTCTCAACCTCACCGATGTAACTTATTTGGGCAACCAAATTAAACCTGAGCAGGTTGTATCCGTTAGATTTACGATCGAGCCGCAGCTTAGCCGCCTCGCAGCGCTCCATTCCACACGTTCCGATCGTGAGCAAATGAGGCTTTGCGCGGACAAATGTCGTACCGCAGAGGATTGGCGCACGTACGAAGCTTGGGACAATAATTTGCATTACGCTATAGCTCGCTCCACTCGTAACCAGCTCTTTTTATACTTCTTTGAGACTTTGAATTCAGTTCGAAGATCGATTGTTTGGGGGCAGCCACGCGAAACTTTAAAGCCCACAGAAAACTATTCCAGCTTTAGCGAACATGATGTGATCGTGTCTGCCATAGCAAAGGGCGACTGTGAGCTTGCGGCCAGTGCCATGGTGGATCACCTGAAATCGGTTTATTCGCGGGTGCTGCCTACGAGCATCCAGTCCGACAGCTGAAGTGGCGCTGGCGCCCAACCAATTCGGGAAATGGTCGGGGCAGATTGTGGCCGTTGGTCTTGCAAAACAGCCTGAATTTTGGCGATGACTTGGTAAGCCGCCGCGTCCGTTTGAATGTGGCGTGGCATCGATCGGAAGGTATCTGACCGTTTGGAAATCCGATCTTTGGCAGTTAAACGTCCAGGAGGAAAGCGATGTCAGATCATGTAATTCCAGCGCCGCAGGTGCATGTCATACCCGTAGCGAGCGGCGGCACGTTCCCGGTCCGGCGTGTCTACTGCATTGGGCGAAACTACGCGGCGCATGCAATTGAAATGGGCCATGACCCGAACCGGGAACCTCCATTTTTCTTTCAAAAGAACCCGAACAATTTGGACCCTTCAGGGGAATTCCCGTACCCTCCACACAGTTCCGACGTGCACCACGAAGCAGAAATGCTTGTTGCGCTCAAGTCCGGCGGCACGAATATCTCGGTGGACGATGCATTGGATCATGTCTTTGGGTACGGCCTTTCGCTTGATATGACCCGTCGCGATCTGCAAGGACAGATGAAAAAGATGGGCCGCCCGTGGGAAATTGGGAAAGCGTTTGAGCGCTCGGCGCCATGCGGACCAATTCACAAGGCATCAAAGGTCGGGCACCTCGACAGAGGTCCGATTACTCTGACGGTGAATGGTGAAGTTCGGCAAGAAGGCGACTTGAACCAAATGATTTGGAAAGTCCCCGAGATGATCTCGTACCTGAGCGACTACTTCGAGCTTGCGGCCGGGGACGTTATCCTTTCAGGGACACCTTCTGGTGTTGGTCCCGTCAACCGAGGGGATGTTATGGTCTTGGCCGTCGACAAGCTGGGCAGCCTGAACGTACGCGTGACTTAGAACCTGCTGCGACGACCTTACATTGCGAAAGAAACCGACGCTTTTGTAAACGGACAACAGATGCCCCATCTAGTCGCTGAATTGATCGCACACAACGCAGACACTGCAAATGCCATTGGCGCCCCTGGCCGGTCTTGGTTGAGCTATCTTGGTTTGCGCGAGCATTGCGCGAAGGTCAAAGAGGATCTGCATCAGATCGGAGTAGGGCGCGGTGACAGGGTGGCAATTGTGTTGCCCAACGGACCAGAGATGGCGACGGCATTCATATCCGTTGCCCAAGTGGCGACGACGGCGCCCTTAAACCCTGCATACACTCACGAAGAATACGTATTTTACCTCAAAGACTTGAAGGCCAAGGCTCTACTTGCAAGCGAAAACGAAAATGGTCCTGCCGTAAAGGCGGCGAGGGACCTTGGCATCGCTATCCTGAGGGCGTGTTGCGACAGTTCACATCCAGCTGGGCAGTTTTCCATTTTATCCTGTGACCCGATTGGCGAGGCTGATACATCCGCACCGGGCGAAGATGACGTTGCCC
This sequence comes from Ruegeria sp. HKCCA5463, assembly GCF_013034175.1. Classification (NCBI taxonomy): domain Bacteria; kingdom Pseudomonadati; phylum Pseudomonadota; class Alphaproteobacteria; order Rhodobacterales; family Roseobacteraceae; genus Ruegeria; species Ruegeria sp. HKCCA5463. The sequence goes on from NZ_WQFL01000003.1 coordinate 342,323, forward strand.
TGATCCTCCACACGTCAGGAACAACGTCGCGTCCCAAGATCGTTCCGCTGACGCAGGCTAATATCTACGCGTCCGCGAGAAATGTGGCTTCATCTTTGAAACTGACAATCGATGATCGTTGTCTGAGCATCATGCCGCTGTTCCATATCCATGGGCTGATCGCAGCAGTCGCAGCTACTTTAGGCGCCGGATCGCAAATTAGCTGCGCCCCTGGGTTCAACGCTCTTAGCTTTTTTTCACAGGTCGCTGAGGTTGATCCGACTTGGTACACGGCGGTTCCGACGATGCACCAGGCTATTCTGACCCGAGCTGCACGAAACCAATCAATCATTGATCAATCGCGGTTGCGCTTTCTTCGATCTTCTTCTGCTTCCTTGCCCGCACCAGTCATGGAAGAGTTGGTGGCAACATTTGATGCACCCGTTATCGAAGCCTACGGCATGACAGAGGCCGCGCACCAAATGTGTTGCAACCCGCTTCCTCCGCAAAAGCAAAAGTCCGGATCTGTTGGAATAGCTGCAGGCCCCGAAGTCAGAATTGCGGACGAAACGGAAAATGTATTGATCGCTTCGCGTGATGTTGGAGAAATCGTTATCAGCGGTCCGAACGTGACACCGGGATACGAGAGCAACCCGCAGGCAAATGCAGACAATTTCTTTGAAGCGGATGGAAAGCTTTGGTTTCGCACCGGTGATCAGGGGTCGTTCGACGAAGAGAATTATCTGCGTCTGACCGGACGCCTCAAAGAGCTGATCAATCGCGGTGGAGAAAAAATCAGCCCACTTGAGGTCGATGCCGTGCTTCTGAGCCACCCGGACGTTGCTCAGGCAGTTTGTTTTGCCGTTCCACACGAAAAACTTGGCGAAGACATTGCGGCGGCGGTGGTGCTCTCAGAAGGAGCCGCGATTGCAGGTCAGGAAGTTCGGGATTTCGTCGGCGCTCGGCTCGCAAAGTTCAAGGTGCCGACTTCAGTGGTTATTCTCGAAGAGATTCCAAAAGGCGCGACTGGTAAGATACAAAGGATCGGGCTGGCCGCTAAATTGGGACTGGCAAAGGCTTAGACACATGAAAGTTTGCATCTTTGGAGCCGGAGCTATCGGAGGTTACGTGGCAGCGAAGCTCGCGCAGACCGACGTCGACGTCAGTGTCATTGCACGTGGCCCACATCTGGCTGCAATGCAAGAAAAAGGGCTGACTCTCCTTGAGGATGGGCGGGACCCGATCAACGTGCCAGTACGCGCCTCAGACAATGCCGCCGATCTTGGCCCACAAGATTATGTCTTTATCACACTAAAAGCGCACTCTGTTCCAGCAGTTGTGGACACAATGCAGCCGCTGATTGGAGCCGAAACAACACTAGTAAGTGGGGTGAACGGGGTGCCTTGGTGGTACTTCCACAAACTGGATGGTCCCTACGAAGGGACGAGGTTGCGGTCTTTGGACCCGGGTAACGTGCAATGGAACGGTTTCGGGCCGGATCGGGTTCTTGGATGTGTCGTCTACCCAGCCGCAGAAGTCGTTACTCCGGGAACTATCAAGCATGTCGAAGGCAATCGTTTTTCGTTGGGCGAGCCTGATGGTTCCAAAACAGACCGCGCTGCCAAGTTTTCGGTGGCACTATCCGCCGCTGGGTTGCGTGCGCCCGTGAGACCAAGAATTCGGGACGAAATTTGGCTGAAACTATGGGGTAATCTGTCTTTCAACCCTATTTCCGCTCTTACCCACTCAACACTTGATGTATTATGTACCAATCCGGGCACACGCTCTGTGGCGCGCGGAATGATGCTAGAGGCTCAGGAAATCGCTGAGAAACTTGGGGTCAGGTTTCCGGTAGATGTTGAAAAACGTATTGACGGCGGGGCAGCAGTTGGCGCCCACAAGACCTCTATGTGGCAGGACTTGGAGTTGAGCCGACCAATGGAAATTGACGCACTGGTCACTTCGGTGCAGGAATTGGGGCAACTGACCGGGATCGCAACGCCCACAATCGACACTGTTGCATCACTGATACAACTGAGGGCAAAGGTCGCGGGTCTCTACTAAGTTTCTGCCAGCGATCATCTGAAGAGATCAGTTTTGGGCGAGCGGGGAGCTGAATAGCGATCCGGCGCTACAAAACGCATCTCTTTCAAGCGTCTTGTCAGAAGAGCTTTGCTTGAGCGGGGCAGGAAGCTTTCGTAGCTTTTTCTCATGGAACGATGATCCCCCAGTATTTCAAAACCAGTCCCGAGATCATCCGTCTGGCGGTGATGCTGTACATCCGTTTCCCGCTCTCGCTTCGGAATGTTGAAGACTTGTTGCACGAGCGAGGCATCGACGTGAGTCACGAAACTGTCCGATATTGGTGGAATAGGTTTGGCCCAATGTTTGCTGCTGAGATCAGGCAGAAGCGTGTTCAGAAACTGCGCGCATTCTCGAAATGGAAGTGGCACGTGGATGAGTTTTTCGTGAAGGTGAATGGCAAGCGGCATTATCTTTGGCGGGGTGTTGATCACGAGGGCGAAGTGCTGGAAGCAGGCGTCACCAAACGACGAAACAAAGCTGCCGCATTGAGATTCCTCAAGAAATTGATGAAGCGACACGGAAAAGCGGAAAACAATTTCACGGATCGATTCGCATCCTATAAGGCTGCGCTCAGACAATTGGGTGCACTCGAAAAACAAAGGACGGGCAGGTGGCTCAACAACCGCGTTGAGAATTCGCAACTGCCGTTTCGACGGCGCGAACGTCCGATGCAGCGTTTCAGGCGAATGCGAAGTTTGCAAAAGTTCGCCGCCGTCCATTCCTCGGTCTACAACCACTTCAACCAGGAAAGATCGCTGGCCAGCAGAGATACCTTCAAGCTGACACGCACCGCCGCTCTTGCCGAGTGGCGCGGTCTTTGTACCGAATAAAGGGCAGCTTTACTGGCCTAGCTGAGACTGGTTCGAATTTGTCTGACAGCACCACCAAAACCACGCTTGACCTGATAGGTGGGAACAAAGTTTGCGACAGAACCTCTGAATCAGGTGTGTCGCAAAATTTAGAGTAGCCAAAACTCTGCAATAGTGCCGTCAACTTTAACGGTTTTCCGAAACGTTAGAACTTTTGGCTTCCCTCACGTAAGCCAATTGTGTACGTGCTATGTTGCTTGAAATTGCTAGCGCTAACATCTCGAGCTCTACCACCGACTACGTTGGAGACAATCGTGAAGAAACAGAAAATTGAAGAATCCAAAATCCGTGAAGCAGCATACCTTTTTTGGCTGGACGAAGGTCAGCCTGAAGGGCGCGAACAGGAGCATTGGTTAAAAGCCGAAGATGCGCTGAATGCAGTTCTGCCTAAGGCAAGGACAACTCGTCAGGTTTCCGCCAAACCACGTGGTGCAAAAGTAAAAAATGCATCAAAGAATGCGGCGGCAAAAAGGTCCTCGACCGCGACTACCCAGAAGAAGTCTCGTGCGCAGTAATCTTACATAATACGTAGGTCGGACCGTCCTACGTATTCAGCCCTAAAGGAGGTGCTGTTAGGGGTTTCCTAATTTATCTCTCTTCAATTGCCCAAAGAAGTTGACAAGCTAGTAGACCGATGAGGAGCACTCTTGTTTGAAGCTTTTCAAGTTCGGCAATCTACCTGAGCACGCACGCTCGGAACCCGTGACGGCGACAAGACCCGGTGTTTTGATGAAAATCAATCTACGGCCGTCACGACTATTGCTGCTTCAAGATGAGCTGCTGACTAATTCGATCGTGGTGTTTTCTATTACCATCCAGTGCTCCGTTTCCAAATTCTGTGGTAATTTGAGATTTCCGGGTGTGCATCTGCCGAAAGCCAAGGAAGAATTACAAAGCGTATGCATCAAACGGTCACTTGCTACCCTGTACGAGAAAATTTCCTAAAGTAGACTTGAAGAACGTGATAATCTCCGTGACCATCGACTGCGGAGTAACGCCACTATGTCAATCGGATCATCGGGTGCAGCCCATTTCGACCCTAGAACAATAGAGATTGATACCTCTAGAGTTCTGGCGCGCCGATCAAAGCATTACGCCGTCATTGATGTGGGTTCCAATTCAATTCGGCTTGTCGTCTATGATGATCTTTGTCGAGCGCCATTCCCCCGGTTTAATGAGAAATCACTGGCGGCACTTGGTGAAGGCCTGGATGAAGACGGTAATTTCACACAAGAAGCAATTGACCGTGCCTTGCATGCAATAACGCGCTTCAAGGCAATCACTGAAGCGATGGGTGTGACCAGAGTCGACATACTTGCAACGGAAGCGATGCGAAAGGCCAAGAATGGGTCGGAATTGGTCGCAAAAATTCGGGATTTGACAGGTGTTGAACCAAAACTACTGTCAGGTGATGAAGAAGCAACCTACGCGGCCTTCGGCGTGATATCCGGTTTTTTTCAACCGCGCGGAATGATTGGGGATATTGGTGGTGGAAGTCTCGAAATCGCGGAAATTCTTGGCGACCGCGTGGGAGAGCGCAAAGTAAGCATGCCCTTAGGCGCATTGCCGGTCCGAGCAATGATGGGACAGAGCTACAAGGAAGCAAGAAAACGCGTCGACGCCATTCTGAAAGACGGTTTGCCGCCTGTGCTGACGGACTCGACATTTTATGCAGTCGGTGGCGGTTGGCGGGCTCTGGCGCGAATTCATATGGCGATGAACGACTGGCCGATCAGCGTCGTACACGCCTATGAACTTCCTGCAGAAGAGGTCTCGGACTTAGCCAAATCGATCTCACGAATGTCACCTGAAGAAATAGCGAAACTTCCGGATGTGCCAAGCCGGCGCGTCGAGACTTTGTCGGCTTCGGCACTGGTGATGTGGCGGGCACTTCGAAGGTTGAAATCCGACAAAGTTATCTTTTCTGCGCTCGGCCTTCGGGAAGGGTGGTTGTACGCACAATTGGATGAGGAAGAGCAGTATCGTGATCCATTGATCGAAGGGGCATTGGCCACTGGCCTTCCCGACGCCCGTGTTCCCGACTTCTCCGAAGCGTTGGCACGGTGGACGGATAACCTCTTCCCTGCCGAGATTCCAAATAACCGTCGCGTTCGGCTGGCGGTATGCGCGCTAACCGATATCGCTTGGCGCGATCACCAGAAAGTACGCGCCGCCGAGAGCTTTTTGCGCATCCTGCAATTTCCGTTTATCGGAATAACCCACCCGGAACGGGCATTTCTAGCCACTGCCGTCATGGCGCGCTACGGGGGCAAACCAGCGAAACTGGACACCAGGGCGACGGATACATTGACATCCAATGCCGTGAGGAAAGCAGAATTTCTTGGAGGCGCTTTGCTTTTGGGTCATCGGTTTTCAGCAAGCGTGCCGAAGATCCTCGAACACGCCAAGATCATTGTGGACCCGGATGTCCTTCGCCTGGTCATCGAAGAGTCCTCGGAAGTGCCCGACAGTGATGCCGTAAAGGCCCGTATGGCGAAGCTGGCGAAGGTTTTCGGTCTGGATGCATCAATCGAAACGCAGGAGGGCGGTCAGGCGGACTCCAGCCCTTGAGTCAGATCACGCGTCATCTACGTAGGCGATTAGAGCGGCTTCGCAGCCATTCGCCCAAATCATTGTCAGCCATTTCGAGAATGCATCAGAAAATGGTCCGGCTTCACTCAATTCGCCGTAAATCCGGCCTTGATTGAGCCACACAGCCGGGTTTGATGCCGCGGCAAAGGCGTTTTGTGACAGTTGATCCCAAATCGGATCATTTGCCTCGATGACGCTGCCATCTTCGCGCGTTCCTGCGCACATGCGTGCCCACAGAGCTTCGACAAGCGCGAGGCCTTCAACGGACCGCCCGGCTTGCAATTGGTCCCGAAGGATCGGCAAAACGAACCCAGTATGGCGCGCCGAGCCATCGAAGGCAACGCGGCGGGTGGTGTCGACGATCCGCGGGTTGGAGAACCGGCTTTCGATGAGGCTGATATATTCAGCCGGGCTTTTGCCCGGTACAGCGGCTACCGTGGGCGCGATTTCCGTTCTCTGCACTTTGCCGAAGAATGACGAAATAACAGAGTGCTGCATACATTCGGAAATCGTCCTGAGCCCGAGCACTTCGCCAACATTGGCAAGGACCTGGTGCCCAGCATTGAGGATTCGGATCTTCATGGTTTCGAATGCGTGAACGTCATCGGAGAAGGTTGCGCCAACCGCGTCCCAGTCTGGGCGTCCGGCACAGAAGTTGTCTTCGATTACCCATTGGCGGAATGCTTCGTGGGTAACCACCGCGTCATCGTCGATACCGAAGTCCTTGGCAAGCGCCAACTCGTTTGGGCCAGTGGCAGGAGCGATACAATCCACCATCGAGTTGGGGAAGGTCGCATTTGCGTCGATCCAATCGGCTAGATCAGGGTCGGACAGACGCGCCAGAGACACCACGGTCTGACGCAGGATGTCACCGTTGCCTTGCAGATTGTCACAGCTCAGTCCCGTAAATGCTCCACGCCTTGCGTCGCGTCGCAGCCTCAATGCGGCCACCATGGCACCAAATGCCGTGCGCGGTGAGTCGGGGTGGGCTGCGTCGTGCTGAATATCGGGGTGGTTGGAGTCGAACTCCTTGGTGACAGGATCGATGTAGTATCCGCTTTCTGTCACAGTCATGGCGACGATACGAATGGCAGGTTCCGCCATTGTGATGATCAGTGCCCCATTGCCGTCCTCGATTGGCAGATAATCGATCATGGAACCAATGACCTCGGCCGAAACTTTTTTCGGGTCGAGTTCGATCAGAGTTGTAAGGCAATCCTGAGCAAGAAGTTTTTCGCGCATGGCGGCATCATAGGGGCGCACGCCGGCGCCTATGATGGCCCAATCATGCGCTTTGCCCTCCTGCATCAGGCGGTGCAGATACCATGCCTGATGTGCACGGTGGAAATTGCCGACGCCGATATGCACGATGCCCGGTTGCAGGGTTGTGCGATCATATCGTGGACGTTCAACAGCCAGTTGATCGAGTGTCGCATTCGAAAGGGAGATCAGCTCATCCATTGTCCACCATCCACGTTGTAGGTTTGGGCGACGATGTAATCCGCCGCGTCACTGGCGAGAAACACAGCCATGCCGGTCAAATCGTCCGGTGTGCCCATGCGCCCGTAGGGCACTGCGGCACCGACTTCCTGTTTCTTTTGCCCCGGGGCCTTGTTTTCGTACTTGGCAAAGAAAGCGTCTACGCCGTCCCAATGCTCACCATCGACGACACCCGGAGAAATGGCGTTCACGTTTATGCCGTGCCGGATCAGGTTCAGCCCGGCGGATTGAGTCAGGCTGATCACTGCCGCCTTGGACGCGCAATAAACAGCGACTAGCGGTTCACCACGCCGCCCGGCCTGACTGGCCATGTTGATGATTTTGCCGCCTCGTCCACGCTTGATCATGTGGCCGGCCACAGCCTGCATCGTGAACAGCGTTCCTGCCACATTGATGTCAAAGACGCGCTGGTAATCATCGCGCTCGATTTCGACAATAGGAGCGGCGGTAAAAAGCGCGGCGTTGTTAACCAGAATGTCGATGTGACCGAACTCTGCCACCGTAAGCGCTACTGCTCTACCTATGCTGGCCTGGTTGGTCACATCCAAGGCAACTCCGATAGCACTTTCGCCCAACGCGGCAGCGCATTCGCGGGCGCCATCGATATTGATATCTGCGATGGCAACCCGCGCGCCCTCGTTAACATAGGCCTCCGCAAAGGCCCGCCCGATCCCTCGGGCAGCACCAGTAATCAAGGCTGTTTTTCCAGCCAGTTGCATCAGACAATCCTCAGACCCTGAGCGTCGAACTTGTGCAGCTTGTCCATTTGCGGAGTCAGAAAGATCGTGTCGCCGTGCTTGGCCTGTATATCCCCGGTAATTCGCACGGTGACCATGTCGGCAAGACCCGTGTCATGAACGTGAATGAAGGTGTCCGAACCAAGGTGTTCGGCCACACCGACAACACCTTTCCAAGTCCCTTCCGTCATGCTGACATCCGTGTGCTCAGGGCGGATGCCAATGGTGGTTGCCCTGTGTTTATTGGCCTCGGCCCCACCGATCAGGTTCATCTTCGGAGATCCGATAAACCCTGCGACAAATTCGTTGCGCGGGTTGTGATAGAGCTCCAGTGGAGAACCCACCTGTTCAATTACACCGGCACGCAGGACAACGATCTTGTCCGCCATGGTCATGGCCTCGACCTGATCGTGCGTAACATAGATCATCGTGGTCTTGAGCCGTTCGTGCAGTTCACTGATTTCCAGCCGCATACCAACGCGCAGGGCCGCGTCGAGATTGGACAACGGCTCGTCGAAAAGGAACGCTGCCGGTTCCCGCACAATGGCGCGGCCGATGGCGACACGCTGACGCTGACCGCCAGACAACTGGCCCGGACGCCGGTCCAGATAGTCTGTGAGGTTCAGCGCCTTGGCGGCACCTTCGATGCGGCGTTTTTGCTCGTCTTCATCGATCCCAGCCATTTTCATCGGGAACGCGATGTTCTTACGTACAGACATGTGCGGATACAGGGCATAGGATTGGAAGACCATTGCCAGACCGCGCTTAGCCGGAGGTACATCGGTTGCATCCGATCCGTCGATTTCGATGTGACCAGACGTGATGTCCTCGAGCCCGGCAATCAGGCGCAGCAGCGTAGACTTACCGCAGCCCGAAGGCCCGACAAATACCGTGAACTCGCCATCTTCAATCGTGAGGTCCAGAGGCGGAATGACTTGAACATCTCCGAAACTTTTAGTCACTTGGTTGAGTTTAATTTGTCCCATTGGTCAAGTTCCTTATTTGACGGCGCCGAAGGTCAAGCCGCTGACAAGTTGTTTCTGGCTGAACCAGCCAAGAATGAGGATTGGCGCAATGGCCATAGTGGAAGCTGCGCTGAGCTTAGCGAAAAACAGGCCTTCGGGGCTGGAATAGCTGGCAATGAAGGCCGTCAGCGGTGCTGCATTGGCTGCCGTCAGGTTCAGTGTCCAGAACGCTTCGTTCCAGGCCAGAATGAAGTTTAGCAGCAAGGTCGAAGCAATGCCGGGAACCGCCATAGGAGTGAGGACGTAGAGGATTTCCTCTTTCAACGTCGCCCCGTCCATTCGTGCAGCTTCCAGGATCTCACCGGGGATTTCCCTAAAGTAGGTATACAGCATCCAAACGATGATCGGCAGATTCATCAGCATGAGGATGATCACCAGCGCGCCCCGGCTGTCGAGGATGCCAAGCTTGATGCAAATCAGATAGATGGGGTACAGGACGCCTACCGCTGGAAGCATCTTGGTTGACAGCATCCACAGCAGAATGTCCTTAGTGCGCTTGGAAGGTACGAACGCCATCGACCAGGCCGCAGGCACCGCGACGATGATGCCCAGAATTGTCGAGCCACCGGCGATTATGATCGAGTTCCAAAGGAACCGGGCGTAGTTCGACCGTTCCATCACAACTGAATAGTTCTCGAGCGTCCAATCAAAGGCCAGAAACACCGGAGGGTCGGCAATCGCCGTAGCCTCAGTCTTGAAGCTGGTCAAGACGGTCCAGAGGATTGGGAAAAAGATCAGCAGACCAATGCCCCAAGCGGCGGCGGTGTTGATGATTTTACGTTGTTGAGTAACTGCGCGGGCCATTTTTTCCTCCTCACGCGTCCAGGTTCTTGCCGACGATGCGCATCAAGAAGATCGCAACGATATTGGCGAGAATGATTGCATAGACACCACCGGCGGACCCGAGGCCTACGTTCTGACTTTCAAGTACACGCTGGAAGATCAGGTAGGTCAGTGTACGGGTGCCAAATGCACCTCCGGTTGTGACAAAGATTTCCGCGAAGATCGCCAGAAGGAAGATTGTCTGGATCAGGATCACGATCGTGATAGCCCGGCTGAGATGCGGAAGGGTGATGTAACCAAAACGCTTCAATGGTGGCGCACCATCCATTTCGGCGGCTTCCAACTGCTCACCGTCCAGCGACTGGATTGCGGTCAGCAGGATCAGCGTGGCGAAGGGTAGCCATTGCCAGGATACGATCATGACAATCGAAGGCAGGGAAGCCTCGGACAGCCATGAGATCGGCTCGGCTCCGAAAAAGCGCCACAGATGGGCGAACAATCCATTCACCGGGTCCATGAACATGTTTTTCCAGACCAGAGCTGACACGGTCGGCATGACAAAGAAAGGTGCGATCACGAGGATGCGGACGACACCTTGCCCCCACATCGGCTGGTTCAGCAGGATAGCCAGCAAAACACCGAGGACGACCGTTATCAGAAGAACGCCGCCGACAATGGCCAGCGTGGCGCCTACTGCAGGCCAAAACGCGCTAGAAGTTACGAATCGGACGTAGTTTTCGAAACCAACCCACCCAAGGTCTCCACCACGTAGCGGAAGGTATTTCTTGAATGAGAACATCAGGGTCATGATCAGCGGCACGAGCATCCATCCGAGGAGCAAGATGACCGCTGGTGCCATCATGAAGCGAGCCGCTGATCGAGAATGTTGGGTTGCCATGGGGCATACCTCCTCTGTTGATCGCCATAAGGCCATCTTAAACGGAGCTGCGGTTAAAAGAGAAAAATGGGGCCCGAGGGTACAGGGGAGAAAGTGCACCCCCGGGCGGGGAACGCTTAGCGGTAGCCTGCGGCTTCCATAGCGTCGTTGGTCAGAGCCTGGGCCTTGGCAAGCGCTTCTTCCACGGTCTGCTGACCGGCATAGACTGCCGAGAACTCCTGGCTGACTTCGGTTGCGATGCCAGCGAATTCAGGAATTGCAACGAACTGGACACCTACATATGGAACCGGCTTCACAGTTGGGTTTGTCGGATCCGCTGCAAGAATCGAGTCCAGCGTCATCTGAGCAAAGGGGACTTCCTTGTAGTTCGGGTTTTCGTACAGCGAAGTACGCGCACCCGGGGGTACATTGGCCCAACCTTCATTCTCAGCGACGAGCTCAATGTAGTCTTTCGAGGTGGCCCACTCGATGAACTCTTTCGCGGCTTCTTCTTTTTGTGTACCGGCGGGAACAGCCAGAGCCCATGCCCACAGCCAGTTGGCTTTCTTGTCAACGCCTTCGCTATTTGGGGCGAGGGCGAAACCGACCTTGTCAGCGACCGTCGAGTCGTTGGGGTTGGTCACGAAGGATGCGGCAACGGTTGCGTCAATCCACATGCCGCATTTGCCCTGCTGGAACAAGTTCAGGTTTTCGTTGAAGCCGTTGGTCGCGTAGCCCGTCGGACCGGATTCTTCCATCATTCCCACAAAGAAGTTAAGCGCCTCGGCCCATTCCGGCTGATCAAATTGAGCATTCCAGTCTTCATCAAACCAGCGGGCTCCGAAAGAGTTGCCGGTCACGGTGATAAAGGCGCCGCCTTCGCCCCAACCGGCCTTGCCACGCAGACAGATGCCGTTGATGTCATTATCGCGGTCGGTCATGGCCGCCGCTGCTTCGCGGATGAACTGCCAGGTTGGCGCTTCGGGCATTTCCAGTCCGGCCTTTTCCATCAGGTCCGTGCGGTACATGATCATCGAGCTTTCGCCATAAAACGGCGCGGCATACAGCGTGCCATCGTGGCTCAGACCGGCGCGCATGGCGGGAAGGATGTCGTCCGCATCATATTCTGCCGACAGGTCGTCGAGCGGAACCAGCCAGCCGTTCGCGCCCCAGATCGGTGTTTCGTACATGCCGATTGTCATGATGTCGAAGGATCCGCCCTTGGCGGCGATATCAGTGGTGACACGCTGACGCAGTACGTTTTCTTCCAGAGTTACCCATTCAACCGTGTGGCCGGTCTTGTCGGTAAAGTCCTGGGTCAACCCCTGCATACGGATCATATCTCCGTTGTTCACGGTCGCGATGACAAGGTTTTCTGCCAAGGCGCCGCCCGCGGTGACGAGCGTCATGGCTGTCGCTGCGCAAAGTGTTTGCTTGAATGACATCCCAAATTTCCTCCTCGTTGGATGATGGATAGCACTCTAGCCAATATAATGACGCGAAGTCAATTAAAAATTAACGCGCGTAAAGAAACTATAAAGCGGGCGCGTTTTTAATAGCTTAGGCGGAGTCTCGCATAATCAAACGACCTTCAAAGAGTGTTTCCTGCCGATCGCGCAGGTTTTCTTCCGTCTCGAGTACTCCAAACAATGTATGTACTGCTCGATTCGCAATTGCTTCGTAGTCCTGCGCGATTGTCGTCAAAGGAGGGCAAGTGAACTTTGAAAATGGATGGTCGTCATGACCGGCTATCCTGATGTGGCAACCAGCGGTCTGACCGACGCGCATCCCAAGACCATAGGCGGCAGATAACATGCCTATGGCTAGGCGATCATTGCTGCACAATACAGTGTTGGTGGGAAACACATTCTCAGCCAGCAACCGACCTCCTTCGTCTCGACCGATTTCTTCAAAATTCCACCCTTTTCCATTGGCTTGAAAGATATGCGGCTTATGCCCGTGCCGTTCCATACTTTCGATATACGCCGTACGGCGCTTTTTGGCATTTGGATTGGTTGGAAATTTCATTTCAAAGAAACATGGTGGCTCGCCGCTTCGACACAGGTATTCAACCATCAAATCGATGCTTTGGGTATTGTTGGTGCCAACGAACGCTTGACCGACGCCACTGATGTTCGCGTCAAAAAGCACCAGCGGAAAATCTGCTTCAAACGTTTTGACCAGATCTTTTTCTGAGAGGCGCCCGAATGGCGCAAGTAGAACGCCGGCAGCTTTCAAAGACCGGAGTGACGTAAGGTTGTCGCGTTCCATCTCTGGGTTGCCATGCGAGCTAAGCAGGATAGGGCTATATCCCGCCTCGATACAGGCAAGTTCAACCCGACGCGCGATCTCCGAGAAAAACGGGTCAGCCAGATTTGGCACGACAACGCCAATGTTCTTGGTTCTGCGCCGGTTCTGGTTCATTGCGAACACATTCGGGTGATAATCGTGTTCCTCTAACGCGGTCTCGATTTTCTTCCGTGTGGTCGCGCGGACGCTATCCGGATCGTTGAAGTATTTCGATACAGTCGGGCGGGAAATTCCGCTGACTGCGGCAAATTCTTCCATATTGCGAATTCTGCGTTGTGCCATATTTCCCCACACCAATTTAAAATATTGCGCGCGTCAATTATTGTCAAATTTAGGGATGCAAACTTGGGATTGTCAAGCGCCCGACCTTCATTTGCTCGTCAGTCTGGGTTTGAATCGGATACGGGGCGTGTTTGATCGTAGATGCTGAGATCGCGTTGGAAAAATTTTCGTTCAGACGGCCAGCTTTTTCAGCAACCTGCAGGTCGATGCATCTTTTCCATTTGGTGCCGCACCTTTAACCATTGGTAAGAGCATATTGGCAAGTTCTTTGCCAAGCTCGACGCCCCATTGATCAAAAGAGTTGATATTCCAGATCGCACCTTCGACAAACACGCGATGTTCGTACAGAGCAATGATCTGCCCCAAGACGAAAGGGGTCAGTTTGGGGAATGCAAGTGTGATCGAAGGCCGGCTTCCTGGAAAAACCCTTTGAGTCGCCTGGGTATGAAGTTCGGAGCCGTCGTAGCCCAAATTTCGGGCAATCGCTAACGCCTGATCATAGGTGCGACCCAGCATAAGTGCCTCGGATTGTGCAAGACAATTCGCTTTGAGAAGGTCATGATGTTCTTGCAAAGCGGGTTCATGCCCTTTGGCCGCGATCAGGAATTCAGCAGGAGCAACTTCGGTTCCTTGATGCAAGAGTTGGAAAAACGCGTGCTGCCCGTTGGTTCCCGGTTCGCCCCAGACGACCGGGCCAGATGCATGGCTCAGTTCTTTGCCGTCTAACGTTACCCGTTTGCCGTTACTTTCCATATCCAATTGCTGAAGATATGCAGGCAAGCGGCCTAAGCGTTCATCATAGGGCAGAATGGCTCTGGAAGAATACTGGCATATGTTTCGGTGCCAAATTCCTACCAACCCCAGAAGGACTGGAAGGTTGCGCGCGAATGGTGCGGTTTGAAAATGTGTGTCCATTGCAAGACCGCCCGCAAGAAACTCGCGGAAGTTCTTGGGGCCAATCGCCATCATTATCGGTAGGCCAACTGGCCCCCAGAGCGAATACCTACCGCCTACCCAGTCTGCGAAACCAAAAACTCGCGTGGGATGGATTCCCATTTCCGCTGTGCGTTCGAGACTGGTGGAAACGGCGGCCAAGTGGTCTGCGACAGCTTCACCAACACCGGCTTTCAACCATCTGAGGGCAGATTTGGCATTGGTCATGGTTTCAATGGTGGTGAAGGTTTTCGAAGCAATGATCACCAGCGTACGTCGTGGATCCAGACCGCAAAGGGTGTCTGTCAAATCTGCGCCATCGACATTGGAAATGAAATGGCATCGTGGTCCAATATGATACGGGGCCAGCGCTCGTGTCGCCATGGCGGGGCCAAGATCGGAGCCGCCAATTCCAATGTTGACTACATCTGTGAACCGTTCGCCGCCTGACGCCAAAATTGTGCCGGATTGGACGGCTCGGCAAAAGCTTTCCATCCTGGACAGCGTAACTTCGATACCAGGTCGCACGTCTTTTCCATCAACGATTAACGGTACAGTGTTGCTTGCACGCAAAGCGGTATGCAGGACCGCCCGATCTTCAGTCTTGTTAATCTTTTGTCCTGCAAACATGGCCTCGCGCTTGGCGGCAACTTCAGTGTCTTCGGCCAATCTGATCAGCAACGCCAAGGCTTCGTGATCGATATTGGTTTTGGAAAAATCTAGCAGAAACTGATCCGTTTCCGCTGAGAAATGATCCATTCGGGTCGTGTCGTCAAACAGCGAATTTATGCTTCGATCCTTCGCAGACGAAAAATTCTCTTTAAGTTTGCTCCAGCAGTTAGTCATGTGTCTTCTTCCGCTTCTATGTCCTTAGTCTTATGCCGGCCTCTTGTGTTTCGATGCGCAGATAGCGCTAACATCGCGCCTCAAAAAAAACGCCGACAAAGATCACAACTCGTTTGCCCAGGGTGGGTTGGCGCCAGCTCGGGAAACCGTAACGGCGGCGACTTTTGCTCCATGCTCCAGTGCCTGCTCGACAGTTTCTAACGGTACGCCTCTAAGGTTAGTTTTCTGGAGAGCACCCAATTCCGACAGTTTTGCCAGAAAGCCTGCATTGAACGTATCACCCGCGCCGACAGTGTCGCAGATTTCAACACGGTGCGCGGGTACAGTGACCTCAGTCCCGTCAGCCAGAAACCCTGTTGCCCCTTCGCCGCCGCGCGTGAGGATGACAACACTCGGGCCCATCTCTATAACCAGCTCGACCTTTTTGTTCAGCGACAGCGGCGATGGGACAATCCAGTTCAGATCCTCGTCCGAGACTTTTAAGATGTCTGCGGCACTCATCATCCGGTTCAATCGCCCCCGGTAGGACCGTATGTCCTGAATAAACTGTGGACGGATATTCGGGTCGAGCATAACAGCGCGATTCTTGCCTTCTCGTTCGAGCAATGCTGCATAAGCGTTCGCACCGGGTTCACAGGCCAAACTGATCCCTCCAAAATAGAGTGCCGAAACTTCGGGGGACAGGTCCGGCAGATCCTGAGGCGTTAGCATACGTCCAGCAGTGTTTTCGTCATAGAAATCGTAGGTTGCATGCCCATCCTGCAAGCGTACGAATGCCAGTGTGGTCGGGCGCTCCGAAGTAATCACATGAGAAGTGTCGACATGGCTGGCTTTTAGTGCTTCGGAAAGCTGCTGCCCGAACATATCGCCGGACAACCCGGTCAACATGCCCGTTTGCACCCCGAGCCGCCCCAAGGCTATCGCCGTGTTGAACACCGCGCCACCCGAATGTGGCACAAAACCATCCGAGCCAGCATTGCTTGGAGTTGGAATCATGTCGATAAGAGCTTCACCACAGCACAGGATCATGAGGTCGAACCTTTCAGAAATGCTTTGCGTTCCACAAGGAAGCGCTCGGACAAAGGCAGGCTCGCCGCGCCGAGTGAGCGCGCGTCCGGCCCAATCGAACCTTCCAGAACATTCGGGATATGGATGCCTGCAGCGGAGTGCCGGGACACATACGATCGCACGCGATTGACCAGTTCAGAGCGCACCGAGTCTGGCATCCACCCATCAATCAGAACGTGGTTCACGTCGATCACGCTAACGGATGACAGGATCGCATGGCCGATCCCCTGTGCTGCATCAGCAAGCCATGTCTCTAACGTGTTTTCCGGCAATCTCCAGTCTACCGGAGAATTCCAGGGCATTGCTGCCGCATGTCCTTCGGCAATTACAGCGTTCTCCAATGTCGCCAATGAGGCGATCTCGACGAGTTGACGCAAACGCCCATCTGATGCCGGCACATAAAGTGACCCCAAAGCTGCGGCGTTCCCCGTTGATCCTGTATAAAGCGTGTTGTCGAGAACCAGCCCGCCGCCAATAAAGAAGCCGATGAAGAAGTACAGGAAATCTCGGGGTTTACCGGCATCACCGAACACCAGTTCCGCGCCGCATGCAGCTGACGCGTCGTTGCGCAAATACACGGGAAATTCAAATAATTCGCCAATTTCTACAGCGATGTTCCGATTGCGCCAACCATCCATCTTCGAAGGCTCAACACCCAATGTTCCCGCCCAGTCCCAAAGCTGAAACGGCAGCGCAATACCTAGGCCACCTACACGTTTCTGGTGATCCGCCGGCATCCGACTTAACAGCCGCTCAATCTCGTTTCTTGCGAATGTCACCGCGCCATCGGGTGTCGGATAGGCGTGGTTTACGCACACCCTCTCCCTCACTTTGCCCAGGAAATCGGTCAGAACCAGTTCAAGGCTGCGGCGGCCAATTTTCAAGCCGAGAAAAAACGCCCCATCTTTTGCAAGACTAAGAGGTACGGAAGGTTGCCCGATCTTGCCGCGAACCGGCGCGTGGCGTTCCAGCAGCCCATCTGCCTCAAGTGACCGGGTGATGACTGATACGGCCTGCGCGGAAAGCCCAGTCTTGCGGGCAATCTCCGCCTTGGCCATCGCGCCAGCTTGGCGAACCAGCGACAGAACCAGGCGCTCGTTGTAGACGCGCATGCCGCTTTGATTGGACCCTCGCGCTGCGACGTCTGTTTCGACGAATTCATTCATAACTCTTGGGTCGTATTCCATCAGGTTCCCATAAACAGTGCCGGGCAGAGCGTTTTTTGCCAAACTGGCTGACTCCGTGGGATGTGTCAATAATTAAATCACTGTGATTTAGTTATTGACTGAACGAATTGGTTTCGGCATGCAATTATCACCACATCGACTCACTCATGGCGGCGATTCGGCGTCAGCAAAGGAGCACTCTGGAATGACTATCTCCACGCATCGACTTGCTCGGGAAACGATGGCTTTTGTCCTCGCAGGAGGACGGGGCAGTCGCCTGAAGGAACTGACCGACATTCGCGCCAAGCCCGCAGTCTATTTTGGCGGGAAGACACGCATTATCGATTTTGCTTTATCCAACGCCGTGAATTCCGGCATTCGCCGCATCGGGGTCGCGACGCAGTACAAGGCACATAGTCTGATCCGGCACTTGCAGCGCGGTTGGAGCTTTTTCCGCGCCGAGCGAAATGAGTCACTTGACATTCTTCCGGCATCCCAGCGTGTCAACGAACGCCACTGGTATCTGGGAACTGCCGACGCCGTTACGCAAAACATCGATATTATCGAGGGTTATGCGCCCAAATACATACTTATTCTTGCAGGTGACCATATTTACAAACAGGATTACTCGCTGTTGCTGAAACAGCATGTCGAAACCGGAGCAGATGTCACCGTAGGGTGCATTGAAGTGCCCCGTCACGAGGCCAGCGCATTTGGCGTTATGGCCGTGGATGACAGCGATCGAATTCTGGAGTTTGTCGAAAAGCCCGAAGATCCACCGCACATGCCGAGTGACGAATCCCAGTCATTGGCCAGCATGGGTATCTATGTCTTCAAAACTGACTACCTTATCGAGTTGCTGCGCGAAGATGCTCTTTCCGAAGCGTCCGAGCATGATTTCGGGAAGGACATCATTCCAGCGCTGGTGGCAAAGGGAAACGCGTATGCGCATCCTTTCAGCCGGTCCTGCGTGACCAGTTCTTTAGAGCAAAAGCCATATTGGCGTGATGTCGGAACAGTTGATGCATTTTGGCAGGCCAATATTGACCTGACCGACTTTCAACCTGAACTCGACCTCTATGATCAGTCCTGGCCGATCTGGACGTATTCCGAATTGACGCCACCGGCAAAATTCATACATGACGAAAAAGATCGCCGCGGCCTTGCCGTATCTTCGATGGTGGCTGGCGGATGCATCATCTCCGGGGCGCAGTTGAACCAATGTCTGTTGCACACCGGTGTGCGCGCAAACTCCTATTCTGAACTCAACGGTGTGGTGGCTTTACCCAACGTCGATATCGGGCGCGGAGCGCGGCTCAAGAATGTCGTGATTGACCGTTCGGTTCGCATCCCTGAGGGGCTTGTTGTCGGAGAAGACCCCGAAAAAGATGCGGCGCGCTTCCGTCGAACGGAAAATGGCGTATGCCTGATCACTCAACCCATGATCGACAAACTGGACCTATGACCCTCAAGCAACTCTCAATCGCTTCTGAATGCGCACCCTTTGTCAAAACCGGAGGACTGGCCGACGTGGTGGGCGCGCTCGCCCGGGTTATGGGCGATTTCGATGTTGAATGCCGCGTTCTGCTGCCGCTGTACCGCCAAATCGCGCATCTGGCGAAGGGAGCCAGGGAAGTTATGAATTTGGGTGCGGCTTTTGGTGGGCCCGTGCGGGTGCTCGCCAAGAAAGCCAGCGGCGTCAGTTTGCTATTGGTGGATGCACCGCACCTGTATGACCGACCTGGCCAAATATACCTGAACGAAGCGGGCTTGGACTGGAAAGACAACCATTTGCGGTTTGGCCTGCTCAGTTGGCTGGGTGCAGAAATCGGGCGCGCTGGCATCGACGGTTGGCGGCCTGATGTGCTTCACGCACATGACTGGCAGGCTGGCCTTACGCCAGTCTATGCACGAGCAAGTGGCGCTGCGACACCACCCTGTATCCTAACCATCCACAATATCGCCTTTCAGGGAAATTTCCCTGCAACGATGATGGGGACGCTGAACCTTGATCCGGCACAGTTTACGCAAAGCGGTTTTGAGTACTACGGACAGATCAGCTTTCTCAAAGGGGGGCTGATGGCGGCAGATCAAATAACGACTGTCAGCCCGACCTATGCACGCGAGTTGCTTACGCCTGAGTTTGGCATGGGGCTTGAAGGTGTGCTGAATGCGCGTAACGCCGACTTGTCGGGCATACTTAACGGGATCGATACTCAGGTCTGGGATCCCTCCAATGACCCTGCGATCGCGCAAACCTATTCCAGCCGCACTTTGGCCAAAAAAAATAAAAACAAACAGGCTCTGCTACGACGTTTTGGACTAGGGGCCGACAGGACGGGGCCACTATTCTCGGTTATCAGCCGACTGTCCGGGCAGAAAGGTCTTGATCTGGCGTTGGAAGCCTTGCCCTTTGTTCTGGATAAAGGAGCTTCCTTTGTTCTGCTTGGCTCAGGCGAAACGGCGCTGGAATACGGGTTTCGGGAATTGGCCCAGCGATATCCGGATCGCGTTGGTGTTGAAATCGGCTTTGACGAAGACCTCGCGCATTTGATCCAAGCCGGGGCAGATGCCACATTGGTGCCCTCACGTTTTGAACCATGTGGGCTGACCCAACTGTGCGCGATGCGCTATGGCACGCTGCCAGTTGTGTCGCGCACGGGTGGTCTGGCAGACACGGTTATTGACGCGAATGCAGCAGCGCTTGTCGCCGATTGTGCAACAGGTTTTCAGTTCGGGCCCGTCAGTGCGGAAAATCTAAAAGAGGCTTTGTTCCGTGCGATGGAATTGTACGAAGACAAAAAGGCTTGGCAGAAAACACAGCGCAACGCAATGAAACACCCGGTCGGGTGGGACCGTTCGGCACAGCGCATGGCTGATGCCTACAAGTCGCTACAGGAGAATTAAACCGGCATGCAGGACAACAGGCCCATCATGAGCATAAACGCGGGAGATCACGCCACACTAGGCGCGGTTTACAACGGGCAGGGGGTCAATTTTGCCGTGTTCTCGGAAAACGCGACGAAGATCGAATTGTGTCTGTTCAGCGCCGATGGGCAGCGCGAGGTGACACGGCTGGTATTGCCCGAGCAGACGGGCCCGATTTGGCATGGCTTTGTGCCCGGCCTGAAGCCCGGCACGCTGTATGGCTATCGAGCATACGGGCCGTATGAACCCGATCGCGGCCACAGGTTCAACCCTAGGAAATTGCTGGCTGACCCATACGCCCGTGCGTTCCGTGGATACTGGTCGTCAGGCAAGGAGATGCTTGGGTATGAGCCCTCGGGCCATTACACCAACACGCAACCCAGTCAGATCGACAGTGCGCCATTTGTGCCAAAGTCGGTGGTGCCGGACATTGAGCGCCTCTGGTCAGGGGCGCCAGGCCCGCGCAGAGAATGGAACGAAACGGTAATCTATGAGGCCCATGTCAAGGGCCTGACCCAGTTGCACCCCGACGTGCCCGCAGAACTTCGCGGAACCTATGAAGCCCTCGGTAGCGATGCCGTGATCTCGCACCTGAAAGGTCTTGGGGTGACCGCGTTGGAGTTGCTGCCGGTCCATACCTTTCTAAATGACGGCTTTCTGGTGGATCGCGGACTGACTAACTATTGGGGATATAACACTCTGGGTTTTTTTGCGCTGGAGCCGCGTTACTTTGGCCCAAACGGGGCGGATGGGTTTCGTCAGGCCGTCGATCGGCTGCATGCCGAGGGGATCGAGGTGATCCTCGACGTTGTCTATAATCACACCGCCGAGGGCGATCACCGCGGGCCGACCTTGTCTTTCAGGGGGCTGGACAACAAGGCCTACTATAATTTGCAGGCCAGTCATGCGCGCTACTATGTCAACGATACAGGGTGCGGGAACACTCTGGCGATCAACCACCCCTTCGTATTGCGCCTTGTATTGGATTCGCTGCGATACTGGGTCACTGTTATGGGAGTGGACGGGTTCCGGTTTGATCTAGCCACGGTTTTGGGTCGCGAGCACCACGGGTTTGACCTGCATGGCGGCTTCTTTGATGCCATTCGACAGGATCCGGTGCTAAGCCGGTGCAAATTGATTGCCGAACCCTGGGACATCGGCCCCGGCGGCTATCAGCTTGGAAGTTATCCCGCTGACTGGGGCGAGTGGAATGACAAGTTTCGCGATTCTACCCGCAGGTTCTGGCGCGGGGATGCACATTCTGCGCAAGAGCTTGCAGGCAACTTCCTTGGCACAGCATCCGTGTTCGATCGACCGGGACGCCGGACAACTAGTTCCATCAACTTCGTTGCAGCGCATGACGGGTTCACCCTGGCCGAC
This sequence comes from Ruegeria sp. HKCCA5463, assembly GCF_013034175.1. Lineage (NCBI taxonomy): Bacteria > Pseudomonadati > Pseudomonadota > Alphaproteobacteria > Rhodobacterales > Roseobacteraceae > Ruegeria > Ruegeria sp. HKCCA5463. The sequence goes on from NZ_WQFL01000003.1 coordinate 363,683, forward strand.
TTAACCCGCTATCGCGAGAAGCACAACGAGGCCAATGGCGAAAGCAACAAGGATGGCCACAGTAACAATCTGTCGGACAATTGCGGAGTGGAAGGGGACACGGACAATCCAGACATTCTTGAACGCCGCGCCCTGCGCATTCGCAATTTGCTGGCCACCGTGTTCCTGTCGCAGGGAACGCCCATGCTTCTGGCCGGGGACGAAATCGGACGAACGCAACGCGGGAACAACAACACCTATTGTCAGGACAATGAAATCAGCTGGATCAACTGGGCTTCCGCTGACAACGACCTGCTGGCATTTGCGCAGAATCTTATCGCGCTGCGGAGCAATACACCCGTCTTGCGCCAAAGCCGATTCCTGCACGGGCGAATCCGGAACGATGGCAATCCTGATGTCTCCTGGTCCGGCCTGGACGGCGGTACGCTAAATTGGCGGGATCCGTCGTTGGATGGGTTTTGTCTTCATTTACGTGGTGAGGCGGAGGGCTCGTTTTCTCCTGAGGGAACCGCTCTGATTGTGGTCAACGGAAACGAACAGCCCAAGAAACTATTCTTACCTGATCCGGGACCGGGTCTGGTTTGGCAGCGTGTACTGGACACAGCCGAGCCGGATACAGAGCCTGTCGACGTAGTTGACAGAAAGCGTCAATGCGCTTCTGCCCATTCCGTTTCGCTGTTTGTTGGTAAGGCGGCCGTATCATGACGGATTGGGTTGCAGAACTTTGCCGCTTCGTCGGCGTGGCGTCCGATTACAGGGGGTTTGACGGGCAACTGATCCAGGTTGCGCCCGACACCCAGGTTGCTGTTCTGCGCGCCATGGGACTGGACGTGACGTCTGAGGCAGACGCAAGGGTGGTGCTGCACCGAATACGGACAGTAGAAGAACAGCGCCAGCTGCCGCAAGAGCTGATCGTCACAGCAGGTCAGCCAGCCAAGTTTCCGGTTTCGCGCACGGTTTCGTGGAGCCTTGAAACCGAATCTGGCGAGAAGGTTGTGGAAAGCGGAGAGGCGGTGCAATCCATCGCTATTCCTGCTTTGCCAATCGGCATTCATCGGCTTTGCCTGAACGGAGAATTTACATCCTGGGTCCTGGCTCGCCCGTTGCGAGCGCTGAACCTTTCAGACTTGATCGCCGAGCCGCGCATTTGGGGCGTTCTTACTGCTTTGTATGGGCTTACAGACAAGACCGCTGCATCTCTGGGTAGCTATCATTCTCTTGGGGAATATGCTGCGGCTATAGCAATGCATGGGGCCGATTTTGTCGGGATCAATCCCATACATGCGATGGGTCAAGTCCGTCCTGATGACGTAGTTAGCCCTTATTCGCCAAGTCATCGTGAATTTTTGAATACATGGTACTGCACAGAAACGGGATCGGCTTCGTGTGACCTGATCAACTACCGGGCTGCATTGCAAGAAAATGCAGCAGCCCTGGATGACGGGTTTGAGGAATTTCTACGTCTACCGGATGGAGCGCCTGAAAAGCGTTCATTGGCCGGTTTTAGAGCCTCGGGAGGAGCGCGCCTGCGTGATTTCGCGGTGTTTGAAGCACTTGCCTTTCGCTTTGGTTCAGACTGGCGCAAATGGCCCACGCCATACCAAGATCGGGACTCAGGCGCAGTGGCCGCATTTGCGCATGATCACGAGCAGGAAATAGCGTTGGTTGAGTGGGGGCAGTGGCAATCTGATGTTCAGCTCGCCAACGCGCAAACCCGCGCCATCAAGGCCGGTATGCGGCTCGGCTTGTATCTGGATCTTGCCGTAGGACCGCGCCTTGGTGGCGCGGAAACATGGAGCAAGGACACAGCCCTGGTGACCGGCGCTACGTTGGGCGCGCCGCCCGATCCGCTTGGTCCGTCGGGGCAAAGCTGGGGTCTCGCCCCGCTGTGCCCAATAAGGATCCGAAAACAAGGCTATACCGGATTTGCGCGACTGTTGCGGACAGTAATGCGTCACGCCGGAATGATCCGGATTGATCACGTGCTGGGTTTGATGCGCAGCTACTGGATACCGGAAGGAAGCGAAGAAGGCACATATGTCAGATATCCCTTTGACGCTCTTCTCGCTGTGGTCGCCATAGAAAGCGTGAGAACCAAATCGATTGTCATTGGCGAGGATCTTGGCCTCGTTCCCTCCGGCTTGCGCGAAAAGACTGAAGCGGCAGGGATATACGGGCTGGACGTGCTGCAATACATGCGCTCCGAGGACGGTGGATTTGTTGACACCTCGAAGACGCGCAAAAAAGCTGTATGTGCATTCGCCACACATGACACACCCACCATTGCCGGGTTTTTCGCGGCAGAGGATGCCCGAGTACGCGCCGAGATTGGCAGCATAGACCGCACTTGCTTTGCGAACGTTCGCGCGGACCGTCAGGCCGCAGCTCAAACATTGGGAGCATCACAGCCTGTTCAGGAAATCCACCGCCGACTTGCGCGTTCAAACTCCGAAATCGTGGCCGTCCAACTCGATGACATTGCGGAACGAAAAGACCAGCAGAACCTGCCAGGCACCGTTGACGAATTCCCAAACTGGCGGCTGAAAGCGCCGTTTTCGGTGAGTGACATAAAGACGTCCGACGCATTTGTGTGTCTTGGCACAGAGATGTCAGCGCAGAGTCGGTCAAACCAAAATGGAATGGAGAAGGACAATGACCTTCAAGACTGTTCGCACGTCGCCCATTGAGGGGCAGAAACCGGGAACTTCGGGTCTGCGAAAGAAAACCTCAGTATTCCGCACACCGGGATATCTCGAGAACTTTGTGCAATCCGTGTTCGACGGCACCGGCGGTGCCGCGGGCAAAACTTTTGTTGTTGGCGGGGATGGGCGGTTTTACAACTCCGAGGCCATTGGAGTAATCATCCGTATGGCGGCAGCCAACGGTGCTGTTCGATTGATTGTTGGACAGAACGGCATCCTGTCAACGCCCGCAGTATCCAACCTGATCCGGAAATTCAAAACCGATGGGGGTATCATCCTGTCGGCAAGCCACAATCCAGGTGGTGAGGACGGTGATTTCGGTGTGAAATTCAATGCCCCCAATGGTGGCCCGGCACCCGAGAAGATCACAGATGAGATCTTCGCCCGAACCCAGCAGATCACCGAATACAAAATCGCTGAAGAAGACGCATGCGATTTTGACGAACCCGGCCGCTTCAGATTGGGCAAAACGCAAATCGATGTGGTTGATCCGGTGGCGGATTACGAAGCGCTGATGCAGGAACTGTTCGATTTCGATGCCATCCGCACCCTGTTCGCGAACGGCTTCCGCATCTGCTTCGATGCAATGCATGCGGTCACCGGTCCCTATGCCAAGCGCATACTGGAAGGCGCATTAGGCGCGCCAGCTGGTTCGGTGATCAACGCGGTTCCATCGCCGAATTTCGGCGGTGGGCACCCTGACCCCAACCCGGTATGGGCCAGTGAGCTTGTCGGCGTCATGAACGGCCCTGATGCCCCTGATTTTGGCGCCGCCTCCGATGGAGACGGCGACCGCAACATGATCATGGGGAAACGCACGTTTGTGACGCCTTCTGACAGTCTGGCGCTGTTGACGGCCTACGCCCACCTGACCCCGGCATATTCCGGGAAACTTAGCGGCGTCGCGCGTTCGATGCCGACAAGCCAGGCGGTTGACCGAGTTGCCGAACGGTTGGGGATTCCCTGTTTTGAAACGCCGACCGGCTGGAAATTTTTCGGCAATCTGCTGGACGCGGGTAAGGCGACACTTTGCGGCGAGGAGAGCGCAGGCACTGGATCCAATCACATCCGCGAAAAGGATGGTCTGTGGGCAGTTCTGCTGTGGCTGAACATTCTGGCGCGGGATGGTCGGGATATCGTGCAGCTTCAGCAGGATCATTGGCGCAGCTTTGGCCGGAACTACTACTCGCGTCACGACTACGAAGAGATCCCGACCGACATCGCAAATACGTTGATGACGGCATTGCGCGAAAGGTCAGACACGCTTCCCGGCTCAATGGTCGAGGACATGAAAGTCGTTGAGGCAGATGATTTCTCGTACCGCGACCCGATTGATCAAAGCCTGACCGTAGGGCAGGGCGTCCGCGTCCGCTTTGACGGCGGTTCCCGCGTTGTGTTTCGTCTGTCCGGCACGGGGACCCAAGGGGCTACGTTGCGTGTCTACCTGGAGCGGTTCGTCGGTTGCAGCGGCGATCACAACATGAATGTGCGAGAAGCGCTATCCCCAGTCATTCAGGCTGCAGAAGCGCTAGCGCAGATCAGAAGGCACACCGGGCGCACAAAGGCGGATGTCATCACCTGATGCGACCGTCCGAGACAAATCAGAACAAGAGCAGGATGGAACAGACCATGAAAGATATCTATGAACCCGGGTCGCTGACACAGGCAATCGACTTTCATCTTGCCCATAGCGTTGGCAAGACCCCGGACACGGCCTCCACCACGGACTGGCGCCTCGCGCTGTCCCGCGCGGTGCGCGACAAACTGATCGCACCGTGGTTCGAAGCGACGAACCGTACATATGCCAAGGACCGGAAGCGGGTTTATTACCTGTCGATGGAGTTCCTTTTGGGACGTATCCTGGAGGACGCGGTCAACAACCTCGAGCTTGCAGATGATGCACGCGAAGCCTTGGCGAAACACGGCGTCAGCTTTGCCGATGTGGTAAACGACGAACCGGATGCAGCGTTGGGTAACGGCGGTCTGGGACGGTTGGCCGCTTGTTTTCTGGACAGCATGAGCTGTCTCGGCATTCCCGCATATGGCTATGGCATCCGTTATGCGCATGGTTTGTTCCGGCAGTCCTTCGATCAGGGCAAACAGGTAGAAATGGCAGAGGACTGGCTGCGCCACCAGCACAATTGGGAATTCGAACGCTCGGAATGCCTCTATGATATCGGCTTTGGCGGTGAGGTCATTGAGACGGGCGCACAAGCCAAATGGAGCCCATCCGACATCGTGATGGCACAGGCTTATGACACGCCGGTTGCCGGTTGGCAGGCGCGCTGGACAAATACGCTGCGGCTTTGGTCCGCTAAGCCCAAGAAGATTTTTGACCTCGATCCGTTCAACCGCGGCGAATACATGCAGGCCGCCGCACCCGAGGTGCTGGCGGAAACGATTTCGCGCGTCCTTTACCCCGATGACAGCACCGAAACAGGCAAGGCATTGCGCCTCAAGCAGGAGTTTTTCTTTACCTCCGCCTCGCTTCAGGATCTCTTGCGCCGCTTCCTGACGCACAATGGCGATCTGCGCGCGCTGCCAACCAAAGTTGCGATCCAGATGAATGATACCCATCCGGCAATCGCGGGCCCCGAGTTGATCCGTCTGCTGACAGATGTGCACGGGTTGAGCTTTGACGATGCGTTCGACACTGCGCAGAACACATTGCACTACACCAACCACACACTGCTGCCTGAGGCATTGGAAGCGTGGGATGTCGGGCTGATGGGCAACATCCTGCCGCGTCACATGCAACTGATCGAACGGATCGATGACCGGTTGAGCCGGGACGTTGCAAAATCAAATACCAGCGCCGCCCCACGCATTGTCGAAAACGACGTGGTGAACATGGGAACGCTTGCCTTTACGTGTTCGCGCAGGGTCAATGGGGTCTCGGCCCTGCATACGGACCTGATGAAGCAAACCGTCTTCAGTGATCTGCATAAGGTATATCCCGAGCGAATTCTCAATCAGACCAACGGTGTAACGCCGCGTCGGTGGCTGCATGGATGCAATCCGGGTCTGCGGGATTTGCTAAACGAAACCATCGGAACGGAGTGGGTTTCAGATCTTGAGCAGCTGGAAAACATCGCGCCATTGGCGGATGATCCCGCCTTCCGCAAGCGCTTTATGGCGATCAAGCAAGACAACAAACGCAGGCTTGCGGATTGGGTCGCCGAAAACATGAACCTGCAGATTTCGCCCGATGCGATGTTCGACATTCAGATCAAGCGGATTCACGAATACAAACGCCAGCTGATGAATGCATTTGAAACCGCAGCCCTTGCCAACGCAATCCGCCGCGAACCGGATGCGGATTGGACACCTCGAGTCAAATTCTTTGGCGGTAAGGCGGCACCAGCGTATATCGATGCCAAGAACATCATTCGGCTGATCAACGACATCGCACAGTCAATCAATACTGATCCTGTAATCGGAGATCGGCTCAAGGTGGTCTATCCGCCGAATTATAATGTGTCCTTGGCTGAGATGCTGATCCCGGCGGCGGACCTGTCCGAACAAATATCAACTGCTGGCAAAGAAGCCTCCGGCACCGGAAACATGAAGTTCGCGCTGAACGGTGCGGTTACGATCGGCACGCTCGATGGTGCCAATGTGGAAATCTGCGACCACGTGGGGGCCACCAACATCTATATCTTCGGGATGACCGCTGCCGAAGTACAGGCCGCGCGCGAGGGATATGTCACGCAGGACTATATCGACCGAAGCCCGATCCTGAACGAAGTCATCGAGCAAGTACGCACCGGGTTTTATTCGCCCGGTGATCCGACGCGTCACTGGCCGGTGCTCGAAAAGCTGTTGCGGGACGACTATTTCATGGTCGCCGCCGATTTCGATGCCTACTGGGACGCGCAGCGCAGGGTCGACGGCGGCTTTGCCAACAAAGACGCGTGGGCGCGCATGGCCGTTCTCAATACCGCATTGTCCGGTTGGTTCTCGTCCGACCGTACAATCCAGGGCTATGCGAAAGACATCTGGGGCATCGACTCGCTTGCAGGAGAGACAGAATGACCACAATCAGCTATTCCCCCGCCTTTGACTCTGCCACTGCCGAAGCGTTGCTTGCAGGTTCGATGAGCGATCCGTTTTCGGTTCTTGGCCCTCACAAAAACGGGCGGCGTTGGAGTGTTACCGTGCTGATCCCGGGCGCACTGAGTGTCGAGGTTCTGGACGGCAAGACCGGTAAAGTCGAAGCCGAGCTGCATCGCCTTGACGGGCGCGGGCTGTTCTCGGGCTTTGTCCGCAAACCCGTGGCGACTGGCGCCTATCGCCTGCGTGCCCGCAATGACAGCAATGTCTGGGAGCAGGATGACGCCTACAGGTTCGGGCCGGTACTCGGCGAGATGGATGAGTACCTGATCGCCGAAGGTGCACATCTGCGCCTGTGGGAAAAACTCGGGGCCCATCCGCTTGAGCATGATGGCGTAAAGGGCGTGAACTTCGCGGTCTGGGCCCCGGCCGCGAGCCGTGTTTCCGTTGTGGGCGAGTTCAATCAATGGGACGGACGGCGAAACGTAATGCGTGCACGGGGCACGACCGGGATTTGGGAGATCTTTATTCCCGGCCTGGGCGAAGGGTCGCTCTACAAATACGAAATCCGTAATGCGCAAGGTAACATTCTGCCGCTCAAGGCCGACCCGGTTGGCTTTGGGGCAGAACATCCCCCCGCCACGGCGTCGGTTGTGCGCGATTTAGACGGGTATGATTGGAGTGATGACGCCTGGATGGCAACGCGCGCGGACCGCAACCGCTTTGACCGGCCGATTTCGATCTACGAGGTCCATCTGGGGTCGTGGCGGCGCAAGGTCGAGGACGGCAACCGCCCGCTCAGCTATCTCGAATTCGCCAAGGAGTTGGTGGATTACGTGCGCGAGATGGGGTTCACACATATCGAACTGATGCCTGTCTCTGAGCACCCGTTCGACGGCTCGTGGGGGTACCAGCCCATAGGTCTGTTCGCTCCGACAATCCGCTATGGCACTCCGGATGAATTCCGGGAATTCGTGAATGCCTGCCATATCGCGGGCCTTGGGGTGCTGCTCGATTGGGTGCCGGGGCACTTTCCGACCGACGCGCATGGATTGGGTCAATTCGACGGGTCCGCGCTTTACGAGCATGCCGACCCGAAAGAGGGTTTTCATCAGGACTGGAACACACTGATCTACAATTACGGGCGGCGTGAGGTGCAGAACTATCTCTGCGCCAACGCGCTCTACTGGCTCCGGGAGTTTCACATCGATGGGCTGCGCGTAGACGCGGTCGCGTCCATGCTATACCGCGACTATTCCCGCAAAGAGGGCGAGTGGGTGCCAAATGAACATGGTGGCCGCGAAAATCTTGAGGCGATCGCCTTTCTCAAACGCACCAACGAACTCGTGTACGACGCTGATGCTGGCATCATCATGGCCGCCGAAGAAAGCACGTCCTTTCCGGGAGTCAGCCAACCCACCGACCAGGGTGGGCTTGGGTTTGGGTTCAAGTGGAACATGGGGTGGATGAACGACACGCTGCAATACATGGCGCGCGATCCCATTCACCGGTCGCACCATCATCATGAAATGACATTTGGCCTCACATACGCGTTCTCGGAGAATTTTATCCTGCCCATCAGTCATGACGAAGTTGTGCATGGCAAGGGCTCGATGATCTCCAAGATGCCGGGCGACGGCTTCGATAAGTTTGCTGGGCTGCGGGCCTATTATGGTTTCATGTGGGGCCATCCGGGCAAGAAACTCCTGTTCATGGGTCAGGAATTCGCTCAGGGCGCGGAATGGTCTCACGATCGATCCCTCGACTGGCACTTGCTGGATCATGAATGGCACCGCGGCGTTCAGGCGTGGGTCAAGGCGCTAAACAAGTTCTACGCCGAGACACCATCGCTATTCGAAACTGATTGTATGGCCTCCGGCTTCTACTGGCTTGAAGTCGATCAGTCTGATTTGTCCGTCTACGCATGGCTCCGCCAGGGCGATGAAGGCAAGGATCCCGTGATCGTTGTCTGCAACATGACCCCGACACCTCGCGACGGATTCAGGCTGGGTGTGCCTAATTCAGGCCACTGGGAAGTTGTCCTGAACAGTGATGCTGCAGAGTTTGGAGGAACAGGCCACGGTTGGGGCTCCTATGAGAGTGAAACGGTTGCATGGAGCAATCAGGATCATTCAATTTCTATGCACCTACCGGGTAATACGACGCTGTTTCTCAGGCAAAAGGGATAACGGTGCTGTTTCTGGCCCAACTGGCCCAAAGGTGCGTATTCGGACAATATGAGGACCACAAAAAGAACGCACAATATAGCAGCCACTCGAAACGCTGTTCACGAACTGGGAAGAAGCGGGACATAGTCGCCTCTAGTCTGAACGATTTTCTATGGCGGGATCCGCGGAACTGAGATTGTTTTGAGTCCATCGGTGGCAGTATGCCCAGACAAGCAGGCGGCGGCAGCTTTCTCGCCAAATTTGAGACAACTCTCAATAGGCCAATCTTCATGGAGACCATGAATAACGCCGGAGCAGAAAGCATCTCCCGCACCCACAGGGCTGATGATTTCTTCAGCAGGTATCGGATCAGGCGCGAAGGCAATTTCAACCTCTGTTTCACAACATACGATTTGTGTTGGGCTATGTATTATTACCGCTCGATTGACCCCACCGGATTTCAGAAAGCGAGCTGCTTTCATCATTTCGTTGGGATCAGACTTTTGCGTGAGATTTATGCCTGTTGCCGCCTCAGCTTCGAGTTCATTCGCGAACAGAAAATCGATTTCGGGAAGCGTCTTTGACACAATATCCGAGTAGGTGTCGGACCTGAACGATGCGAGGTCAACGCAAGTCCTCACGCCTTTGGCGCGGGCAACTGACAACAGCCGTGCGGCTCTAGTTTTTCCCTCTGGCAGGATCTCATCCAGTCTGTCTAGTAACGTTAAATAACCAAGATATAATAGCTTAATACCGGCGTCCGATAGCTCATCAATATTAACCGACGCCGCATCAAATAAACTGTTAGCGCCTCGGTGGTGAAAAAAGGTGCGGCTGTCACCTTGTACGTTCATCACATGCGTCTGGGATGTTGTTGCACGTGTTGTTCGCAGTAGGCCGTCTAAAGGCAACCCCGCTTCTGCGCTTAGACGCAAAACTTCGTCGCCCAATGCGCCTGCGCCTATCAGACCAATTGGAATTACCGGATAAGACACGTCCATGGCTTTCAGTCCCAAGGCTACATTGGCGGGTCCGCCGCCAAGGTCGACATGCTGGGTTTTTATGAGCGCCAGCCCCGACTTTTCAGGCCAATGCGAAATTGAGTGAACTGTATCAAGTATCCAATTGCCAGCACATGCAATGCCTTGTCTTACTTTTTTGGGCTGAATCGGCTCGAGCACGATGTGTTCCTACATAGAAAATGATGCTGCCTTGAGAGTATCAGACCTCCTCAAGCCTCGCACTCTAAAGCCACACCACTGGTGGGCTTTCCAGTGACTCTTAAGCTTCAGATTTGCGCGGCATAAGGTAAATTTGAGAACGGCGGTGAGAAAGTCGACCACGGTAGCGGCGGGATGATCTTGGTGCGG
>NZ_WQFL01000030.1:0-1229 GCF_013034175.1 Ruegeria sp. HKCCA5463
AAAAAGGGCGCCCCGCGGGGCGCCCTTTCCGTCTGATCATTCGCTTGCGCGAATTACTCAATGATCTTCGACACAACGCCGGCGCCGACGGTGCGGCCGCCTTCGCGGATGGCGAAACGCAGGCCGTTTTCCATCGCGATCGGCGCGATCAGCTCAACGCCGAACGACACGTTGTCGCCGGGCATGACCATCTCGGTGCCTTCGGCCAGGGTCACGGTGCCGGTCACGTCCGTCGTACGGAAGTAGAACTGCGGACGGTAGTTCGCGAAGAACGGGGTGTGACGACCGCCTTCTTCCTTGGTCAGGATATAGGCTTCGGCTTCGAACTTGGTGTGCGGGGTCACCGAACCCGGCTTGCACAGAACCTGGCCACGCTCAACGCCGTCACGGTCAACACCACGCAGCAGCGCGCCGATGTTGTCGCCCGCTTCACCGCGGTCCAGCAGCTTGCGGAACATTTCAACGCCGGTGCAGGTGGTCTTGGTGGTGTCGCGGATGCCGACGATTTCAATCTCGTCACCAACGTTGATCACGCCACGCTCGACACGACCGGTCACAACGGTACCACGGCCCGAGATCGAGAACACGTCTTCGATCGGCATCAGGAACGGCTGGTCAACCGCACGCTCGGGGGTGTCGATATACTCATCAACAGCCGCCATCAGCTCGCGGATCTTGTTCTCGCCGATTTCCGGGTTGTTGCCTTCCATCGCCGCCAGAGCCGAACCTGCGATGATCGGGATATCGTCGCCGGGGTAGTCGTAGCTGGACAGCAGTTCGCGAACTTCCATCTCAACCAGTTCCAGCAGCTCTTCGTCGTCAACCTGGTCAACTTTGTTCAGGAACACGACCATCTTCGGGATGCCAACCTGGCGGCCCAGCAGGATGTGCTCACGCGTCTGCGGCATCGGGCCGTCAGCGGCGTTCACAACCAGGATCGCGCCGTCCATCTGCGCCGCACCGGTGATCATGTTCTTGACGTAGTCGGCGTGGCCGGGGCAGTCGACATGCGCATAGTGGCGGTTGTCGGTCTCGTATTCCACGTGGGCGGTCGAGATGGTGATGCCGCGAGCTTTTTCTTCCGGCGCACCGTCGATCTGGTCATACGCTTTGAAGTCACCGAAATACTTGGTGATTGCTGCGGTCAGCGTGGTCTTGCCGTGGTCAACGTGGCCAATCGTGCCGATGTTGACGTGCGGTTTTGTACGCTCAAACTTTTCCTTTGCCAT
>NZ_WQFL01000031.1:0-1158 GCF_013034175.1 Ruegeria sp. HKCCA5463
CGGATTTTTCACCCAGTCCCTTTCTGATCGTGATCCCGAGCTTTTTGGCTCGATCACGTCGGAACTGGGTCGTCAGCGCGACGAGATCGAGCTGATCGCGTCCGAGAACATCGTCTCTGCCGCCGTGATGGAGGCGCAGGGCTCGGTGATGACCAACAAATACGCCGAAGGCTATCCCGGCCGCCGCTATTATGGCGGCTGCCAGTTCGTCGACATCGCCGAAAACCTGGCCATCGACCGCGCCAAGCAACTGTTCGGCTGTGAATTCGCCAACGTGCAGCCCAATTCCGGCTCTCAGGCCAACCAGGGCGTGTTTCAGGCGCTGATCAAGCCCGGCGACACCATTCTGGGCATGAGTTTGGATGCCGGTGGCCACCTGACCCACGGCGCCCGTCCGAACCAGTCGGGCAAGTGGTTCAACGCGGTGCAATACGGCGTACGCCAGCAGGACAACATGCTGGATTACGATCAGGTCGAGGCGCTGGCGAAGGAACACCAGCCCAAGCTGATCATCGCCGGCGGTTCGGCCATTCCGCGCCAGATCGACTTTGCCCGCATGCGTCAGATCGCCGACATGGTCGGTGCCTATCTGCACGTGGACATGGCGCATTTCGCCGGTCTGGTCGCGGCGGGCGAGCATCCCAGCCCCTTCCCGCATGCGCATGTGGCCACCACCACCACGCACAAGACCCTGCGCGGCCCGCGCGGCGGCATGATCCTGACCAATGATGAAGATATCGCCAAGAAAGTGAACTCGGCCATCTTCCCCGGCATTCAAGGCGGCCCGCTGATGCATGTGATCGCGGCCAAGGCCGTGGCCTTCGGCGAGGCGCTGCGGCCCGAGTTCAAGGACTATGTCAAGCAGGTGATCACCAACGCCCAGGCGCTGTCGGATCAGCTGATCAAGGGCGGTCTGGACACGGTGACCCACGGCACCGACACCCATGTGGTGCTGGTCGACCTGCGCCCCAAAGGGGTGAAAGGCAACGCCACCGAGAAAGCCTTGGGCCGGGCGCATATTACCTGCAACAAGAACGGCGTGCCGTTTGATCCCGAAAAGCCGACCATCACGTCGGGCATCCGTCTGGGGTCGCCCGCCGGCACCACCCGCGGCTTCGGCGAGGTCGAATTCCGCCAGATCGCCGACTGGATCATCGA